>NZ_JBEPDH010000014.1:0-105884 GCF_040300245.1 Nocardioides sp. NPDC000445 | reverse complement strand
GTGGTCTCGACAGGCTCGACCACCGGGGCGGGTCGTGGTCTCGACAGGCTCGACCACCGGGGCGGGTCGTGGTCTCGACAGGCTCGACCACCGGGTGACCACCGTTTCACGGGAAACATTCACTCGCCGTCGCGGTGCAGCTCGGTGGAGGCAGGCGACGGGTGGCTGCGGGGGCGTACGACCTCCCGCAGCCGCTCCCAGGCGGACTCGAAGTCGTCGATCCAGGTGACCGTCTGCTTCAGGTCCATCCGCATCCGCGGGACGGTGGGGTGGTCCCGGTGGGTCTTGAACCCGACCCGGCCGAGGAAGTCGGCCGGGGCAGCGCAGCGGCGACCGTGGATGCCGCTCATCGGCCCCACGTCGCCGAAGGCCTCGATCGCCCGGAACTCGCCGCGTTGTACCAGGTCACGGGCCATTCCCTGGACCAGCATCCGGCCGATCCCGCCGCCGGCTCGGCGCGGGTCGATCCACACCGTGGTCATCAGGACGGCGTCGGCGGAGACCGGTCCGGAGGGGAACGAGGCGACCCGCGGGACGAAGACCGGCGGCGCGTAGAGCACGAACCCCGCCGGCGTACCGTCCACCACGGCCACGCGCCCGCACGATCCCCACTCGCGGAGCACCTCGGAGATCCATGCCTCCTTGACCCCGACCGTCTCGGCGGAATCGACGCGGCGATGGCCGACGGGATCACGCTCCCAGAACAGGCAGGCGCGGCACGGCGCCGGGACCTCGGCGAAGAGATCCAACGTCAGCGGAAGAATGCGGCGTGCCATGTCTCACCCTTGATACTCGGTTAAGGGTCTGTTACCAGCGTATGCGATCCTTCATGATGGTGACACCATGACTGATCTTCCCCAGCGCGCAACATCATCCCGCCTCGATCCGTACGCCGACCGTTATGCCGCACGCACCGCGGGCATGACGGTCTCCGAGGTCCGAGCACTCTTCGCAGTCGCTGCGCGCCCGGAGGTCGTCTCGCTGGCAGGCGGCATGCCCAACATCTCCAGCCTCCCGCTGGACGTGGTCGGTGACTCGATCAAGGACCTGATCCTGACCCAGGGGCCGACCGCCCTGCAGTACGGCGGCGGCCAGGGCGATCCTGTCCTGCGCGAGCAGATCTGTGAGGTCATGCGCCTGGAGGGCATCGAGGCCCACCCCGACGACGTCGTCGTCACCGTCGGCTCCCAGCAGGCCGTCGACCTGGTCACCCGCGTCTTCTGCGACCCCGGCGACGTGGTGATCTGTGAGGCTCCTTCGTACGTCGGTGCTCTGGGTGTCTTCAAGGGCTACCAGTGCGACATCGTGCACGCCGAGGTCGACGCCGACGGCCTGATCCCGAGCGCGCTCGAGCAGGCGATCGTCTCCACCAAGTCCGCGGGCCGCAAGGTGAAGTTCCTCTATACGATCCCGAACTTCCAGAACCCGACCGGCGTCACCATGACGCCTGAGCGCCGCACCGAGATCCTCGAGATCTGTCGGCGCCACGACATCCTCGTCCTCGAGGACAACCCGTACGGCCTCCTCGGCTTCGACGACGAGCCCCGCCCGGCGATGCGCGCCCAGGACCCGGGCGTCATCTACCTCGGCTCCTTCTCCAAGACGTTCTCCCCCGGCCTGCGGGTCGGCTGGGCGCTGGCCCCCTCCGCGATCCGCGAGAAGCTCGTCCTCGCGCAGGAGTCCGCGACGCTCTGTCCGCCGCCGTTCAACCAGATGGCCGTCTCCGCCTACCTCTCCAACCACGACTGGCAGGGCCAGATCAAGCAGATGCGGGAGATGTACCGCGAGCGCCGCGACGCGATGCTCGACGCGCTCGAGGCCTACATGCCCGCGGCCTGCACCTGGACCAAGCCCGACGGCGGCTTCTTCGTCTGGCTGACTCTCCCCTCCGGCATCGACAGCAAGGCCATGCTGCCTCGCGCGGTCACCTCGCGAGTCGCGTTCGTCCCCGGCACCGGCTTCTTCGCCGACGGCTTCGGCGCCTCCTCGATGCGGATCTCCTACTGCTATCCCACCCCGGAGCGGATCCGAGAAGGCGTACGTCGCCTGGCCGGCGTCATCGAGGCCGAGATGGAGCTCCTGGAGACGTTCGGTGCCACCGGCCCGATCCCGGGTCTCCCCATCCGCGGCGCCGAGCACCCCTCGACGAACACGCAGTAGCTCAGCCTCCGGTGGTCGAGCCTGTCGAGACCACCGCCCTGGCGAAGCGTCATCTCGACAAGCTCGATGACCGGCAACCCCGGTGGTCGAGCTTGTCGAGACCACCGATCCCGGCACAAGGGTCATCTCGACAGGCTCGATGACCGGGCGGCGCTCGATGGCCCGGGGGACGCTCGAGGCCCAGGGTAGAAATCTATTTGTCGACAAAGCGCTTTAGCGCTTGATGTCTAAATGGCTTTGTCGGGTGCGGGTGACATGAGCTCGACGATGCGGCGCAGGTCTTCCAGCGTGGCGAACTCGACGGTGATCTTTCCCTTGGAGCGGCCCAGATCGACCTTGACCCGGGTGTCGAAGCGGTCCGAGAGCTTGTCGGAGATCTCCTTGAGCCCAGGAGCAGTCGGCTTGGCTCGCCGCACACGCGGCGTGGCAAAGGCGTCGCCGTCAGGATCGCCCAGGGCGACGATCTCCTCGAGGCCACGTACGGAGATGCCCTCGGCGACCACCTTCTGAGCCAGCTTGTCCTGCTGCGCCTCGCCGTCGACGGCGAGTAGCGCCCGGGCGTGACCGGCCGAGAGCACGCCGGCGGCGACACGCCGCTGGACCGACGGGGACAGCTTCAGGAGCCGGATCGTGTTGGAGATCTGCGGTCGCGACCGACCGATCCGCTGAGCGAGCTCGTCGTGTGTGCACTCGAAGTCGTTGAGCAGCTGCTGGTAGGCAGCCGCCTCTTCGAGGGGATTCAGCTGGGAGCGGTGGAGGTTCTCCAGGAGCGCGTCCCGGAGCATGTCGGTGTCGTCGGTCTCGCGGACGATCGCCGGGATGACATCGAGGCCTGCCTGCTGAGTCGCGCGCCACCGGCGCTCACCCATGACCAGCTCGTAGGAGTCTGCCGCCACTTTCCGGACGACGATCGGCTGCAGAAGGCCGATTTCATTGATCGAATGGACCAGTTCGGCCATCGCTTCCTCGTCGAAGACCTGACGAGGCTGCACGTGGTTGGGGTGGATCTGTTTGACCGGCAGCTCGGCGAAATATGCGCCGTCGACGGGGGCCAGATCCGAATTCTCGATCTGGCGGCCTTCTGCCGAGTCGGCGGACCTGGGGTCCACGGATGGGCCAGAAGTCGCTCCAGCGGAAAGGTCCGAATGACGGACGTCCGGCTGGACAGCAGCGCTGTCCGCCGACTCATTTCCACCGGCCGGTGGAGCGGTCGGGATCAGCGAGCCCAGACCTCGTCCGAGACCACGCTTCGGCGGCTGCTTACTCATATCTGGATGTCCCCCATGTCAGTTCCATGCTGCTGATGGTGGTCTCGACAGGCTCGACCACCAGGATTCTTCATGTCGGTTCCGTGCTTGCGTGTTGACGTCTCGACAAGCTCGACCACCGGGATTCTTCATGTCAGTTCCGTACTGATGGTGGTCTCGACAGGCTCGACCACCGGGTCATGCTCTGCTGTGATCTCGACAAGCACGATCACCTCAGTGCTCGCTCTGTTTGGCGAGCTCCTTGGCGGCCTCGAGATAGCTCAGCGCACCCGGCGAGCCGGGGTCGTACGTCATCACCGTCTGCCCGAACGACGGCGCCTCGGACACGCGCACGGCGCGGGGGATGAACGTGCGCATGACCGTGTCGCCGAAGTGCTCGCGCACCTCCTCGGCGACCTGAGACGCGAGGCGGGTGCGGGCGTCGTACATCGTGATCAGCATCGAGGAGACCCTGAGCGACGGGTTCAGCGCGGCGCGCACCATCTCGACGGTCTTGAGGAGCTGGCCGAGACCCTCCAGCGCGTAGTACTCCGCCTGGATCGGAATCATCACCTCGGTGCTGGCGACGAGCGCATTGACCGTGAGCAGGCCTAGCGACGGCGGGCAGTCGATGAGGACGTAGTCCCACCGGTCCTCCGCATCGCCCACACGGGGAGACCTGGCCAGCGCCTCCTTCAGGCGCTGCTCGCGTCCGTCCTCCTCGACGAGCTCGACCTCGGCGCCGGCCAAGTCGATGGTCGCCGGCACCAGCTCGAGGCCCTCGAGCTTAGGAACAGGCACGACGACGTTCTCGAGGCTGGCTCCCTCGACGAGGACCTCGTACGTCCCTGGGGTGCCCTGGAAGTGGTCGACGTCGAACGCGGTGCAGGCGTTGCCCTGCGGGTCGAGGTCGATGACCAGAACTTTCTGACCGAGCTGCGCCAGGGCCGCGGCGATGTTCACCGTCGAGGTGGTCTTGCCGACGCCGCCCTTCTGGTTGGCGGAGACGATCACGCGCGTGCTCGCCGGGCGTGGCAGCGGCGGCCGGTTACTCGCAGCACCACGCGCCAGAAGCGTGTGCTCGGCAGCGGCCGCCAGCGGCGTCGCCTCCGTGTCGAAGTCGTTCTCGAAGGACGCGATGTCCCCGGCCGTACGGAGCCTGATCGACACCGGTTCGTCGGTTTCACGTGAAACGGCGTTCTGTGCGCTCTCGTCGTCGTACGGCATGTTCCTCATCCTCATCGTTCGGTCATCGAGCCTGTCGAGATGCGGTGTATCGAGCTTGTCGAGATGACGTCTCACGCCCGAAATCTCGTGGTCTCGACAAGCTCGACCACCTTCAGCGGCGGCGCTTCTTCTTTCGAGACCCGCCCTTGGGCCCCTTCTGGCCGCCCTTCGGGACCGGCGGCCAATCTACCCGTGCGGGATCCGACCAAACCACCCGAACCGCGACAGTTGTCGTCTCCAAAACGCCTACACCGAGCTCGGAGGTCGTCGGGGGCGCGCATCCCCACTTCTTCAGCACCGCGTCGGCCTCGTCGATCTCCGCCTCGATGCTCGACCCCTTCATCGCGACCAGCGCGCCCGTCGGGACGACCAACGGCATCGACCAGTCGAGCAGCTTGCCCAAGCCGGCCACGGCTCGCGAGGTCACCACGTCGAACCCGAGCTCGCCGTGGAAGGCATCCGCCCTCCCCCGCAGCACCGTCACGTTCTCGAGGCCGAGATCCTCGGCAACCTCCTCGAGAAAGGTCGTACGCCGCAGCAGCGGCTCGATCAGCGTGATGTGCAGATCCGGGCGGGCGATCGCGAGGACCAAGCCGGGGAGTCCAGCACCAGACCCGATATCCGCCACCGCGACTCCCTCAGGGATCACCTCCCCCAGCACGGCGCAGTTGAGGATGTGCCTGTCCCACAGCCGCGGAACCTCCCGCGGCCCGATCAGACCGCGCACCACCCCCGCGTCGGCCAGCCAGGCGGCGTACCTCTCCGCGAGCTCCAGTCGATCGGCAGGAAAGACCTTCTCCGCCCGAGGATCCACCTCGCCCAGACCACCCAAGTCCCCACATTCCTCGCTCACACACAAACTGTTTCACGTGAAACGCACAACCAAGAACTCCCGGAGTCGAGCGTCATCTCGACAAGCTCGATGACCGATGGTCGAGCGGCGGTCGAGCGGCGGTCGAGCGGCGGTCGAGCGGCGGTCGAGCCTGTCGAGACCACCCCACACACATCCACGTCATCTCGACAAGCTCGATGACCCGGTGGTCGAGCCTGTCGAGACCACCACCCCACTGAACAGAGAGGTCTCTACAAGCTCGATGACCCGGTGGTCGAGCCTGTCGAGACCACCACCCCACTGAACAGAGAGGTCTCTACAAGCTCGACCTCCAGACTGTCGGTGGTGCCGCTCATGATGAGGACATGGCTTACACATACATGCTTCTCTGCGCAGACCGGACCCTCTACGTCGGCAGCACGACAGACCTCGAACGCCGGATGACCGAGCACCGAGTCGGCCTCGGGTCCGAGTACACCCGACATCGCCTCCCGGTGGAGCTCGTCTGGTACGAGCAGTACGACAACGTCGAGCATGCGTTCATACGGGAGAAGCAGATCCAGAACTGGGGCCGGGCGAAGCGGCTCGCGCTCATCCGAGGAGACCTCGGCGAGCTCCCACGCTTGGCCAACACATCGACGACCCCGCACCCCTTGCCCACTCCACGGCAGGGGTCATCTCGACAAGCTCGATGACGGCATGACGTACGTGACGTCATCGACAAGCTCGATGACCTACAGGGCGTACGCGACGTCATCTCGACAAGCTCGATGACCGGGCGGTGGTCGAGCTTGTCGAGACCACTACCTGCACGCACACGCGGTGATTCCAGCGGCTCGACGACCACCCGCGTTTCACGTGAAACCCACTCCCCGAAGACGCCTGGACGAACGTCTACCCAACGAATCGGCAGACGGGATCCCAAAGGCGTCGTCGGGGCGTCGGGTGCGCTAAAGTCCGCGAGCAGCCTCGCGAATCTGATGCAACCGCGCACGCTGCTCGAACGTCTTTCTCGTAGAACGTCGCACTCGGGGTGCGACTCCAGCGGCCCGTGCGACCGGGCCACCATCCATGACCCACGGAGCTGATGTGAACGTCCGTAGAACCCCGGTGGCGATCTTCCTCACCACCATCCTCGCCTTGGGATTCTCCCTGGGCTCGATCGCGGCGCCGAGCAGCGCCCAGGCCACTGCACCGTCGGCCTCCGTCGGGCAGATCGGACTGCACACGGCGTACACCGTCCTCTACCAGCAGGGCTCGACCGGCCTCGGGGTGCGCAAGATCCAGGCGCGCCTCAAGGAGCGGAGGATCTACAGCGGCCGAGTCACCGGCAACTACGGCTCGAAGACGACCGGCGCCGTGAAGGTCTTCCAGCGCAACCAGCGGCTGGCCATCACCGGCAAGGTCAACCAGCGCACCCTCGACCGGCTCCGCTCGCTGACGAGCACGCCGACCGACGCGGCGCTCTACAACCTCGACCGTCGCTGCCTCACCGGCCGCGTGCTCTGCGTCGACAAGACCGACCGCCGGATGCGCTACGTACGCGCCGGCAAGATCGTCCGGGCGATGGACGCCCGCTTCGGTTGCGCCGACACCAAGACCCGCGAGGGCGCGTTCAAGGTCTACCGGAAGAGCCGCAACCACGTCTCCTCGATCTACCACACGCCGATGCCGTACGCGATGTTCTTCAACGGCGGCCAGGCGGTGCACTACTCGTCCGACTTCGCTGCCCGCGGTTACAACGGCTGCTCCCACGGCTGCGTGAACGTACGCAACAAGTCGTCCATCGCGTGGGTCTTCGACCAGATCCGCATCGGTGACCGGGTCGTCGTCTACTGGTCCTAACCCCACCGGTGATCGAGCCTGTCGAGATCACCGCACGTTCCACGTGAAACACCCAGAAATGAGAATCGCCCCTCGTGCACACGGCACGAGGGGCGATCTCTTTGTGTCAGCGTCACTCAGGCAGGACGACCACGTAACGTCGCGGCTCCACACCGGAGGACTCGGAGGTCAGTCCAGCAGCGGCGACGGCGTCGTGGACGACCTTCCGCTCGAAGGGCGACATCGGCTTGAGCGAGACCGGGGCACCGGACTCCTTGACCTTCGCGACGGTCTCCTCGGCGAGCGCCATGAGCGTCGAGCGACGGTCGGCACGGTAGCCGCCGACGTCGAGCATCAGGCGGGACCGCTCGCCGGTCTCGCGGTAGACCGCGAGCCGGGTCAGCTCCTGGAGCGCGTCCAGGACCTCGCCGTGACGGCCGACCAGCTGCTGCAGGTCGCCACCGACGATCGAGACGGCGGCACGGTCGCCCTCGACGTCCATGTCGAGGTCGCCATCGAGGTCGGCGATGTCGAGGAGCTCCTCGAGGTAGTCCGCCGCGATGTCACCTTCCTGCTCGAGCTGCTTGAGGCGCGTCTCGTCGCTGACCTCCTCCACAGGCTCGGTCACGGTCTCGCTCACATCCTGAGTCGTCACTTGGTTCCCCCGTCCTTCTGGGTCGTGGAGCGACCGGCGGTCGTGCCGGCCTTCTTCCGCTGGCTCCTGGTCTGGCTCTTGGGCTGGGTGCGCTGCGCGGGACGCTTCTCGGCCGCGGCCTCGTTGGCCTCGGCGATGTCGATCTCCGCGTCGGGCAGACCCTTCTTACGGCGCTTCTCCCGCTCGCGCTCCTGCTTGGCGTCGAACGCCGGCGTCCCCGGTGCGGGGTTGTTGCGGATCACGTAGAACTGCTGGCCCATCGTCCACAGGTTGGAGGAGGTCCAGTAGAGGATCGTTCCGACCGGGAAGGCGATACCACCGACGGCGAACACGACGGGCAGCACGTAGAGGAGCAGCTTCTGCTGCTGGGCGTACTGACCGGTCATGGCGTCGGCCGGCATGTTCTTCGACATCAGCTGACGCTGGGTCAGGAAGGTGGTCGCGATCATGGCGACGACCAAGAAGCCGGTGAGGAAGTACGTGCTCATGTGGTCGGCCGTCGTGAACTGGTCCGAGAGCAGCGAGCCCAGCCAGGTCGACGTCGCGAACTCGTGCGCGGCCTCGTCGCTCAGGAAGCCCTTGCCGACACCGTCCGAGGCGTGCTCGAGCATGCGGAACAGCACGAAGAAGATCGGCATCTGCAGCAGCAGCGGCAGGCAGGACGCGAACGGGTTGGTGCCCGAGTCCTTGTAGAGCTTCATCGTCTCGTTGGCGAGCTTCTCGCGGTCGTGACCGTACTTCTTCTGCAGCTCCTTGACCTTCGGCTGCAGCAGCTGCATGTTGCGGCTGGAGTTGATCTGCTTCACGAACAGCGGGATCAGCAGCGCGCGGATGGTCACGGTCAGGCCGACGATGGCCAGGGCCCACTGCCAACCTTCAGACGGGATGACGTACGAGAACGCCTTCTGCCAGACGAGCAGGATGCCCGAGATGGCGTAATACAGCGGTGTTGCGATCCATCCGAACAGATCGCCTATGGCTCCCACGGAATCAGGCTCCTCGGTTTGGGGAGTCCGCACTTACACGGACCAGGTCTTCAGGGTCTCTTCGATACTTCTTCGGGGTCGGTACGGGATCGAAGCCCCGGGTCTTGGCCCAGGGGACGCAACGGGCCAGACGGCGCGCCGTCAGCCAGCTCCCGCGCCAGGGGCCGTGCGTCTTGACGGCCTCGAGCCCGTACGCCGAGCACGACGGGTAGTAGCGACACACATCGCCGTAGAGCGGACTGATCAGAGTCCGCCACACGTGAAGCAGCCCGATCAGGACGGCCGCGACCAGGTGGTCGAGCTTGGCCAGACCACCACGTACGACGCGGGCCGCGGTACTCATCGGAGCACCCGCTCCAGGCAGCGCCGCAGATCGGCGCCCAGGGCGTCGTAGTCGGCGTCGGCGGCAGCAGGAAGTGCACGGACCACAAGCACAGCAGAGCCCGGGAGTCCGCTCAGGGACTCCCGGGCCTGGTGACGCAGTCTGCGCTTCACGCGATTCCGGACGACGGCCGGACCGACGGCCTTGCTCACCACGAAGCCCACCTGCGGCTCGCTCTCCCGGTCGGCAGCTGGGCCGGTGCCGGGGACGAGCAGGTGGACCACCAGGCTCTTCGAGCCCGCGCGCTTGCCTCGTCGTACTGCTTCTTTGAAGCCCGACGAATCGACCAGTCGGTGGCGACGTGGCAACACGCGCGTGGTGGCTGAGGCCGCGGCCTCAGACGGTCAGGCTCTTGCGACCCTTGCCGCGGCGCGCAGCGAGGATCGCGCGGCCGGCACGGGTGCGCATGCGCAGGCGGAAACCGTGCGTCTTGTGACGGCGGCGGTTGTTCGGCTGGTAAGTACGCTTGCTCACGGGTGCTTCCTTAGTGGTGTGGTGTGGGCCGGTCGCTCGTCCGGCACTATGGGGTCGCCCTCGGTGGTTCCAGGCGGGCCGATTCAACAAGCACCGCCCGTCCGCGCCTCGGCGACCGAGGCGTGGACATGCGGCACCCGTAGATCCGGGCGACCTAGTAACGGTACGTGGACGGCGAAACCACGGTCAAACTCGCGCCCTATCACATTCCTGTGATTAGGCCTCCACCTGTGGAGGACGGGTTGCCCATGACCCTCGCCAGCCGGTAGTTTCGTCCTCTACCGAGGTTTCCCTGCACATCGTCAGGAGCGTCGGCCGCATTCGGGGGGATGCCACGCAGGGAACTAGTTTTCCCGCCTGACCTGCCGAAACGGTCGGATTCTCGAGGACGGCGACGTGTCTCGGTTGGTCTCCGATGCCTACATTCGGGGATGCTCCACAGCTTGTGGAAAAGTCTGTGGAGGATGTAGACCGGACCGCTGCACGAATCCAGGCTGCATCAATACAAGACCACCCACCCGAGCCATCAGGGAAGGCAGGAACCTGTGGAGCACTCCGGCCTCGCGCCAGAACCACAGCCAGATCTCCAGTCCGCATGGACGAAGGTGGTCGCCGAGCTTCCGCCGAACCAGCGGGCCTGGCTCCGGGACAGTGAGCCTCTCACTCTGCACGGGTCGACCGCGATCGTCGAGGTCCCCAACGACTTCACCCGCAACCAGATCGAGGGCCGCCTGCGCGGCTCCCTCGAGAGGTCCCTGGGCGAGATCTTCCGTCGCGAGATCCGTATCGCGGTCACCGTGAACCCCGATCTCGACGTCACGCCGGATCCCGACACACAGGCGATCATGATCTCCGAGCGGGAGATCGCCGCCGCGGACGCGGCCGCCGCCGCTGCCCTGCAGCAGCAGTCGCCGTTCTCGAACAGCGCGGCCCCGCACCAGTCGGCCTTCCCGCACCAGTCGGTCTACCCGCCCAGCTCGCCCGGCCTGATCCCCGGCGTCCCGCCGGCGAGCGCGCCGCACGACGAGCAGGGCGCGCCCGCCGCGTACTCGGCGCCGCAGGCTCCCGTCGTTCCGCCTGCCGCGCAGCAGCAGGCTCCGCCCGCCGCGCATGAAGACGTACGTCCTGGATATGGCGACATGTCGACAAATCCCCCGGCACCTCCGGTGGCTCCCATCGAGGAGCCGGTCCCGCCGCGGCCGCTCGTCCCGGGTCCGCCCACGCGGCCGAGCGAGCCGAGCCACAACGTCCTCGAGACCCGGCTGAACCCGAAGTACACCTTCGAGACGTTCGTCATCGGGTCCTCCAACCGATTCCCGCACGCGGCCGCGGTCGCGGTCAGCGAGGCCCCGGGCAAGGCCTACAACCCGCTGCTCGTCTACGGGGAGTCGGGTCTGGGCAAGACCCACCTGCTGCACGCGATCGGCCACTACGTGCGGAGCCTCTACTCCGGGGCGAAGGTGCGCTACGTCAGCTCGGAGGAGTTCACCAACGAGTTCATCAACGCGATCCGCGACGACCGGCAGGACCGGTTCAAACGGCGCTACCGCGATGTCGACGTCCTGCTGATCGACGACATCCAGTTCTTGGAGGGGAAGACCCAGACGCAGGAGGAGTTCTTCCACACCTTCAACACGCTCCACAACGCCAACAAGCAGATCGTGCTCACCTCCGACCGGCCGCCCAAGCGGCTCGAAGCGCTGGAGGACCGGCTGCGCAACCGGTTCGAGTGGGGCCTGATCACCGACGTCCAGCCGCCTGACATCGAGACCCGGATCGCGATCCTTCGGAAGAAGGCCGCCATGGAGCGGCTCACCGCGCCGCCGGACGTGCTCGAGTTCATCGCGAGCAAGATCCAGACCAACATCCGTGAGCTCGAGGGTGCGCTGATCCGGGTGACGGCGTTCGCCAACCTCAACCGGCAGGACGTCGACCTGACCCTGGCCGAGATCGTGCTCAAGGACCTGATCCCCGAGGGCGGCGAGCCCGAGATCACCGCCGGCCTGATCATCGCCCAGACCGCGGCCTACTTCGGGCTGTCGATCGACGAGCTCACCGGGCCCTCCCGCGGGCGTCACCTGGTGATGGCCCGTCAGATCGCCATGTATCTGTGTCGTGAGCTCACCGAGGACTCCCTGCCCAAGATCGGCAAGCACTTCGGCGGCCGCGACCACACCACCGTCATGTACGCCGAGCGCAAGATCAACCAGCTGCTCGCCGAGCGCCGGGCCGTCTTCAACCAGGTCTCCGAGCTCACCAACCGGGTCAAGATGCAGGCACGCCAGGCCTGACCGAACCAGCAGTCGTACGCGGCCGCCGCCCCTCCCGGGCCGGCGGCCGTTTCGCGTTTTGGGATTTCCAAAACCCACAGGACGAGATTTCCCAGGTTGTCCACAGCCCACAGGCTGGGTGGAACCTGTGGAGAACCGGCCGTTCAAATGGGATGGAAAAGGGGATGGCCTGTGCACAAAACACTGGAACGGGCCGACAACTCTCCACAGCCCACAGTGACGTGCGTCATTTCAGCATGGCGTCCACATCCCCTGTGGAATCACATTTCCGGTCGTGACCAGGGAAGACGCCACTCATCCACATTTCCCACAGATGCTCTTACGACGTACGAAACTATTTAGATCCATGGATCCTCCGTGAAATTCCACGAACGCCCTTTCCTGGGGACAACCCGCTCGACGAGCTGAGTGCACAGGTACGCCTGTGCAGACCCGACACTGCTGAGCGCTTACCGGTTGTCGGCGGTCCGTGGCAGGATGCGTACTCCAGGTCATGTCAACGCGGGGGCGTTCCGGAACCGGTGGCGTCTTCCCCCAGGTTCAAGCACAGCCCGGGCCGCATGCCCTCAAACGCCCCGATGTCGAGTTAGAAGAAGGACAGGTCATCGTGAAGTTCCGCGTCGACCGCGACGTGTTCGCGGATGCCGTCGCCTGGGCTGCCCGCAGCCTTCCGGTCCGCCCCAGCACCCCGGTGCTCTCAGGTCTCCTGATCGAGGCGGGTCACGAGGGCCTGGTGCTCTCGACATTCGACTACGAGACCTCCGCGCGGGCGACGCTCTCGGCCGAGGTCGCCGATGAGGGCAAGGCACTGGTCTCAGGCAAGCTGCTCGCCGACATCTGCCGCAGCCTTCCGGCCAAGCCGGTCGAGATGGTCACCGATGGGGCCCGCGTCTCGCTCACCTGCGGGAGCGCGCGGTTCAGCCTCCAGACCATGCCGGTCGAGGACTACCCGACGCTGCCGGAGATGCCGACCGCGGCCGGCACGGTGAAGTCGGAGCTGTTCGCCCACGCTGTGGCCCAGGCCGTGACCGCCGCCGGTCGCGACGACATGCTGCCGGTGCTGACCGGTGTGCGGCTCGAGATCGAGGGCTCCACGATCTCGCTGCTCGCCACCGACCGCTTCCGGCTCTCCCACCGCGAGCTCGAGTGGAACCCGGCGACTCCCGACGAGAGCCTGGCGGCCCTCGTGCCGGCGAAGGTCCTCGGTGACACCGCCAAGTCGCTGACCAGCGGCAGCGAGGTCACCCTCGCGCTGTCCACGACCGGCACCGGCGAGGGCATCATCGGCTTCGAGGGCGCGGCTGCGGGTGGCGTACGACGCACCACGACGCGCCTGCTCGACGGCGAGTTCCCGAAGGTGCGCAGCCTCTTCCCGGCCGAGCACCTCACCACCGCGCTGGTCGACAAGGCCTCCCTGGTCGAGTCGGTCAAGCGCGTGGCTCTGGTCGCCGAGCGCAACACCGCGGTCCAGATGGTCTTCGAGGACGGCGTGCTCACGCTCGACGCCGGCTCCGGCGACGAGGCCCAGGCGTCCGAGTCGATCGAGGCGACCATGGAGGGTGAGGGGCTGACCACCGGGTTCAACCCGCAGTTCCTCCTCGACGGGCTGCAGGCCATCGACGAGCAGGTCGTCGAGCTCGCCTTCACCCAGGCTCCGAAGCCCGTGGTGATCAGCGGCAAGCCGGCCGAGGGTGGCGAGGAGCCGGGGTTCCGCTACCTGTTGATGCCGCGCCGCCTGCTTTCCTGACATCTGTCGCTCGTAGGGTGGTCTCGACAAGCTCGACCACCGTGGATTGGAAAAATCGCATGCATATCGGACTCGTGGGTCTCGGCAAGATGGGTGGCAACATGCGCACCCGGCTGCGGGAGGCTGGTCACACCGTCGTCGGCTACGACCGCAACCCCGATCTCGCCGACGTGGCGAGCCTGGCGGAGATGGTCGAGGCGCTGCCCAGCCCCAAGGTGGTCTGGGTGATGGTGCCGGCGGGCGACCCGACGCGTTCCACGATCGCCGAGCTCAAGGAGCTCCTCGGCGAGGGCGACCTGGTGGTCGACGGCGGCAACTCGAAGTACACCGATGACGCCAAGAACGCCGCGAGCCTGGCCGAGAAGGGTATCGGCTTCGTCGACTGCGGCGTCTCCGGCGGCGTCTGGGGCCTGCAGAACGGCTATGCGCTGATGTACGGCGGCTCCGACGAGGACGCCGCCAAGGTGATGCCCGCCTTCGAGGCGCTCAAGCCGTCCGGCACCGAGGACGGCCTGGTCCACTGCGGTGTGACTCCCGGCGCAGGTCACTTCTCCAAGATGGTCCACAACGGCATCGAGTACGCGATGATGCAGGCCTACGCCGAGGGCTGGGAGCTCCTCGACAAGGTCGACATCGTCGACAACGTCCCCGAGATCTTCGCCTCGTGGCGGACGGGCACCGTCGTACGTTCCTGGCTTCTCGATCTTCTCGTCGACCAGCTGCGCGCCGACGAGCACCTCGACAAGATCAAGGGCTACGCCGAGGACTCCGGCGAGGGTCGCTGGACCGTCGAGGCAGCGATCGAGAACGCCGTCCCGATGCCGGCGATCTCGGCATCGCTGTTCGCGCGGTTCGTCTCTCGCCAGGAGGACGACCACGCCATGAAGGCGATCGCCGCGATGCGCAACGGGTTCGGCGGGCATGCGGTGATCTCGGAGTCGGAGGCCTGAGCACCCCGCTTACGCGGGGGTGGTCTCGACAGGCTCGACCACCTAGATGGCGGGGATTGCTCCGGTCATGGTGAGGATCAGGCGTACGGCGCCGTAGGCGACGAAGAGGGCGAAGAAGCCGAGGATGATCGGGCTTCGCACCAGCTTGTCGAGGTCTGCGGGGCGTCTCCGGTTCAGTCGGGCGCGCACCGAGACCACGGCCAGGACGAGGATCGCCAGGATGAGCACCGGCCCGAACCAGTTGCTCGCCAGAGACGAGCCGATGTCGCCGTGCATCAGATAGACCCACGACCGGGTCAGTCCGCAGCCGGGGCAGGGCAGTCCGGTGAGGGCACGGAACGGGCAGAGCACCGGGCCGTCCTCGATGCCGCCGGCCGGCAGTAGTGCCGCGATGACGATCCCGCCGACGCCGATGGCGGCGGTGACCTCCGTGGAGCTCACCGCCGCGATGCGCTGATGCAGGTCAGGCGAGGGGTTTGCCGTCGGCATCCGGGAACTTTCGCACGATGACGAGGATGAGGTCGACGATCGTCCAGATCCCGAAGCCACCACAGGTGATCAGCTTGAGGATGCCGAGGCCGATCTGTCCGACGTAGAACCGGTCCACGCCGAAGGAACCCAGGAAGATCGAGAGCAGCAGGGTGACGAGCCACTCGCGGCGCGAGAAGACACCCGGGATCTGTTTCACGGGAAACCACTGCTGGTCGGTGCCGAGGCTGGCCGGGGTGTCTGACTTGATCTGCCCGGCGGCAGCCATCTGGGCGAGCTGCTGGACCGGGTAGGGCCCGTGGACCTGGCCCATGACCGACAGATAGAAAGGTCCGGCCGGCTCGCTATAGGCGGGTTGCCCTGGAGGCGGGCCGTACGGGTTGGGAGACTGGGTCATGCAGGCACCTTAACGAGAGAGGAAACTCGATGTACGTCTCACACCTCTCTCTCCACGACTTCCGTTCCTATCCGAGCGTCGAGGTCCCGCTCGAGGCGGGCGTGACCGCCTTCGTCGGGAGGAACGGCCAGGGCAAGACCAACCTGGTCGAGGCGATCGACTACCTCTCCCGCCTGCAGTCCCACCGGGTCGCCACCGATGCGCCGCTGGTCCGGGCCGGCGCCGAGCAGGCGGTCGTGCGCGCCGCCGTCGTACGCGACGGTCGCACCGCCACGCTCGAGGTCGAGATCAACGCCGGCCGCGCCAACAAGGCCCGGATCAACAAGAGCCCGCTCCCCCGCACCCGCGACCTGGTCGGCCTGGTCCGCACCGTCGTCTTCTCCCCCGAGGACCTGACCCTCGTCAAGGGGGATCCCTCCGACCGGCGGCGCTTCCTCGATGACCTGATGATCCTGCGCGCACCCCGTCTGGCAGGCGTACGCAGCGACTACGACCGCGTCCTCAAGCAGCGCAACTCGCTGCTGAAGACCGCCGGCCTCGCGCGCGGCTCCGCCCGCGAGGGTGCGCTCGCCACCTTGGCCGTCTGGGACGACCACCTCGCCGCCATCGGCGCCGAGATCCTCGCTCAGCGGCTCGCTCTGGTGGAAGCGCTGCGGCCGTACGTCGGCAAGTCCTACGAGACGGTCGCCCGCGGCGCGAGCCGCGACGACGCTGAGATCACCTACAAGTCTTCGGTGGTCGAGCCTGTCGAGACCACCCCGAGCGTGGAGTCGCTTCGCCAAGCGATCCTCGCCGAGCTCGCCCGACGCCAGAAGGACGAGCTCGACCGCGGGATCAGCCTGGTCGGTCCCCACCGTGACGATCTGCTGCTGTTCCTCGGCCACGGTGCCGGCGCTGAGCGCCTCCCGGTCAAGGGCTACGCCAGCCATGGCGAGTCCTGGTCCTTCGCGCTGGCGCTCCGGTTGGCGGCGTACGACCTGCTCCGAGCGGACGGCGACGACCCGATCCTGATCCTCGACGACGTCTTCGCCGAGCTCGACAGCCAGCGCCGGGTCCAGCTGGCCGAGCTGGTCGCCGACGCCGAGCAGGTCCTGGTCACCGCGGCGGTCCCCGAGGACGTACCTGCCGCTCTCGCCGGTGCCCGCTACCACGTCAAGGCAGGCGAGGTGACCCGCGATGAGTGACGAGGATCCGCCGGTGGTCGAGCCTGTCGAGACCACCCCGGAAGAGGAAGAACCAGAAAAGCGCCCCGACGGCCTAGACCTCGCCCGCTCCCTGACCCGAGCCACCGCCAAGATGCCCGCGCCCAAGGCGGGGATGCGCAAGAAGAGGCGTACGCCCGACAACGCCACCCGGCGCGGCACGGTCTCCGGCGCCCGGCCCGATGATCGCGACCCCCAGCTCATCGACTCGGTGGTCAGCCGGATGGTCAACGACCACGGCTGGGACACCTCGCTGCGCGTCCACGGCGTGATGGCCCGCTGGCCCGACATCGTCGGCGAGGAGATCGCCGACCACACCACCCCGGAGTCGTACGCCGACGGCAAGCTCTCCGTACGCACCGACTCCACCGCCTGGGCCACCCAGCTCAAGCTGCTGGCGCCCACCCTGGTGAAGCGTCTCAACGAGGAGCTCGGCCATGGAACCGTCCTCGTCATCGAGGTGCTCGGCCCGCATCTGCCCTCGTGGAAGAAGGGTCCACGAGGCGTACGCGACGGTCGCGGACCGCGCGACACCTACGGCTGAGACCCAGGCCGAGAGCAGGGCATGAACATGTGTTCGAGGCCCGGCGCGTGAGCCGCGATCTGCCGCTCTAGGCGCCCCGAGGACGTATAGGGACTCACCGAGCCCCCTGCTGAGGGCGCAGAGACACCGTCAGGAGACGTACAGACGCTCATTTCGATCACAGTTCCCCCTCAGGAACGGCGGCGTGCGTGGAATCCGGGCTTCCACGGGGTAAGATGGGGGTTGGGTCGATCGTCCTAGGTTTTACTTCCCCGGCGCTGGTCGGCCCGTTGCATGCCCGACCGACACCATGTCCGATTCCGGACCGAAATGACAGGTGGATCGCACCGGTGACCGCTGCCGACCAGACGACTCCTATGCCGGACGACAAGACCACAGACGGAGTCGAATACGACGCGTCTGCCATCCAGGTCCTCGAAGGGCTCGAAGCGGTCCGCAAACGACCGGGTATGTACATCGGCTCGACCGGAGCCCGCGGCCTGCACCACCTGATCTGGGAGATCGTGGACAACGCGGTCGACGAGGCTCTCGCCGGCTACTGCGACACCATCAAGGTGACGCTGCGTGAGGACGGCTGGGTGAGCGTCTCCGACAACGGCCGAGGCATCCCGACCGACACCGCGGCCGGCCAGGAGATCCCCGCGGCGACGCTGGCGCTGACCGTGCTGCACGCCGGCGGCAAGTTCGGCGGTGGCGGCTACAAGGTCTCCGGTGGTCTGCACGGCGTCGGCTCGTCCGTGGTGAACGCGCTCTCGACCAACCTCCACATGGAGATCAAGAACCGGGGCCGCCTGTGGGAGCAGGAGTTCACCCGCGGCGTACCCGACTACGACCTGCGCGAGGTGCGCGAGCTCGAGGAGGGCGAGCGCACCGGCACCACGATCTCCTGGAACGCCTCGAGCGACATCTTCGAGTCGACCGACTACAACCTCGAGACCATCTCGAGCCACTTCCGTGAGACCGCGTTCCTCAACAAGGGTCTGCGGATCGAGCTGCGCGACGAGCGCCCGGAGGCCTCCGCCCTCGCCGAGGCCGTCGAGGACGGCACGATCGAGTCCGACACCGACAGCGCCGACGAGCTGCACAGCTCCGGCAACGGTGAGCGGGTGCTGGAGCAGTCCTTCTACTACGAGCGCGGTCTGGCCGACTACGTCGACCACCTCAACAAGCGCAAGACCCCGGTCTCCAGCATCATCGCGTTCGAGACCGAGACCGACGACAAGGCGCCCAACCCGATGAGCGTCGAGATCGCCATGCAGTGGCAGGCGTCCTCGTACAACGAGTCGGTCCACACCTTCGCCAACACGGTCAACACCCCCGGCGGCGGCACCCACGAGGAGGGCTTCCGCGCCGCGCTCACCACCCTGATCAACCGATGGGGCGAGGAGTGGGGTCTGATCAAGAAGAAGGAGGACCGGCTCACCGGTGACGACATCCGTGAGGGTCTCACCGCGATCATCTCGGTGAAGATCAGCGAGCCGCAGTTCGAGGGTCAGACCAAGGACAAGCTCGGCAACACCGAGGTCAAGGGCTTCGTGCAGGGCGCCGTCAACGACCAGCTCGGCGCCTGGCTGGAGCAGAACCCGGCCGAGGGCAAGGAGGTCATCCGCAAGTCGATGGCCGCGGCCTCGGCCCGGATCGCCGCCCGCAAGGCCCGCGACCTGGCCCGCAACCGCAAGGGCATCGGCGGCGGTGGCGGCCTGCCGGGCAAGCTCGCCGACTGCCAGTCGACCAACCCCGAAGAGTGCGAGATCTTCATCGTCGAGGGTGACTCCGCGGGTGGCTCGGCCAAGTCGGGCCGCGACCCGCGCATCCAGGCGATCCTCCCGATCCGAGGCAAGATCCTCAACGTCGAGAAGGCCCGGATCGACAAGGTGCTGGCCAACCAGGAGGTCCAGTCGATCATCTCCGCGCTGGGCACCGGCGTGCACGACGACTTCGACATCAACCGGCTGCGCTACCACAAGATCGTGATGATGGCCGACGCCGACGTCGACGGCCACCACATCAACACGCTGCTGCTGACGCTGCTGTTCCGGTTCATGAAGCCGCTGATCGAGCAGGGCTACGTCTACCTGGCCCAGCCGCCGCTCTACCGCCTGCGCTGGAACAAGCCGGCCGAGCACGAGTTCGTCTACTCCGACTCCGAGCGGGACGCCCTCATGCGCGACGGCATCGAGCAGGGCAAGAAGCTGCCCAAGGAGAACCCGGTCCAGCGCTACAAGGGTCTGGGCGAGATGAACGCAGACGAGCTGTGGGAGACCACGATGGACCCCTCGCAGCGGCTGCTGCTGCAGGTCACCCTCGAGGACGCCGCCCACGCCGACGAGATCTTCTCCATCCTCATGGGTGAGGACGTCGCCGAGCGACGCTCCTTCATCCAGCGCAACGCCAAGGACGTCCGATTCCTCGATATCTGAGTCTCGCTGAGCCCCTAGATACCGATAGACGCACGCAGAAAGTGAAATCGTGACCGAGACTCCTCCGGAAGGCTCCGGGCAGACCGCTGCCGGCGGCCGGATCGAGACCGTCGAGCTGCAGGCCTCGATGCAGTCGAGCTACATCGACTACGCGATGGCCGTCATCGTCGGCCGCGCGCTGCCTGACGTACGTGACGGGCTCAAGCCCGTCCACAGGCGCGTCCTCTACGCGATGTACGACGGTGGCTACCGTCCCGACCGCGGGTTCTCCAAGTGCGCCCGTGTCGTCGGTGAGGTGATGGGTAACTACCACCCCCACGGTGACACCGCGATCTACGACACCCTGGTCCGGCTGGCGCAGCCGTGGGTGATGCGCAACCCGCTGATCCACGGGCAGGGCAACTTCGGTTCGCCCGGCAACGACCCGGCCGCGGCCATGCGTTACACCGAGTGCCGGATGGCGCCGCTGGCGCTCGAGATGGTCCGCGACATCACCGAGGACACCGTCGACTTCGGCCCCAACTACGACGGCCGCTCCCAGGAGCCGGCCATCCTTCCGGCCCGGTTCCCCAACCTGCTGGTCAACGGCTCGGCCGGCATCGCGGTCGGCATGGCGACCAACATCCCGCCGCACAACCTGCGTGAGGTCGCCTCCGGCGCCAAGTGGGCGCTCGAGCACCCCGACGCGACGCGCGAGGAGCTCCAGGACGCGCTGCTCGAGCGGGTCAAGGGCCCCGACTTCCCCAACGGCGCGCTGATCGTGGGCCGCGAGGGCATCGAGCAGGCCTACCGCACCGGCCGCGGCTCGATCACCCAGCGTGCGGTGATCGAGGTCGACGAGGACGCCAAGGGCCGCACCAACCTGGTGATCACCGAGCTCCCCTACATGGTGAACCCGGACAACCTCGCCCAGAAGATCGCCGACCTCGCCGACACCGGCAAGGTGCAGGGCATCGCGGACGTCAAGGACAACACCTCCTCCCGCACCGGGCAGCAGCTCGTGGTCGTGCTCAAGCGCGATGCCGTCGCCCGCGTCGTACTCAACAACCTGCTCAAGCACACCGAGCTGCAGACCAACTTCTCCGCCAACATGCTGGCGCTGGTCGACGGTGTGCCGCGCACGCTCTCGATCGACCAGTTCATCTCCAACTGGGTCGAGCACCAGATCGACGTCATCCGGAGGCGTACGGCATTCCGGCTGCGCAAGGCCGAGGAGGACGCCCACATCTGGCGCGGCCTGGTCAAGGCGCTCGACCAGCTCGACGCCGTGATCGCGCTGATCCGCTCCTCCCCCGAGGTCGACGACGCCCGCCAAGGCCTGATCCGGCTGCTCGAGATCGACGAGGTCCAGGCCAACGCGATCCTCGACATGCAGCTGCGCCGCCTCGCGGCGCTGGAGCGGCAGAAGATCGTCGACCGTCTGGCCGAGCTCGAGGTCATCATCGCCGACCTCGAGGACATCCTCGCCAACGTCGCCCGCCAGCGTCAGATCGTCGGCGACGAGCTCGACGAGATCGTCGCGAAGTACGGCGACGACCGCCGCACCCAGATCATCGCGGCCGACGGCGACCTCTCCATGGAGGACCTCATCCCCGATGAGGAGCTGGTCGTCTCGATCACCCGCGGCGGCTACGCCAAGCGCACCCTCGCCGGTGAGTACCGCACCCAGAAGCGCGGTGGAAAGGGCGTACGCGGCGCCACCCTGCGCGGCGACGACGTGGTCGAGCACTTCATCTCGACCACCAACCACCACTGGCTGCTCTTCTTCACCACCGCCGGCCGGGTCTACCGGATCAAGGCCTACAACCTGCCCGAGGCGGCGCGTGACGCCAAGGGCGGTCACGTGGCCGGGCTGCTCTCGTTCCAGCCGGACGAGTCGATCGCGCAGGTGCTCGCGATCCGCGACTACGAGCAGGCGCCCTACCTCGTGCTGGCCACCCGCTCCGGTCTGATCAAGAAGACGCGGCTCGGTGACTACAACTCACCTCGCCAGGCCGGCGTCATCGCTATCAACTTCCGCGAGGACGACGACGAGCTGATCGGCGCCGAGCTGGTCAACTCCGAGGACGACATCCTGCTCGTCTCCCGCAAGGGCCAGGCGATCCGGTTCCGCGCCGACGACAACCAGCTGCGGCCGATGGGCCGGGCGACCTCGGGTGTCACCGGCATGAAATTCCGGGAGAGCGACTCGCTGCTGTCGATGTCGGTCATCCGGGCCGAGCACGTCGCCGCCGAGATCGCGGCCGGGCTCTCCGAGGCCAACGAGGACACCGCGGACGTCGCGGCGCCCGTCTCCGGCGCCGAGTCGCCCGACGAGGTCAAGGAGCAGTTCGTCTTCACCATCACCGACGGCGGCTTCGCGAAGCGTACGAAGATCTCCGAGTACCGGCTGCAGTCCCGCGGCGGTCTGGGCATCAAGACGATGGCACTGGCCAACGCCGACCGCGGCGGTCTGGTCGGTGCGTTCATCGTGGTCGACGGCGACGAGATCCTCTCGATCACCGCGACCGGCCAGGTCGTACGCAGCCCGATCAACGCCGACTTCCGGGCAACCGGTCGCTCCACCCAGGGCGTCAAGTTCGTCTCACCCAAGAAGGGTGACTCGGTCGCCGTCGTGGCGCGTTCCGTCGAGGCCCGCGAGGTCGACGATGACGCTGTCGCTGGGACAGAGGTTGTCGAGGATGCAACAATCGGTGGAGACGGCGTGGATGAGACGTCGCCCGAGACCACTACGGAAGATGAATCCTGATGGCGGACCGCACCGCAGAGCACACGACCGGGGGAGTCGCGATGACCGAGCGGAATGAGACCGCACAGCCGGTGACCCAGCGGATCACGGACACGGTCGCCAACGCGGCCAGGCGTACGACTTCGGCGGTGGCCTCGACCGCCCGCACCTCCGGCCCTGCCGGCGCGGAGCGGGACGCGGTCAGCGGCTCGGCTCGCCGGGCCCGCCTGAGCCTGAGCCGCATCGACCCGTGGTCGGTCATGAAGATGGCCTTCCTGCTCTCGATCGCGCTCAGCGTCGTGGTGATCGTCGCCGTCTTTGTGATCTGGTCCGTGCTCGGCGCCGCCGGTGTGTGGGACTCGATCAACCAGGCGGTCCAGGACGTCGTCGGTGACTCCAGCGCCGGCTGGAACGTGCAGGACTACCTCGGTCTCTCCCGCATCATGGGATTCACCATGGTCGTCTCGGTCGTCAACATCGTCCTGATGACCGCCGTCGCCACCCTCGCCGCGTTCCTCTACAACATGGCCGCTGCCCTCCTGGGCGGCGTCGAGGTGGAGCTCACCGAGAACTGAGCCGCAACACGCATCGAACGTAGGAGGGCAGGAGTCTCACCGAGGCTCTTGCCCTCCTACGTCTCAGGGCTCGCTTCGTTTTGGTGGTCGACTGGGCTGCCAGGTAATGTTTCCTCTCGCCCGCTGGTAGGGGCTTCCACCCTCCAGTTGGCGCCTGCGCTTATAGCTCAGACGGTTAGAGCACCACACTGATAATGTGGGGGTCGGAGGTTCAAGTCCTCCTAAGCGCACAGCAGTTTCACCAGGTCAGAGGCTCCTTCGGGGGCCTCTTCCTCGTTTTCAGGGCCATCGTTCGAGGTTGTCCTGGAGCGGCACCTTCGCCATGCCAGACTGATAGGCATGCCTGCGCTCATGGAGGACGCCCGGACGCTGTGGGAGTTCCACCAGATGCACCACGAGCCACGTGAGACCGACGTCGCGATCGGCCTGGGCAGTCACGACATCGGCGTGGCCGAGCACGCCGCGGAGCTCTACCGCCAAGGGCGGTTCCCGCTGATCGTCTTCACAGGTGCGAACGCCCCGACGACCGTCAACGACTTCCCTCGAGGTGAGGCGGTCGAGTTCGCGGAGCGGGCCGAGGAACTAGGTGTTCCCGCCTCCGCGCTGCGGATCGAGCCCCGAGCAACCAACACGGGCGAGAACATCACGTTCACACGTGCTCTCCTCGAGGACGAGGGCATCACGCCACGCACTGCAACCCTGATCAGCCGGCCCTACCAGCAGCGACGGGCGTACGCGACAGCCCGCAAGGTCTGGCCGGAGCTCGAGGTGATCTGCTCCGCACGTGTGCAGGAGCTGTCCGACTACATCGTCGGCATCGGAAGCACTCGTCGCGTCCTCGACATGCTCGTCGGAGACACGCAACGCCTGTGGGTCTACGCCGACCGTGGCTTCGCTACTCCTCAGCAGATCGACGACGACGCGTATGCGGCGTACGAACGGCTCGTGGCTGCCGGCTACACCGGCCGACTGCTTGAATCGAACGCACGTTCGATATGATGAGGTGTGTCGGCCAACCCTCCTAAGAACGACGCCTGGCCTGCTCCCAGGAACTGGCTGCACGTCTGGGTGCACCGCCGCCGACGGAACTATCCGCCGCCGATGCCCGGTCTCATACTCAAGTGGGAGCTCCACAAGGGCGTGGCGCGCGTGGGTGATCTGGGTCGACACCACGTACGACAAGCCCGAGATCCGGTGGGACTGGTTGGGTGTCGACGAGATGCGGCCCGCGAAGAGCGACATCAACGTATGGAACGACCGGAGACGCAGGTAGCCATACGTGCGCTCTCCAGCCCTCCGAGGCGCCCGCCAGAGGGTCGCTAACTAGACCGCGGTCCCGGGTCGGTGCCCGAGACCACGGCACCAGCGGAACACTTCGTGGTGTCACACTCCACGTAGGAGAAGTCACCCAGATGGCCCGTTGGCGCTGAACACGGTAACCAGTCACGCGCCTTGGATGCACGTGGCGGCGTCCAGTCCGTGATACCCAGACGATCCCGGCTCCAGGAGATGGGCCGATGGCGCGGGGGTTCCTTGCTCCTAGAGCTTGCTGGACGCGTCGTGGTCGTGGGTGGGGACGACCCGCATCAGGTGGCGAGCCAGGTGCAGGCGGTGGAGGGTGGCGAAGGCGGCGTCTCGGTCCTCGTCGACGAGGTCTCCGGGGAAGGCCGGCTTCTGCCTGATCAGGTCGACCTGGTCGTAGTGCCAGGCGGCGTCGCCGGCGATCAGGACCCAGCCCGACGGGGTTCGGGCGAGGACGCCGATGCTGCCCGGCGTATGGCCGGCGAGCTCGACGAGCAGGACGGAGCTGTCGCCGAACAGGTCGTGGGAGGCGGTGAAGGTCGCGACGGGCGGGCCGTCGAGGTCGTACGTCTCCACGGGGCGGCCATCGGTCAGGGCCGGGCGGACGCCGCCGACAGGAGGCTGACCCGGGCCGAGGATCCAGTCGCGCTCGATGGTCCGCAGGCGTACCGGCAGGCCGGGGAGATCCAGGAGGCCGCAGACGTGGTCCCAGTGTGCGTGGGTCGGGAGGGCGAAGTCCGGCTTGACCAGCGCCGTCTGCAGTGAGTCGACGGTGGCAATGGTGTCCGCCGGCGGCGTGACCAGGCGTCGCAGCATGCCCGGGAGCTCGCTCAGGGCTCGTTCGGGGGCGTCGCGGCAGTAGGACGGATCGACGACGAACGTCGCCTCGGGATGAGTGATCACGAAGCAGGTCATCGCGTTGCGTACGCGCCGGCGGAGTCCCGCGCCTTCGATGAGGCCGCCGGCGGGCAGGCTGCGTGGGACCTGAGGCATCGTGCTGACCGTCACCGTTCGGTCGCCCGGGGGCAGGCCGGCGTCGGTGATCGAGGAGAGAAGTCGTTCGTCCGGGCGTCGCGGCCGCAGCATGCCGCGCCCGAATCCGGTCAGGGCGCCGCTCAGCTCTCGAGCCGTCGGCGTGGCAGGGGAAGCAGTGGGGTCGCTCGTCACACAAAGAACCTAGCGACCAGGGCACGGTACGCCATCCGACCGCGGTAGGAACCGCATGCGAATATCACCATCATGACGAAGATCGACCTTCCTTTCGACCTCGACTCCATCCCGGGACGTACTCGCCGGTGGGTCAGAGGCGGGATGAAGCGCACCGAGAGGTGGGGGAAGCGGATGGGCGGTCGGGTCGGCCCGCTCATCCCCAACACGCTCGCCACCGGGGGCACCGACGACTGGACGCCGCAGGGGCTGGGCTACGGCCCGGACACCAACATGCTGGCCCAGAGCTACTACTCCCACGACAAGGGGTCGGCGCTGGTGCTGGTCGACCTGAAGAGCGGGAAGACCGCCGCCGAGGTGCTGCTCGTGGGTCACAACGGCAAGGCCGGTCCCGGGCACGCCGGCGGGGTCGCGATCGACGGTGACGACGTCTGGGTCTCCAAGGGCGCCGGCGGCGGCAAGGGTCGGCTCTACCGCTACTCGCTCTCGGCCATCCGGAATGCGGCGAAGGGCGCCGAGGTCGAGCCGATCGAGGCACCGGCGAAGGTCGCGGCCGGCTCCTACTGCCGGATCCGTGGAAACCGCCTCTATGTCGGCGGCTTCGGAAACCAGACGATGTTCGCCTACGAGAAGGACGCGAACGGTGAGTGGGACTTCTCCGAGCCGGTCCTCTCGACCACCACCCCGCCCAAGGTCCAGGGCGTCGTCGTGCGCCGCGACGAGTACGTCTTCTCCTCCTCGTTCGGCCGGCACCGGCCGAGCACGATCTTCGTCTGCGAGCGGAAGCCCGACGGCGGTGTCGGTGCGGTGCGCCGCAAGTTCAGGTTCCCCAACATGGCCGAGGCGATCGTCGAGGTCTCGGGCGAGCTCATCACCACCTACGAGTCCGGCGCCTCCCCCTACAGTCGGCCCTCGGCGCGAGGGTTCGGCATCCTGATCGGCCGGATGTGGGCGAGCACCCACATGACCTGCACCCCGATCGCCTCCCTGGGCCTCGCCCCCGACCCCGAGGCCGGTTGATTTCGTACGCTTCATGGCGGGCCGGTACGCTTTCCTGGTCTAACGGGCAGCGATGTCCACCACGACCTGCAGGAGAAGACATGAAGAAGATCGTCCTCGTACTGCTGGCCGCGGCTGGCATCGTCCTCGCCAAGAAGAAGCTCGACCAGTCCAACCCCGAGAAGGGTCACTGGGCCGCGGCGACCGACAAGGTGAACTGACCGACGGACACCCGTCCGGGGCGTTGGCGCAATTGGTAGCGCACCTGCTTTGCAAGCAGGGGGTTAGGGGTTCGAGTCCCCTACGCTCCACCAGGATTCGAGGTTGCTGCGTGAGCACCCGTCTCAGCAGCGAGGTCTACACCGAGACCTCACCGACTCATCAGGTCAACGAGGACTTCGTGCTCGTCGGGCAGGACTTCGTCATCGTGCTCGACGGTGCCACACCGGTCGCCGGGCTCGAGAACGGCTGCAGCCATGACGTGCCGTGGCTGGTGCGTCATCTCGGCCTCCATCTGGCCGAGGGCTTCATCGCTCCTGGCGACGCCAGCTTGGTGAGCATCCTCGAGGATGCGATCCGTCGAGTCTGCGAGGCTCATGCCGACACGTGCGATCTCGACGACACGAACAGCCCGTCCTCGACGGTCGCGCTCCTCCGCCTCCGGGGCGAGCGCGCGGACTACCTGGTCCTGGCGGACTCGTCGGTCGTGTTCCGGATGACCGACGGCAGCATCCTCCCGATCACGGACGACCGACTCGACCATCTCGACGACTACTCGGTCGCCGGCGTCGGCGCGGTTCGCAACACCGCCGAGGGGTTCTGGGTCGCCAGCACCAAGCCGGAGGCCGCGCGGCAGGCGATCACCGGCAGCGTCGACCTCGGCTCACGCTCGGTCCATTCCGTCGCTGTGCTGACCGACGGTGCCGCGACGCTCGTCGAGAGGCATGGCCGGACGTGGGCGGAGCTCTTCGCCGTCCTCGACCTCGGTCCGGAGGCGCTGGTGCGGCGTACGCGGGAGGCCGACGAGGCCGCCACGGCCGAGTTCCGGGGCAAGCGGCACGACGATGCGACCGCCGTGCTGTGCCACCTCGTCGACGGCGACATCCCCTGACGGCGTACGAACGAAAATTCGTTCGTACGCCGGTCACCCGCGCCGGCTATGAGAGCAGGGTCGTGTACGTCGGTCGCAGCTCGTCGGTGCGGTCCTTGACGTGCTGGACGACGCGGGCTGAGGCCTCCTCGGTGATGGGCGAGGGGCCCTTGTCGAGGAGGTCGGCGAGCTCGTCCAGGCAGACGTGCCAGCCGACGGCGGTGTCCGTGTTGCCGGTGGGGCTGCCGAGCCAGGTCGTGAAGGTGAGGCGGGTGCCGTCGTCGGTGGGCTCGAGGTCGAAGCGGAGCAGATCCGTCAGGTCCTCGCGACCGTCCATCCCCCAGGTGAACTCGAAGGCCCGAGGCGGGTCCCAGACCCGCAGCTCCCCCTCCGAGACGTAGTTGCCCGGGTCGACGCCCATCTCCTCGATCGCCTCGGTGGTGCTCGCCAGCTCCAGGCCCTCGGGCCAGAAGGGGAGGCTCAGCCGCGCCCCGACCGTACGCTCGCCGACGATGTCGGTCGGAAACCAGTGCCGCAGGCCGTCCGTCTCGGTCAGGGCCCGCCACACCTTCTCGGGTGAGTGGCGGAGCAGACGTACGTAGCGAAGACCCCTCCGCTCGCCGTCGATGAGCACCTCGCCCATGGGTCCGGTCGTCGTGGTCATCTTTCAGTCCTCCTTGTGGTCGGGGTCGTCGAGCTGGTCCAGGTGCCGCTCGAGCGCATCGAGACGGTCGGCCCACATCCGGCGGTACGGCGCCAGCCACTCCTCCAGCTCCCGGAGCCGCTCGGGACGCAGCCGGTAGTGACGGCGCGGTCCGTCGATGCGTACGTGAACCAGGTCCGCCTCGCCCAGTGTCCGTAGATGCTTGGAGACATTCGGCTGAGCGAGCCCGAGGGTCTCGACCAGCTCGCCCACCCCCATCTCGCGCTGACAGAGCAGGTCGAGGATCTGCCGACGGGTCGGGTCGGCGATCACGCTGAAGACGTCTCGGGTGGGCACTTCACAAATATGCCTCTATGGGAATATGCCTGTCAAGGCATGTGTTTTCAGTTCAGCAGCTGATCGGCGGCGAGCCAGATCGCGAAGACCGCGAAGCCGCCGGCCAGCAGACCCAGACCTACCGAGGCGTACGCCCGGAGCGGTAGCGACGAACGAACACGTCGTGGGGCGTGCCAGGGCGATGTAGGGCCTGTCGGGAGAACCGGGGGCAGTGTGCCGGGCGTCGGCGGCTTGCTCCTCTCGTCCGTCCCGAAGATGTCGTCCATGGTCGCGGGTCCCCTGTCGGCGGGTACGTGCGTGCCGTCGGGTATTGGCATGGGGGCGAGGGGCGTCGCACCGGTCAGGGCGCTCAGGTGCTCGGCCTCGGCGGCGAGGGCGGCGTCCAGGTGGACACGCGCCGGATGGCCGTACGGAAGATCCTTGAGGATCTGGGTGTAGCGCTCGATCCGGCTGAGGACCCGGGCCTGTCGGCTGCCGTTCTGCAGGCCCCAGGCGAGGCAGGCGAGCGCTACAGCGAAGAGTCCCGAGACGATCGCGGTACCCATGCTCAGGAGCGTAGTGGCCCGGGTGCGTTCCCGCTATGAGACCGCGATCGCGATCAGCGCGATGGCGGGGAGCACGGACGCGGCGATGGTCCCCTTGATGCTGCCGCCGCGTGGGAGCCAGTATCCGAGGGCGTCGGCGATCCCCATGAACAACGAGGCGAGCAGCATGTAGATGGTGGTGACGACCACGACGGTGACACCGGTGGACTCGTCGCCGAAGTTCACCATCCAGAGGCCGACGAGCGTGCCGACGCCGGCGAGAGCGTTGCGGGCGCCGATGCAGAACGACCACAGGTGGACGTTGCGGATCCCGTTCGGTTCGATCCCGAGGAACCGCTGGACCTCGGGGCGATGGATGAGGAAGGCCTCGAAGGGGAAGACGGCGATGAGGATCAGCGCGGCGATGGCGGCACTGAGCTGAGCGACTGCGTTCATGGGGACCTGCTTGCGACGGGCCCCGACGCGCGAGGCTGTGGCGATCGTGGATGCAACACGCGTCCGGCGGAGCCCCGTGAACAGACGACTGTGTCTGGACACCGGAAAGCGATATAGTCAGTCTTACTGACTATATTGACGAGGGCGCCGCACGGTGTCAAGGGGTTCGATGGACGTCGCAACGCTCATGCTCATCGCCTACCGGGCGATGGACGAACGGGTCATCTCCGCGATGCGGGACGCGGGCTATGACATCACCGTCGCGCAGGCCCGGCTGGCACAGCGGATCGCCGAGACCGGCTCGCGCCTGGTCGATCTGGCCGAGCAGGCCCAGGTCACCAAGCAGACCGCGAGCGTGCTGGTCGCGGCACTGGAGAGCAAGGGGCTCGTGGAGCGGGTCCCGGACCCGGTCGACGGCCGGGCGCGCCTGATCAGGTTCACCGCCACCGGGCAGGATGCCGCCGACCGCGCTCGCGAGGTGGTGATGAGTGTCGAGCAGGAGTGGAACGACCACCTCGGCCCCCATCTGGCCTCAGCCCTGCGTGAGGCGCTCACCTCGCTGCGCGAGCTCGTCGATCCTTACCAGTGATGCTTGGCCGATGGCCGGCCAGTGGGAAGCCCCGAGGAGGTAGCGGCCTCGACGGGCCGCGTACGGCCCTCAGAACCCGGGCTAGACGGGCAATTCGTCGGTAACTGGTAAACCGCAGGGGGGATACATTCCCTAAACAGGTTCGCGGCGATTACGCAAGGGGCCTAATACCTATCGTCTCGATATTTGGACCTATCACTCGTTTGAATTCCGTACGGCGGAACAAAGTGGTCTCGAACTTAGGAAACCCTTTGGTGCGGGCGCCAGAAAACGCTTCTGACGAACCCTTCCACCGCAAAGTCCGAGAGGTCAATGTCGTGGGCGCAGAGTCCGTAGTCACCCGGGTCGAGATGACCCCAGCAGAGTCCCAGGCCGCAGCCGAACTGTCGGAGTCCTTGCTCGCCCGGTTCGAGAGCCCGGTCTCCTCGGAGTTCCTCGAGACCGCGCCCTTCCTCGGCGGCGAGCTTCCCGACAGCGTCGCCAAGGCGATCCGCGCCTTCCGCTACGGCGATGCGACCGACGCCCTGGTGATCAGCGGACTCCCGGTGACCGCCGGCCCGACTCCGCCGCACTGGAACCACCCCGACGCTCAGGCGCCGCACATGGCCGACTTCTGGCTCGCCCTGATCATGGCCCAGCTCGGCGACGCCGTCTCCTGGTCCTCGCTGCAGGGTGGCCAGCTGGTCAACAACATCCTGCCGATCCAGAAGCAGGAGAGCCTGCAGACCGGGCACAGCAGCGACGTCGTGCTCGACCTGCACATCGAGGACGCGTTCAGCAACCTTCGCTGCGACCACCTCGGGCTGATCTCGCTGCGCAACGAGGACATGATCCCGACCACCGCGGTCGGCATCAGCTCGATCGACGTGACCGGCCCTGAGTACGCTCCGCTGTTCGAGCCGCGCTACGTCATCCACCCCGACGACGAGCACCTGCGCAACCTTCGCGAGGCCGGCGTCAACGAGGGCGAGCTGCTCGCCGCGCCGACCGCCGTTCTCTCCGGCTCGCCCCAGGCTCCCGATGTCCGGCTCGACCCGCCCTACATGGCGGCTCTGCCGGGTGACGTCGAGGCCGACCGGGCGCTCCAGCTGCTCATCATGGAGCTCTCCGCGAACGTCGAGGACGTCGCGCTGGCCCCCGGCGAGATCCTCATCGTCGACAACCACCGTGCTCTGCACGGCCGTAAGCCTTTCACGGCTCGCTACGACGGCACCGACCGTTGGCTCCGCCGCCTCACGACCGTCAAGGACCTGCGCCGCAGTCGGGTCGCTCGGTCCGAGGCCTCCTCGCGGATCATCGACCCGGTGCTCGAGCCTCTTCCCGCATCCCTTGAGCTCACAGGCGCTGGTCGCTGACGCTCGGGATCAGGAGGCCGCAGGCGCGTTCCGCCTGCGGCCTCCATCTATTTCGTGCCGCCGACCGTGACAGGGATCCGGAATACTCGTTGGGGTGAACGTGAGGCGATGGGGCATGTGCGTGCTGGCCGTTGGGCTGGCCCTTGCGCTGGTCGGCTGTGGGGACGACAGCGAGCCGAAGAAGCCGGAAGCGGCGCCGTCGGAGGACACCTACCCCGTGTACGCCGCGACCATGGGCCCCGTCGAGGCGGCCATGACGTTCGTGCCGGAGAGCGCGAAGACGCTGGCGGTGACCGACTACGACGAGGTGAAGTCGCTCTTCGGGCTCGACGACATCACCGGCCGGTCGAGCCCCGCGGACCAGAGTGACCTGTGGAACCGGGCCGACAAGGAGGCCGCCCAGGTCAGCGGTGGTCTGCTGCGAGGTGTCGACCAGCGTCTGCGCGACACGTACCAGTGGGGCGCGGCCGATGTCGTCTGGGAGGCCAGGTTCACCGGCGGCGGCAAGGACGGGTACGTCATCAAGGTCGCCGACCGGGTCAAGCCCGGACCGGCGATCAAGGCGGGCGTCGGCCCGCTGAAGGGCGCGACGTTCGACCCGGAGACCCACCTGATCACCAAGAACACCGCACGCCCGGACGCGGAGAACTGGGCGGCGCAGGAGGTGATGGTCGCCATCGCCGGAGGCCCTGCGACCTCGACGTACGTCGTCAAGGGCTGCGCCGAGGGTGGGCCGAAGGAGAAGACCCGGCTGGCACCGGTCGAGGCCTACTCGGTCGAGTTCGGCGGCGGGCTGGCCACCCTGCGTCTCGGCGAGGACCGTGACGACCTGTTCTATCGGCTGAAGCTGGGCGATCAGGTCGCGGCGTACGAGAAGGTCTTCACCAACGGTGTCGCCGATCCGTCCACGGGGCGGATCGGGTTCCGGGTGACGAACCCGGTGACCGCGGCCACCCTGGTCACCACGGAACCCGTCCCGTTCGCGGTCTGTGACTGAGGGGCCGTACTCTGGAAGGGCTATGGCCGCCCAGACCAGTCCCCCGCGAAGCATCCTCTCCCCCAGGTTGTGGGGTGCGCACGCGCTGGTGGTGATCTTCGTGACCGGCGCGGTGCTGCTCGGGGTCTGGCAGTACCAGTCGAGCCAGCAGGACAAGCAGGACCAGGTCGCGGAGCTGGTGCACGCGAAGCCGAAGGCGTTCACCGACCTGATCGGACCCAACGACGCCTTCCCGTGGGAGCAGATCGGCCGTCCCGTGACCGTCTCCGGGATCTGGATGCCCGAGGAGACCATCTTCATCGACGGGATGGAGCGAGGCTCTCAGGTCGGCTTCTGGGCCGTCACACCGGTGCTCGTCGAGGACACCGAATCGGCCGTCTACGTCGTGCGCGGCTGGACCCCTGAGGTCGGCAGCGCACCGCCCGCGCCGCGCGGCCACGTCACCGTCACCGGTTGGCTGCAGCCCAGCGACTGGACCGACGTCGCCGACGACCGCAAGTCCGACAACGTCTTCCCGCAGCTGGACGTCTCCGACCTGATCTCGCGCACCAGCTACGACCTCTACAGCGCCTACCTGGTGCGCGCGCCGGTCGAGGACAACTGGCCGGCCAGCTCGATGCCGGTCAACGACGGGGCCACGGACGTCGCCGACGTGCCCGCCCCGCAGCTGCCCGAGCCGGAGGCCACGACCGGGCTCCGCAACCTCCTCTACGCGATCGAGTGGTGGCTGTTCGGCATCTTCGGGATCTACGTGTGGTGGCGCTACGTGCGCGACACTCTGCGTCCCCGTGATGACGGCGAGGACGAAGAAGACCCTGAGAAAATCACTCAGGATGAGCGCGTACCCTCGGACGCGTGAACAAGCTGTTCGGCACCTACAAGGTGCTTGCGTACGTCGTGGGTGTGCTGCTGCTCGTCGGCACGATCTCCTCGCTGTTCAAGTATCTGCTGCCCGAGGGCACCGCCCTGCAGTCCTTCGGCGAGGCGATGACGCCACTGTGGGTCGCGCACGGCTGGATCTTCATCATCTACGTGATCGTCGCCTTCCTGTTGACGCAGAAGGCCCGCTGGACGATCCCCGAGTTCCTGCTGATGATGATCGCCGGCCTGATCCCCGGTCTGATCTTCTGGGTCGAGCGCCGCGTCGCCGACCGGATCGCTCCCAAGCTCGCTGACGCGGCCTCCTGACCTCAGGTCCGCGACCGACACTGTGGGAGGATCGAGGAGTTACATCCCGTACCAATCCCAATGTCGGAAGGGCAGGTCATGGCTGACCAGAAGGCCATCCTCCACACCAATCACGGTGACATCACGATCACCTTGTTCCCCAACCATGCTCCGGAGACGGTCGCCAACTTCGTCGGCCTCGCCACGGGGACCAAGGAGTACACGGACGACGCCGGCCGCTCCGGTGTTCCCTACTACGACGGTCTCGGCTTCCACCGTGTCATCGCAGGGTTCATGATCCAGGGCGGTTGCCCCCTGGGCACCGGTACGGGCGGCCCGGGCTACACCTTCAAGGACGAGCCGCACCCCGAGCTCACCTTCGACAAGCCCTACCTGCTCGCGATGGCCAACGCCGGTCCCGGCACCAACGGCTCGCAGTTCTTCATCACCACCGGCCAGGCGCCGTGGCTGAACTTCAAGCACACCATCTTCGGTGAGGTCGCCGACGAGGAGTCGAAGAAGGCCGTCGACTCGATCTCCGGCACCAAGACGGGTGCGATGGACCGCCCGGTCGAGCCGGTCGTCATCGAGAAGGTCGAGATCGTCTAGTTGTCCGACTCGACCCCGGTCGGGGTGCCGGTCTGCTACCGCCACCCCGACCGTGAGACGCATATTCGCTGTCAGCGATGCAGCCGGCCTATCTGCCCTGACTGCATGACGCCCGCCTCGGTCGGCTTCCAGTGCCCCGAGTGCGTGCGTGAGGGCCACAAGTCCGTACGCCAGCCCAAGCGCTTCACCGGCGCGCGCGTGAGCTTCCGGGCGCTCCCGGTGACCTTCTCGCTGATCGGCGTCAACGTCCTGGTCTGGCTGAGCATCGTCCTGACCGGTGGATCCGGGTCGAGGATCGCCGACTTCCTCGCGATCCGGCTACAGGGCTACTGCCTGACGCCTGACGGCGGGTTCGCGGTGCCGAACGACGTCTGCCGGGCGAGCGGCTACACCTGGATGCCAGGGGTTGACGACGGAGCGTTCTGGCAGCTGCTGACCTCGACGTTCACCCATGTCTCGATCATCCACCTGGCCGTGAACATGCTGTCGCTCTACATGCTCGGCTCGTTCCTCGAGCCGATCGTGGGCAGGCTGCGGCTCCTGGTCTTCTACCTGATCTCCGGCCTGGCAGGCTCCGCCCTGGTGGTCTGGGCGTCGGCACCGGCCGGGTCGACAGTGGGCGCCTCCGGTGCCATCTTCGGCCTGCTGGGTGTCCTGGTGGTGCTCTTCGTCAGGGCCGGGCAGTCGCTCTCCCCGCTGCTGCCTGTGCTCCTGATCAACGCGGGCATCACCTTCTTCGGCAACGGCATCTCCTGGCAGGGGCACGTCGGTGGCTTCATCGGCGGGCTCGTCGTCGCGGGCATCTTCACCTCGCTCCGGGCCGATCGGAAGGCACCGTTGCAGTGGGCTGCCCTGGGTGCCTTCACGTTGGGCTTGCTTGCCCTGATCGGCGTACGGATCATGCTGTTCTGACGCCTTCGAGGCAGGTGTTTTCGGGGCGTTTTCACCGCGTGGACAAATCCACAGGTGTGGATGGCCCTGTGGAGAACTACATCCGTGTAACGCAAAGCGGCGCAAACCAAAGGTTTGCGCCGCTTTCGCTGTCTAACGAGAGGGTCACTCCCACTTCGTGGCGAAGGTGAAGCCCACCGCCATGAAGCCGATGCCGACCAGGAGGTTCTTCTGGCCCAGGTCGTTGAAGACCCAGATCTTGTCCAGGTGGTCGTTGGCGAAGACGTAGAAGACGCAGATCCAGATCAGGCCGATGACGAAGCAGCCGAGCATGCCGACCACGACGCCGCGGCCGCGGCCCAACGGCGTCTTCGGGTGGGCGGCGACGGCCAGGCCCAGGAAGAGCAGGATGAAGCCGATCAGGTAGTTCCACCCCTCGAGCTTCTGCACCGGTTTCGGCCCGGTGAAGTCGCCACCGACCTCATTGGGGCGGACCCCGACGTAGTAGTAGGCGATCCAGCCGATGCCGAGGGCGATCAGCAGCAGGGCGACCCCGAAGCGCGGAGTGAAGATCGGCTCCTTGGGAAGGTCGAGATCACTCTTCTTCGAGAGCTTGAGCTTGGCCACGGGTGATGCTCCTCAGACAAATGTGATTGCTGCGCATACCCTAATGGTCGTGAGCTCCGGAACCCAGGCGAACCCCACACCTAAACCAAAGCGCTGGTCCCGCGTGACCTCTTGGAGGCTTGGTACGCCCGTCGTGGTGCTGCTCTGTGGCGGCCTGCTCGCGGTGAGTTTCGTGAACGCCGACGGCACCGACCTGCGTCCGGGCCGCTACGAGGACCTGGCGACGCTCGTCGACGGGGAGCGGATCCGCTACAACCGCCTCGAGGCCCAGCTGACCGACCTGCAGAGCGAGGTGGACCAGCTCACCAGCGGCGTCACCGACAAGGACGTCAAGAAGCTCCAGCACCAGTCCGCGCGGCTGGCCGACCCGGCCGGCACCTCCGACCACAGCGGCGCCGGCATGCAGATCGTCCTCGGCGACGCGCCCTCGGAGGTCCAGGAGAGCTACACCGGTGACGACCCCAACTCGCTCGTGGTGCACCAGCAGGACATCCAGGCCGTCGTCAACGCGCTCTGGGCCGGCGGCGCCGAGGCGATCACCATCGCCGGCAAGCGGATCATCACCACCACCGGCATCAAGTGCTCCGGCAGCACCGTGCAGCTCGACGGCGTCCCCTACCCCCAGCCGTACGTCATCGAGGCGGTCGGCGACCCCGACCGGCTGCAGGCCGCGATCGACCGTGACAACCACGTGCAGAACTACCGGGCCGACGCCCGTGACCCCAACGTCCAGATCGGCTGGTTCCTCAAGCCCCTGACCTACCTCACCGCGCCGGCCTACGACGGCCTGCTCGACGTGAAGTACGCAAAGCCCCTGCCTCAGGAGAAGTGAGACAGGGGCTTCGGCTGAGCCTCGGCGTCCGGGGCTACGGCGCCGCCGGGGTGCTCGGCGGGAGCGCCGGGTCGCACGTCGGCGGGTCACCCGGGTCGGCGGTCTGCGTGGCCGAGGCCGACGGGTTGGCCGGGTCCGTGCCGGGCACCAGCGTCTGACAGCTCGGCAGGGCCTCCTCCTTCGTCGAGACGAAGATGATCACCTCGCCGTCCTGCGCGAGCGGCGTGCCCTTGGCCGGTGTCTGCTCGACGACGGTGCCCTTGGGCTTGTCGGCGTTGGGCTCGTCCTTGCGTACGGGCGTGAACCCGGCGTTGCGGAGGATCTCCTCGGCCTGCTCGGCCGTCTTCCCGACCACGTTCGGGACCTTGTTCGGGCCCTTGGAGACGGTGAGGGTGACCACGGTCGACTTGCCGGTGGTGACGCTCTCGCCGTCGACCGGGTCGGACTCGATCACCGTGCCCTTGGGCTTGTCGGACTCTTCCGTCTCGATCTTCACCGTGAAGTTGTAGGGATCACCCTCGAGCAGCTCCTTGGCCGTCTTCTGCGGAGATCCGATCACGTTGGGCATCTCCCGGTTGGGTGGCCCGGTGGAGACAGTCAGGGTGACGGTGCTGCCCTCTTCGACGTCCTCGCCGGCGGACGGGTCCTGGGAGATCACGACGCCCACGGCGACGGTGTCGCTCGACTCCTGCTTGATCGCGCCCTTCAGCTTGGCCGTGCTCAGCTCGGCCATCGCCTTCTCCTGGGTCAGACCGGTCACGTCGGGCGCAGGGGTGGTCTGCGGGCCGAGGGCCGCAGGCAGGAAGTAGGCACCCAACCCGATGAGGCCGACGATGACCAGACCGAGCAGGATGAGCACCCACGGGCGAGGGCCTTCGGGGCGGTCGTCCTGGGGCGGGTAGTAGCCACCGTTGGTGGGGTCGCCACCGTAGGCGCCGACAGCGCGGTTCTGGGCGACCTGCGTCTGGTCCATGCTCGGCGGCACGGTCGCCTGGACCGGACGCCCGGCGAGGTAGCGCTCGATGTCGGTGCGCATCGCCTGCGCGGACTGGTAGCGGTCCTCGACCCGCTTCGCCAGCGACTTCATCACGATCGCGTCGAGCTCACGGGTCAGTGTCGGGTCGTGGGCCGAGGGAGGCTGAGCCTGCTCGCGTACGTGCTGGTAGGCCACCGACACCGGCGAGTCGCCGACGAACGGCGGACGACCGGTGAGCAGCTCGTAGAGGAGGCAGCCGGCCGAGTAGACGTCGGAACGGGCGTCGACCTGCTCGCCACGGGCCTGCTCGGGGCTCAGGTACTGCGCGGTGCCGACCACGGCCGCGGTCTGGGTCATCGTCGACTGGGCGTCGTTGAGAGCCCGGGCGATGCCGAAGTCCATCACCTTCACGTCACCGGCCGGCGTCAGCATGACGTTGCCCGGCTTGATGTCGCGGTGGATGATCCCGTTGCGGTGGCTGTAGTCGAGAGCGTTGAGTACGTCGGAGCTGATCTCCAGCGCCCGCTCGGGCAGGATCTTGCGACCCTCACGGAGTACGTCGCGCAGCGTGCGGCCGGCGACGTACTCCATCACGATGTAGGGCTGGGCGACGCCGTCGTCGGACTTCTCCTCGCCGGTGTCGTAGACCGACACGATCGAGGGATGGTTGAGCTTGGCCGAGGACTGCGCCTCGCGCCGAAAACGGGCCTGGAAGGTCGCATCGCTGGCGAGATCGACCCGCAGCCGCTTGATCGCGACCACGCGGCCGAGCCGGTGGTCGGTGCCCTTGCGGACCTCCGCCATGCCGCCACGGCCGAGCAGCTCGCCGACCTCGTAGCGACCGGCCAGGAGAGCTCCCTCAGCCATTGCCGCCCCCGTTGCCGTTGCCGCCGCCGCCATCGGTGTTCTCGTCGCCCGGAAGATCAGGGATGCCCCAGTCGGAGGACTCTCCGTCGGTCGGCTCCTCCTCGTCGGGCTCTTCCTCGTCGGGCTCCTCGGCGGGAGGCTGCTCGACCACGGGGCGCTCGCCGTAGTAGCGGATGGTGATCGGGTCGCCCTCGTAGAGGTTGCGGGTCGGGTCGAGGCCGGCGACCGTGTCGGGCTCGTAGCTGCCGTCGTTGTCCTGGACCGCCACCTTGACCTTCAGGCCGAGGTCGTTCAGCTCGGAGCGCACCTCATCGACGTTGCGGCCGACGTAGTCGTCCTCGTTGATCTCGACGGCCTTCGGCTCCTCTTCGGCCTCCTCCGACGGGGTGGGAGTGGGGGAGGCCGACGGGGTGGTGGACGTGTCGTTGGCCGGAGGAGTCTTCGGGTCCGCCGCGAGGGTCGAGATGATCCAGATGATCGCGACGATGACGGCCACGAGCATCAGGATGATGACGATGTTGAACGGCTTCTTGTACCAGGGCTTCTGCTCGTCGTCCTCGTCGTACCGGTCGTACGGGTCCTGGTAGCGAGGCGGCGGCGGACCCTCGGGCCCGCCCGCGGCGCCCTGCATGCCGACGTAGTTCTGAGTGGGCGACGGGACCGGGTCCATGACCGACGTCGCGGTCGCGTCGGTCGGAGCCGCGGCGACGACCGTGGTGGCATCCGCGTCCGGGTCGGAGGCGCCGTGGCCGATCATCGCGCTGGTGAACGCGGCCGCATCGGCGTAGCGGAGGCTCGGGTCCTTCTGCAGGCTCCGCATCACGATCGCGGCCAGGTCGGCCGGGACGTGGTCGGGCAGCGGCGGGACCGGGTCGTGCAGGTGGGCGATCGCGGTCGCGACCGGGGTCTCCTTCTGGAACGGCCGGTAGCCGGCCAGGCACTCGAAGGCGACCACGCCGAGGGAGTAGACGTCGGAGGCGGGCGTGGCCTTCTCGCCACGCGCCTGCTCGGGGCTGAGGTACTGAGGCGTGCCCATCACCTGGCCGGTGCCGGTGATACCGGTCGAGGCCTGCGCACGGGCGATGCCGAAGTCGGTGACCTTCACCTTCCGCTGCGGCGTGATCAGGAGGTTGGCGGGCTTCACGTCACGGTGCACGATGCCGGCCCGGTGCGCGGCGGCCAGCGCGTCGCCGGCCTGACCGAGCAGGTCGCGGACGACCTCGGGGGCCAGTGGCCGCCCATCACGGATGAGCTCCGAGAGCGGCTTGTGGTCGACCAGCTCCATCACCAGGAACGGTCGCATCAGGCCGGAGGCGGTCGGCATCTCGCCGACGTCGTAGACGGCCACCACGTTGGGGTGGTGGAGCGCCGCGGCATGCTTCGCCTCGGACTCGAACCGGGACCGGCCGATCGGGTCCTCGGCGTGCTCGGGCTTGAGGAGCTTGATCGCGACCTCGCGGTTGAGGGTCGTGTCAGTCGCTCGCCACACCTCGCCCATCCCGCCGGTGCCGATGAGCTCGTGGAATACGTAACGACTCATGAGATCGCTGCCTCCATCATGGCCTTCGCGATTGGGCCGCCCAGCCGTCCGCCGGCGATCTCGCTGCGTTCGGTGCCGCTCTTCTGGACCATCACGGCGACCGCGATGGACGGGTTCTCCGCCGGGGCGAACGAGGTGAACCAGGCGTACGGCGGCTTGTCGGGCGTGGTCTGTGCGGTGCCGGTCTTGCCGGCGACGCTCACGCCGTCGATGGCCGCCGCCTCGGCGGTGCCGTTGTCGACGGTGCTGACCATCATCTGGGTCAGGATCTCGGCGGTGTCCTGCGAGACCGCCGGCTGGTTGTCGATCGGGGTCGGGTTGCCCTGGTCGATGACGTCGAGCGAGGAGGACGTCACCCGGTCGACGAGGTAGGGCTTCATGACCTCGCCGCCGTTCGCGATCCCTGCCGAGACCATCGCCATCTGCAGCGGGGTCGCGATCACGCTCTGCTGACCGATCGCGGCACGGGCCTGCTCGGCCTTGCCGTCGTTGGGCGGGTACTGGCTCTTGGCCAGCGGGCCGATGTCGTCGAGGTAGTCCTGGCCGAAGCCGAACCCCTCGGCCTGCTCCTGCATCTCCTCGTCGGAGAGCTCCATACCGAGAGAACCGAAGGCGGTGTTGCAGGAGACCTCGAGAGCGTGGGTGAGGGTGATCTGCTCGCCGCCGCAGCTGGTGCCGTTGAGGTTGGGCAGGTCGGTCGTGGTGCCGGGGAGGTCGAGCGACGCGCCGCCGTAGACCATGCTGTCACCGTCCATGCCGAGGTTCTCGATCGCGGCCGCGGCGGTGACCAGCTTGAAGGTCGATCCCGGCGGCAGCGCGGTCTGGATGGAGCGGTTGAGCAGCGGCTCGTTCTCGTCCTTCGAGAGCTGGTTGTAGGACTTCGTCGCAGCACCGAAGTCGTGGTTCGCCAGCTTGTCCGGGTTGTAGGTCGGCGTGGAGGCCATCGCCAGGATCTTGCCGGTGCTCGGCTCGATCGCCACCGCCGCCGCCTGGACGTCGTCGCCGAGAGAGGTCAGGCCCTCGTACGCAGCGTCCTGGACCTTCGGGTCGATGGTGAGCTCGACGTTGCCGCCGGCCGGCTCGGAGTTGGTGACCAGGTCGACCAGACGGTTGGTGAAGAGCTTGTTGTCCTGACCGGACAGCACCGAGTTCTGGGAGCGCTCGATCCCGGTCTGGCCGTAGGAGTAGGACATGAAACCGGTGATGGGGGCGTATTTCTTGCCGCCGGGGTAGGTGCGCTGCCACTCGTACTTGTCGTCGCTCGGCTTGCTGGTGGCGATCGCCTTCTTGCCGACCAGGATGTCGCCGCGCTGCTGGGAGTAGGCATCTTCGGTGACCCGCCGGTTGTCGGCTCGGTCGTTGTACCAGTTCGCCTTGAAGAACTGGACGTACGTCAGGTTCAACATCAGCGCCACGAACAGGAGCAGGCAGCCGACGCTGAGCGTACGGATGGGGCGGTTCACTTGCTCATCGCCCCTTTGTCGAGCTTGACGATCTGGGTCTCCTCAGCGGCGAGGTCTTCATCGGACGGCGCCGTCGGCAGTGGACGGCGGGACTGGTCCGAGACGCGCAACAGCAGGGCCACGATCACCCAGTTGGCGACCAGCGAAGACCCACCATACGAGAGGAACGGTGTGGTCAGACCAGTCAGCGGGATGAGCCCGGTCACGCCACCGACGACCACGAAGGTCTGCAGCGCGATCGAGGTGGCCAGGCCAACGGAGAGCAGCTTGCCGAAGTCGTCGCGGGCCACGATCGCCGTGCGCAGGCCGCGCTCGACGATCAGGCCGTAGCAGAGCAGCAGAGCCAGGAGCGCGGTCAGACCGAGCTCCTCGCCGATCGCCGGGACGATGAAGTCGGAGTTGGCGTACGGGATTCGCCAGGGCTCGCCCGAGCCGAAGCCGCGGCCGATCATGCCGCCCCAGGCCATCCCGAACAGCCCTTCGACCAGCTGCCCCGACGAGGTCACGCCATCTTCGCCCACGGGGTAATACTTGAACGGGTCCAGCCAGGTGAACACCCGGACGCGGACGTGGCTGAACAGGGTCAGAGCAGCGAAGACACCACCTGCGAAGAGCAGGCCGCCGACGACGATCCAGCCCTTGCGCTCGGTCGCGACGTACAGCGTCACCACGAAGAGGCCGTAGAACAGCAGGCTGGAGCCGAGGTCGCGCTGCAGCACCAGGATCGCGAGGCTGATCGCCCACATCATCAGCAGCGGGCCGAGGTCGCGGCCGCGGGGCAGGTCGATGCCGGCGAATCGGCGCCCCGCCAGAGCGAGCGCGTCGCGGTGGACCGCCAGATAGCCGGCGAAGCAGATCACCAGCAGCACCTTGGCGACCTCACCGGGCTGGAAACCCACCGGACCGATGTTGATCCAGATCCGGGCGCCGTTGATCTCCTTGCCGATGATCGGGAGCATCGGCAGGATCAGCATGACCACCGCGCCGAGGCCGGCGGTGTAGGTGAACCGCTGCAGCATCCGGTGGTCGGGCACGAAGAAGAGCGTGATCAGGAACAGCGCCACGCCGATCGTCATCCAGGTCAGCTGCTGGCCTGCGAAGTCCGCATTCTCAGCCGCCGGGCGCGACAGGTCGAGCCGGTGGATGACCGCCAGACCGAAACCGTTGAGCATCGCCACCAGGGGAAGCAGCACGGGGTCGGCGTACGGAGCCAGCAGACGTACGCCGATGTGGGCCGCCACCAGGAGCGCGACCAGCCAGGTGCCGTAGCCGACGATGTCGACCGGGATCTCCTCCTTCACCCCCAGACCGACCGCGGCGTACGCACCGATCCCGACGACCAGGGCCAGGATCAGCAGGACCAGCTCCGCTCCTCGCCGCGAACGGTGGACGAAAACGGGCATGGAGCTAGCCGGAGTGAACCCGCTCATGACCCGCTTCCCGCGTCCGCGGCGCTCTGGTCCGCGAGAGACTGCACCTTCTCCTGGGCGCCGGCGAGGTCCTTGCTGTGGATCCCGTCCTCGAGCTGGTTCTGGTAGGTCTCGGCCAGGTCGGCGACCTTCAGGTTGGAGGTCTGGTAGGGCTCGGACAGATCGAGGCCGATCATCGTGGTGGGTACGCCACGGAAGATTGTGACATTGCCGTCCTGCTCGCCGATGTACCACTGGTTCTGCGACCAGACGAACGCGGTCGCAACGGCGATCCAGACGACACCGAGAAGGGTCAGCAGGCCGAAGGCCCAGCGCAGCTTCAGATACTTGGCCGGCGCCTGGAGCGCGTAGCGCATCTCCTCCGGGTCGGCCGCGATCGCGCCGTCGGGGATCTCCTCGTCGATCGGGTCCAGCTCGCCGGTGTCGCCCATCCGGTGACCGCGGAACAGGGCGGTCATCTGGCCGGTCTTGGTGGTCTTCCGCTTGAGCTCGGCCGCCGCGCCCACCATCTGGGCCTCGAGGCCGGGGGACGGGATGGTGTCGCTCGGCACCACGTCGGCGACCACGCAGGTCACGTTGTCGGTGCTGCCGGAGTCGAGGGAGACGCGGACCAGCTCGACGGCTGCGTACTCGGGCGTGCCGGTGGCCAGGATGTCGGCGATCCGCGGGTCGTCGACGTAGCCGCAGACACCGTCGCTGCAGAACATCAGCCGGTCGCCGGCGACGAGGTCGACGATGAACAGGTCGGGCTCGAGCTCCCGGGTGCCGTCGAGGGCCTTGAGGATCAGGTTGCGGTGGGGGTGGGTCTTGGCCTCCTCCTCCGTGATCCTCCCCTCGTCGAGAAGCGTCTGCACGAAGGTGTGGTCGTGGGTGACCTGGTGGATCGCGCCGTTGCGGAGGAGATAGGCGCGGCTGTCGCCCACGTGGCCGACGGTCAGCTTGGAGCCGTCGAAGAGGCCGACGGTCGAGGTCGTGCTGGTGCCGTTGAGCGTCGGGTCGTGGTCGACCAGGTGGCCGATCTCGTCGTGGGCCATGTGCAGCGCGTGGGAGACCAGGCCGATCAGGTCGTCGTCGACCAGCCCGAGGGCCGGCTCCTCGTCGAGCTTGCGCAGCTGCTGGACGGCCGTGCTGGAGGCGATGTCACCGCGGGCAGCGCCGCCGACACCGTCGCAGACGGTCAGCAGCCAGGGTCCGGCGTACCCGCTGTCCTGGTTGTCCTTGCGCACCCGGCCGACGTCCGAGACCGCCGCGAACTCGAGGCGGAAGGGACGTCCGTCGGCAGAGCCGGGACTGGGTGCGGGGTCGGGGGTGGGGTCGGTCGCAGCGGTCACTTGCGCAGCTCCAGGATTGTCTTACCGATCCGCACCTGGGTCCCGAGAGAGATGGCGGTCGGCTGATTGATCCGGACGGACCCGATGTAGGTGCCATTGGTCGATCCGAGGTCCTCCACGAACCACTGGTCGCCGGAGACGGCGATCCGGGCGTGGCGGGTGGAGGCGTAGTCGTCATCGAGGATGATCGCGGCATCGCTGCCGCGGCCGATGACGATGGGTGCCTGCGAGAGAGGCACGGTCACCCCGGCGTTGGAGCCGGTGGTGACGGCGACATGCGTGGGTACGCCGCGCCGCGGTGCGCGCGCCGCGGCAGCCTTGCCGCGAGCCGGCGGGGCCGCGGGCTGGCCGCCGGCGGAGGCGTTGGTGACCCGCGCGCCGAACATGTCGGAGCGGATCACCGACAACGCGGCCAGCACGAAGATCCACAGGATCGCCAGATAGGCGACCCGGATGAGGAAAAGGGTCAGCTCGCTCAACGGCGCTCCTCCACGATATGCGCGGTGATGACGGTGGTGCCGATGCGCACCTGAGAGCCGTCGTCCAAGGTGGCACTCGCCATCTTCTGCCCGTTGACCAGCATGCCGTTGGTCGAGCCGAGGTCATAGACCTCGACGCGCACACGGTCGCCGGCCTGCTTCGAGCGGAACTCGATGTGGCGGCGGCTGATGCCGGGGTCGTTGATGCGCAGGTCGGCGTCGGTGCCCCGGCCCACGACGAGGTTGCCGTGGAGCGGGTGCCGGGTGCCGTTGATCTCCAGGTAGGCCTGCGCGCGGCTCACCTGGGTGTCGCTCATGTCGGCGCCGGAGACGGCGGCCTGGGCGCGGCTGCGCACCCGGAACCGGCCGATCGTCAGGTCCTTCGCCTCGCCGAACTCGATGCTCACGCGGCCGGGGAAGACGAACCCCTGCGCCTCGGCGTGGTCCATCAGTTGGCGCTTCAGCTCTTCCTTGAGGTGGGGGCCGTACGACTCCAGCTTGCTCAGGTCGCTGGAGGACAGCTCCACGAAGAAGTCGTTGGGGACCAGGCGCCGCTGGCGGCTGAGCACCTGGGCGTTGTTGTCGATCTCGCGCTGGAGCGCGGCGACGATCTCCACCGACTTCACCTCGGAACGGAACGCCTTCGCGAAAGCGCCTGAGATGAGCTGCTCCAACTTCTGCTCGAACTTCTGCAGGCCGCTCACGTTGTTGCGCTCCTCTCAGGTGCCGGGGGTGGGCCGGTCGGGGTGGGTGGTCAGTCGCGTACGGGCACAGTGGTCCCCGGGATTCGGCCCGATCGTATCGGTGCACCCTAGGGGATCTGCCACTTCCCGCATTCTGCGTGGTTTCGATCCTCCCACGATCGGGTGACCACCAGCGTCAAGGCGACCGGGGTGCCGTCGTTTTGGGTCGGTGGACGCCCGTGGGCTAACGTTTCCTCTGCTGCACGCGCGAGTGGCGGAATAGGCAGACGCGCACGGTTCAGGTCCGTGTGTCCGAAAGGACGTGGGGGTTCAACTCCCCCCTCGCGCACGTGGAGCGGTTCACGAACTAGACCGCTCGATTGCACAGACTGAATCTGGCCCCCGACCTGGGAAAGGTCGGGGGCCAGATTCGTTTCGTGGGGCTAGTGGCGCTGCGGGCATTGAGCGTGCAAGTCCGCCTCGCGGCGATCAGAGGGCGAGTGATGCGCGAACCGAAGGATCCGGTGCTGGTCGCACTCGGCTGGCGAGTCGATAGTGAGGTCGACCTTGGGTTCGGCCTCTCTGCTTTCCCTGGTCGCTCGCGTTCAGGTTCCGACCGAGGTGACCGGGCGGATAAGCCCCACGCTCTATGTAATGCAGGCCGGCTGCGGTCAGTGTTGCATGCCATCGAGGGCCACGGCCCCTGATCTTGACGAACTTTCGCCTCTCCAAGGCGCGTGCCGTCAGCCGCTGGTTGGTCGCCTCGCTGGCGCCGGGCTCTCCCGCAAGCCAGTTGAGCATGGCCACCTGGGTGACGTTGAGTCGTGCTGTCACGTGCCCTGAGCCTAGGGCGATGAATCGGCGACCATCGAGCAGAATCGCGCGTAAATAGGCCCGTCCGTCCAAATTGTGCAGCGTGTGATGGGACCTCGGACCTGTTCGGCCAAGGCTGATTGCGGTCAGCACCACGGTTTGTACTCATAGCGCCGGTTTCGAGGCCTACCATCCGTCTTGTGACGACCTTGGGAGTTAACTCGGCCAGTGACATCATGTGGTTGGCGTCTGCCGCCGGGGACACGGTCGCCGCAACCGACCCAATCAAGCTCGAACTACCTACCGGCCTCGAAGCTGGTCGGCAGCTTGCCGCCCTTGCTGAGGACACCGAGCGGGTATTGCGGGCTCTGAATATCGACAACGTTGTCATCCTCGACCCGGAGCCGAACAACCGACTCACGTTCGCCCAGTCGCGACGGCGAGTGACCGGCGAGACCTTGGTGGCGCTGGCCGCAGCACGCCTCGATCGCTCATGTGACCACCTCTCCCGACGGCGACTGCGATCACTCCTTGATCTGCCGGCGGGCGGAGACTTGTCAACCCTGTCGGCGAGCGTGATCGACCTGCCGCTGGCGCCGCACTGGAAGAGGAAGCGTGATCTGGCGGCGTTGGCTGCGCTCGCCGGTGAGAGGGAGATCCATGCTGCGGGGTGAACGGCTTGACCGGCCGACCTACTCGTTCCTTCGGACCATCACCGACGAGGGCAACACCGCTATCTGCTCGCGTGGGATCCACGAGATCTACGAATGCGAGGTCGTTCAGAAAACGATCTCAACGCTGGGCATGCCCGATTCGATCGCCCGCGAGCCCCAGTTACTCAAGGAGGTCAAACACGAACGGATCATCGAGGTCTGGGAAGCACAGTGGGACCCCCAGTACCAGGAACTACAAGCGATCACGTTCGTCACGCCCTACATGGCCGGCGGCAGCATTCACACGGCACTGACCGAGGGCGAAAGGTTCAGCATCCAGCAGGTGGTGCAGATTGCGTGCGACGTGCTGGTCGCACTCGACGCCCTTCACGACCAACACCAGATCCTTCATCGCGACGTCAAACCCGGCAACATCCTTCTCGAACCGGATCGGCGTCGAGCACTCCTCGGTGACCTAGGCAGTGCCGCGCGAATGGGTGGCGAGGATTGGGGCGCCGACGCACACGCGGGATCCCCCCTCTACCGGTCCCCCGAAGCGATGTCGACCGGTCGTGTCACCGCCCGATCAGACCTCTACTCGCTCGGTGTGACGATGATCGAGATGCTCAACGGCCCGTTCCCCTACGAGTACCTGGACCGCGACAACATCGACCAGCGTCTGGCCAACGGCCGCCGCCCACTGGCGGATCGCAGTTACAAGCCGGCGCCGTGGGTTCCGAAGCCGCTGGCCACCTTCATCCGAAGCCTGATCAACGTCGACCCCGACAAGCGCCCCGTCGATGCGGCCACCGCTCTGCGCACCCTGCGGGCCCTGCGCCTCATCGACTGGCGACGGACCAGCGGTTCAGACCTCGTGGGCAAATGGTTGGGCTACTGGCCTCCCCAGGAACGACGTCAGCGTCAACGCATGATCGAGATCGAGACCACCCTCGTCGAGCGCGGTGTCAACAAGGGACGTATCGCTGCCGCCGCTCGGTGGCGTACCGCCAACGGCAAGTGGCGAAACTACGCCCGGCTCAACGCGCGACTCGAGGCGACGCCCGAGGCGCTCGCGACATACTTCAACGAGGTCGAGCGCGCCGCCCAAGCAGCACCAACGAGGTAGACCGCGGCGGCCGCATCCGCGGGAAGCCGCCCAAGCTCGCGCTGCGCCGCCATCCTGCCGCGGCCGCTCGGTGCGTACCAGGCCCGAGGCCCATCTTCGATGGCCTCGAGCATGCCAGAGTTGGCGGCATCCCACAGCGCGCGCGTCAATCCGGTCACGCGGCGGCCGACATCAGGGTCTGGACGAGAATCGATCTGCGTGTGGAACCGCTTCAACAGTTCCTCAGCCCCCTCTTCATCGGCTCCATGCAAGGACAGAAGTGCTTCATGTGCCGCTCGAGGATCGTGCGCGTCTAGCGCGGCCACGCCTCCGGCCGTCATGATGGTGACGACCAGGGCGGACAGACCTTGCATAGACATATATTTATCCTACCTTCGAGGTCCGACAATGGCAGGCGAACGACACTCGGTCCAGGCCGACGAGAGGCTCGATGCGAGTCGAGATCGACAGGTGTCTTTCCGCCTACCGATGGCCCTCGATAAGCGGCTCGATGCGCTGGTCGATCGCGCCCTCGACGCCGGGGAGCGGACCAACCGTCGCGAGTTGCTCAGCGCACTGCTCCTCCAAGCAGCACACGACGGCGACGAGCTCGGTGCGCTGCTGCGGGACTACCGACGAGCCAAGGTTCGTGATGCTCTCCTCGACCAAGACGACACCAACGTCGTCGAATTCGTCCGCCGAGCACCGGGGCCCCGGCCTCGATCTCACTGACAACAACGGGGCGCTGTCACGATCCGGCCTCGGCCGCTCCTATTGGGCCGGCGACCGAACGTCAAACATGTCCGATTCGTCGAGCTGGTGGCCTTCTCGGCGCCCTCGCTGCTGCCCGCCTGCCTGAGTCCATTCTCGGACTAGGTAACAGAAGGAGTCGCGACCGAGACACGGTCCAGTATCGAAGGTCCTTCTCCAAGGTACGGCCGTACGTCGGCCGCTCGCGCCTCGGCGTTCCCAGACTCTCCGTCCGCACGATCCGAAGTGCCACACCCAATGCGCACGCGAGGGATTGGGTCGGCAGGGACCGCCCGCTCCGACGAAATGGTGACCCGTAGCCGATGCTGCGCGTGCGTCAGCCTCATTGGGAGTCGTCATCACCGAAGCCCCCAAACCTCAGCGGCCCTGCACCCGGTGACGCGAGCTGGACAAATCCGCTGTGACCCAATTTGGACGTTTCGCGTCCGCGCCGGCCGCGAGGCTCTTACGCTCGCTGACCGGGAGAAGAGGGAGGTGTCGACGCAATGGTTGAGATCAAGACGATCGTCTGTTTGGCGAACTCGTGGAAGCACCACGATTCGTGCGTTGCGGGTATCGAACTGACTCAGGGTGGTGACGTCGGCGACTGGATCCGGCCCGTGAGCGCCCGGCAAGGGCATGGCATCAGCCTCAAAGAGCAGACGCTTACCGACGGCACAGCGCCCCAGGTGCTCGACGTCATCGCGATCGGGCTTCGGAAGTACGCGCCCAAAGAGTTTCAGGTCGAAAACTGGCTACTTGACCCCCAGGTCCAGTGGACCCGCGTCGAACGCCTTACGTACGCAGATGCGGCGGCCATCGTCGATACACCCGCCACTCTGTGGACTCTTGGACATTCGACACAGCTGGGTACGAACGACTGCGTGCCGGCACGAGAGCTCGAATCCATCGAAAACTCCCTCGTGCTCGTCGCGGTCAACAATGCAACTGTGGTGGTCGAGGTCAATCCGTGGGATGGGAAGACGCAGGTCCGCCTTGCTTTTGACTACAACGGGGAGGAGTACGTTTTGCGCGTCACCGATCCGGATCATCACGGCCGATACGAGAAGCTGGGAAAAGGCCGATACGACCTCAGCCCACAGACTCTTGTTACCGTCAGCCTGGTCGAGCCTTGGGCCAGGCCGGATGGAACCACGGCGGACTCCTACAAGGTCGTGGCCGCCATCATCCAACCGTAGTGACAGAGGAGGTGCTCGATGGACAACGACGGGACCATCTTCACCATCGGGCACTCAACTCTCGAAGCTGACGTCTTCGTAGCGCTCCTCCAACGACACGGCATCTCCGCTGTGGCCGACGTCCGGTCCGTCCCCGCAAGCCGATTCAATCCCCAGTTCAACCGCGACGCCCTCAAAGCCACGCTCGCAAAGAGTGGCATCGAGTACGTCTCTATGGGCCGGGAACTCGGTGCGCGGTCAGAAGACCCGAACTGCTACGTCAACGGCAAAGTGCAGTATGGACGCCTCGCGCAGGCGCCCCCGTATCAGGCGGGACTCGAACGCCTCGCGTCCGGCCGCCAAAAGCACAGGATCGCCATCATGTGTTCAGAAGGAGACCCCCTCGACTGTCACCGGGCAATCCTCGTCGCCGAGTCACTTGTGTCCTTGGCAATCCCTGTCATCCACATACTCGGCGACGGCATGCTCGAGCCGCATAATGAAACTCGTCTCCGTCTCCGACTGCTTCACGGCCTAGCCGAGGCTGACTTGTTCAACACTCTGGACGAGTTGACCAAGCAGGCATTGCACCGCCAAGAGATCAAGATCGCGTACGTCGACGACGGGAACGAGGAGGTCGCGGACTGATGGTCCAGCTTTACACGATCGGATTCACCAAGAAGTCCGCGCGGACGTTTTTCGGCCTGCTCAAAGACTCGGGCGCCAACGAACTCGTAGACGTACGCCTCAACAACATCTCGCAACTGGCCGGCTTCGCCAAGCGAGACGATCTGGAGTTCTTCCTTGCCGAGCTTTGCGACATGCGATACCGCCACGCCGCCTCGCTCGCGCCGACTCAGGAGATGCTCGACGCATTCAAGAAGAACAAGGGCGACTGGGGCGTATACGAGCGCGAGTTCGTTGACCTCATGCGCCGGCGGCACATCGAGGATGCCCTCGACCCGGCCATGCTGGACAGTTCGGTCCTGCTCTGCAGCGAAGAGAAGCCGCACCACTGTCACCGCCGGCTCGTCGCGGAGTACCTGGCTGAGCACTGGGCCGACGTACGCATCACCCATCTCGGCTGACGATCCGGAGACATCAGTCAGCCTGCCCTCCCTGCCGAACAGCGGTTCGACGGCATCAGCCTTCCCGCATGCGCAGCAGGCGCGACCCTGCTCGGCGACGGAGAGGGCCACTTCCATTGCACGGTCCACGATGAGCTCGGGGGCGACCACCTGATCGTGCTGTCGCGCTCGCGCGCCGTCGAACTCGCCGCCGGCCGCCCGGGTCTTCCACCGCAGCGACTTCGGAAGGTTTGTCTGGGCGGTCTGCGCCCTTTCGAACAGTTGCCACCGATGACGGCAGGAGCAGGGACGAGCGCTGGTGGACTGGCGCGTTCGTCTGATGTCACAGATCGATCCGGGGCCTCGTCGCAAGGTTGAACATCGAGATCATCTGAACACAGGGAGACATTATGAACATCGCGCTCTGGATCGTCGCCGGCGTATTCGCCTTCGGCTACATTGCCGGTGGCATCGTCAAGCAGACGATGCCCTATGAGAAGTACGCCGCGAAGCTGGGCTGGCCGGAGGACTTCACGCCGGCCAACGTGAGGTTCATGGGTGTCGTCGAGGTCCTCGGCGGGATCGGGCTGGTCCTGCCGGGGCTGGTGAGCGTGGCGCCGATCCTGGTGCCGGTCGCCGCGTCGGGCATGGCGCTCTACATGGCCGGGGCGATCACCGAGCGGATCCGGCGAGGTGAGTACAAGGAGCTCGTCGGTGACCTGGTGTTCCTCGCCGCGATGATCTTCATCGCGTGGGGGCGCTTCGCGATCGAGCCGTTCTAGCGGTCCGGGCCTTCGGTCGGCAGCCTCACGGATGGTGGCCATCAGTCCGTGATGCGTGGGCCGAAGGTCTCTGCCCGTGGCGCCTGCCGGGATCCACGATCGGTGGAGAGGCAACGAGCGGCGGGGAGGTCAGCCATGGTTCACCGCGCGGGTAGGGACTTCGAGGATCGCGTCGACGCCGGCCGGCGACTGGGCCGGCGACTGGCGTATCTGCGGGGAGAGGGCGCAGTGGTCCTGGGCCTTCCGCGGGGAGGCGTGCCGGTGGCTTTCGAGGTCGCCCAGGAGCTGCACGCGCCCCTGGACGTGATCGTGGTTCGCAAGCTCGGGTTGCCGTTTCAGCCCGAGCTGGCCATGGGAGCGATAGGCGAAGGCGGGTACGAGGTGCTCGACCGGCCATTGATCGCTCACGCTGGTGTGACTGATCAGGAGCTGCATCTGGTCGAGTCCCGTGAGCGATCCGAGCTGGAGTCCCGGGTGAGGAGGCTGCGTCGGGGGCGTGATCCGCTCGATCTCACCGGACGCGTCGCGCTCATCGTGGATGACGGCATCGCCACCGGGGCCACGGCGCGAGTCGCGTGTGAAGCGGTACGCCACAAGGGCGCTCGACGAGTGGTTCTCGCCGTTCCGGTCGGTCCGCCCGACATCCGCCACGGGATCGCCGGTGCCGACGAAGTAGTGGTGCTGGAGACCCCGGATCCGTTCCTGGCGGTGGGTCACCACTATCGAGACTTCGCCCCGACCAGTGACGAGGAAGTGGTCGCGCTGCTCGCGGAGGCGTCGCGACGTGAGCGGCGACGCGCGGTCGAGGCGGCGGCTGACTGTGACATCGACGTGGAGATTCCGGCCGGACCGGTCGTACTCCAGGGGCATCTGCACCTGCCGGACCAGCCCGCGGGCGTGGTGGTGTTCGCACACGGCAGCGGCAGCAGCCGGCACAGCCCCCGCAACAGGTACGTCGCCTCCGTCCTGTACGACGCCGGCCTGGGCACGCTGCTGCTGGACCTGCTCACCCCGGAGGAGGAGCGCGACCGCGCCAACGTGTTCGACATCGAGCTGCTGGCCGACCGGCTCGGCGCGACGGTCCGCTGGGTCCGGCGCCGCACGGACACAGCCGGGGCTCCGGTCGGTCTCTTCGGCGCCAGCACCGGGGCCGGCGCGGCCCTGTGGGCCGCAGCCGATCCGAGGCTGGACATCGCCGCCGTGGTGTCTCGTGGCGGGCGGCCCGATCTGGCCGAGCCGCGGCTGGGGTCGGTGACGGCGCCGACCCTGCTGATCGTCGGCGGCGCCGACACCGAGGTGCTGCGACTCAACAAGACGGCGGCCGCTGAGCTGGCCGGCCCGAGCCGCGTGAGCGTCGTACCCGACGCGACGCATCTGTTCGAGGAACCGGGTGCCCTGGAGGAGGCCGCTCTGCTCGCCCGGGACTGGTTCCGCCACCACCTTGCGGCGGACGACCGCCACAGGTCGACACAGGGTGCCACCCGATGAGCGAGCCGGTCGACGGTGAGGCTCGGACGCAGATCCGGGATCTGGCGCTTCCGCTGGTGGGGCTCTCCGATCTCGACCCGCTGGTCGAGCGTCTGGGCCCGATGCGCTTCGCCTGCCTGGGTGAGGCGTCGCACGGCACCCACGACTTCTACCGGTGGCGGGCGGAGCTGAGCCGCCGGCTGATCGGGGAGCAGGGCTTCACCTGGATCGGCGTGGAGGGCGACTGGCCGGACTGCTGGCGGATCAACCGCTGGGTCCGCGGCATGACCGGACCCGACCTCAGCGCCCGGCAGGTCCTGGCCGGGTTCGAGCGCTGGCCGACCTGGATGTGGGCCAACAGCGACGTCGCCGACTTCCTGGACTGGTTGCGTGCCTGGAATCTCGCCCTGCCGAGGGAACGACGGGTCGGGTTCTACGGGCTCGACCTCTACTCGCTGTGGGACTCCCTGCGCGAGCTCATCGCCTGGCTGTACGAGCACGCCCCGGCAGCAGTGGAGCAGGCCCTCCGGGCCTGGCAGTGCTTCGTGCCCTACCGCGAGGATCCGCACCAGTACGCATGGGCCACTCGCCTGGTCCCGGAATCGTGCGAGGACGAGGTTGTGGCCGCGCTCGTAGCGGTCCGCCGGCGCACCGTCGTGCCCGGTCTCCCGGACGACGAAGGTGCCTTCGACGCGTGGCAGAACGCCGAGGTCGCCGCGAACGCCGAGCGCTACTACCGGACCATGGTCCGTGGCGACCGCATGTCCTGGAACATCCGTGACCACCACATGGCGAGCACGGCCGCGCGGGTCGCCCACCATCTCGGACCAGGGTCCAAGGGACTGCTGTGGGAGCACAACACCCACATCGGAGATGCCCGGGCCACCGACATGGCACGCGCTGGGATGGTCAACGTGGGACAGCTGATGAGGGAGCGGCATGCCCGCGACGGTGTGGCCCTGGTCGGGTTCGCCGCACACCGGGGAACTGTCCTGGCGGCGTCCGGGTGGGGTGAGCCCGAGGTCGTGTTCGACGTCCCCGAGGCAGTTCCTGGCAGCCACGAGGATCTCCTGCACGGCACCCTCGGTGAGCCGGCCTGTCTGATCTTCCCCGAGGACCGCGGCGGTCAATGGCTCACCGTTCCGCGTGGGCACCGTGCCATCGGAGTGGTCTACGAACCCCGGAGCGAGACCGGAAACTACGTCTCCACCGTGATCGGCCGGCGGTACGACGCACTGATCTGGCTGGAGCACACCAGCGCTCTGCGGCCCCTCCACCACGAGGCACCACCCCACGAGCCCGAGTACGAGACCGAGCCGTCGGGACTCTGACGCCGCGCCGGCCGCAAGCAGACGTGCCGGGCCCTCGGGATGCCCGCATTTTGAGTGATGCGCGCGGGGAACCGGGTCGCTAGCCTGACGCCATGGAGCGGCCGTGGCCGCTGACCGGGCGGGACGACGAGCTGCGCAAGGTGGCGGCGGCGATCCGGCCCGGTGCGGCGGGCGTCATCGTTGCGGGTCCGGCGGGGGTGGGGAAGACCCGGCTCGCCCGTGAGGCGTTGGCGGCCTCTGCCCGTGCCGGGCGATCCGTCGTGTTCGCCCATGGGAGCACAGCCGCCCGGCCGTTCCCGCTCGGCGCGTTCGCCGGCCTGCTCGATGTGCCGCCCGGAGAGGCTGCCGAGACGATCGGCCGGGCTCTGGACCAGCTCGTTCGGCAGTTGCCGCTCGTGCTGACGGTCGACGACGCGCACCTGCTCGACGAGCACTCCGCGATCGTCGTGCACCGGGTGGTGGCCCGGCGGCTGGCGCCGGTCCTGATCACGCTGCGTACTGGGGAGCCCGCGCCCGACATCGTGACCTCGCTGTGGAAGGACGACCACCTCCCCCGCCTGGACCTGGCGCCGTTGGATGCCGAGGAGAGCACCCGGCTGATCGCCCGGGTGCTCGGCGGTCCGGTGGACACGGACTCCGCGCACCGGCTGTGGACGATGACCGAGGGCAGCCCGCTGTTCCTGCGGCACCTGCTTGCTGGCGAGGTGGCGACAGGGAGGTTCACCGCGGCGTCCGGGATCTGGCGGTGGACCAGCGAGCCGGCGATCTCGCCGGAGCTCGCCGGTCTCCTGGAGCGGGAGATCGGGGACCTCGCGGCCGGGGTGCGGGACGTCGTCGACCTGGTCGCCCTGGCCGAGCCGGTGGCGGTCCGTACGCTGTCGGCACTGACGTCCGTGGAGGATCTCGAGGAGGCCGAGAGGCGCGGGCTCGTGCGCACCGATGGGGTGGTGGCCCGGCTCGCGCACCCCCTCTACGGCGAGGTACGCCGCACCGCCATCGGCACGCTGCGTGCCCGCCGCCTCCGCGGTCGGGTGGCGCTCACCCTGGACCCGGAGCCGGACCCGATCCCCCGCGCCGTACTGACGCTCGACTCCGACCTGCCACCGGAGCCGGCGCTGTTCCTGCGGGCCGCCGAGGCCGCGACCCGGATGTACGACCTGCCGCTGGCCGAGCGGCTGGCGCGCGCGGCCGCTGCCACCGGCGACATCGCCGCGAGGGTCGTGCACGGCGCGGCGCTCTCCTGGCTCAGCCGTGGCGAGGAGGCCGAGGCGATCCACGAGGACATCGTCGCCACCGCGTCCGACCCGGGGCTGCTCGCCATGGTGCAGCTGCACCGCACCGGCAACCTGCTCTTCACGATGGCCCGGCCCGACGAGGCTCATCGGGCGTTGGCCGCGGCCGAGGCCACCGGGGCAGCCCCGGCCCACGTCGCCGCCATGTCGCTCGTCCTGAATCTGGTGGACGGTGAGATCTCGGGCGTGCTCGCCCGGGCGCCGCAGCTGCTGCGGAGCGAGCTGCCCGACGACCTGGCCGGCATCCTCGTGGCCACCGCCGCTTCCGCGGCGGCCGCCGTCACCGGTGACCGCGAGCTCCTCGACGAGGCCGCGATCGTGGGTGGGTTGACCGCAGACCGGGTGCCGACCGTCATCCCCGGCTTCGGGCTCGCCGACTTCCAGGTGCTCGGGCACCGTCTTGCCGGCACGCCGGACCGGGGCGCGGACCTGGCCCGGAGGATGCGGGCGGCATCGGCCGACCTCCCCGGGCCGGCCAGGCTCATGGGGCTCGTCGTCGCAGGTCACGCGGCCCTGGCAGAGGGCCGCCTGCTCGATGCCCTGCTCTCGCTGCGCGAGGCCTGGGCCGGGCTGGAGGGCTCCGGCCACGAGTTCCGGTTCCGGTGTCGTACGTTGCTGGCGACCGCATCGGCGCAGGCCGGCCAGCCGGAGAACGCCGCGCCGCTGCTGGCCGACGTGGCTGCCGGGCACCATCCGGCGTACCGGCTCTATCTGCCCGACGATCGCCTGGCGCAGGCGTGGGGTGCCGCGGCCGAGGGATGGACGACGGAGGCGATCGGCCACGCGGTCGCCGCGGCGGCTCTCGCTCGCGAGGCGGGTTCACCGGCGTACGAGGTCCTCGCCTGGCAGACCGCGGTCCAGCTCGGCGACACGACCGTGGCGCCGGCCCGCCGGCTCGCCCCGCTGGCCGGACTCGGCCCTCGCGCCGACACGGCCCTGGCCCACGCCGGGGCCTGGGCCGACGAGGACGGCGACGCGCTGCTCCGGGTGGCGCATGCGTGGGCCCGGCTCGGTGACCTCGTCGCCGCGGGCGACGCGGCCGCGCAGGCCGCCGACGTGCACCGCCGCGCGGGGCGGCAGGGGTCGGCCCTGACCGCAGCGGCCACCGCGGCGAAGCTGGCCGAGAGGTCGGGTGCCCGCACCCCGGCGTTGGTGGTCGCGGCCCGACCACTGCCGCTGACAGCCCGCGAGCGCGAGATCGCCGCCCTGGCCGCCCGAGGGCTGTCGAACAAGGACATCGCGGCGCGACTGACCCTGTCGGTGCGCACCGTCGAGGGCCACCTCTACCGGGCCGGCCACAAGCTCGGCGTCTCCGAACGAGCCGGGCTGGCCGACACCCTCGGAGTCGAGTAGCGCACTACTCGCCCCACCCCGGCTCCAGCGGCGGATGCTGAACGCACCCAACCGGAGGAGGAGTCATGAGCACCACGTACGTTCGGCCCGACGAGGGCCGGCACATTCCGATGATCGACGGCGACCACATCGCGAAGGCGGCCGTGAAGGACGCCCAAGGTGCGTTCGAGGTCTTCGAGGTCGTCGCCCCCGCCGCGCCGATGGCGCCGCCACACGTCTCGCCGTGGAGCGGGGTGCTGTACCTGCTCGAGGGTCGCGTCACCGCGTACGTCGACGGCACGGCCTACCACGTGGAACCCCACGGGATGGTCGTCTGCCCCGCGGGGACGCCCCTCACCTTCGAGGTCGTCGGCGACTCCGCCCGGTTCCTCGCGATCACCACCGGCGACGGCGCCGGCCGGTTCTTCGCCGACTTCGCCAGCTCTGTTCCCGCCGACCAGCCGGCCGCGGACTCGATGGCCGCGATCATGTCGGTCACCGAGCGCCATGGCGTCGCGCTCGCGGGCGGGTGATCCGCGCGACTCGACAACAGAGGCCTGCCTCGGAACGCGACGTCGTGCCGCGTTCCGAGGCAGGCCCGGTGTGTTCGGGTCGGTGACCCGTCAGAGGTCGCGCCGGATCTCGTCCTCGCGCGGAAGGTCCGGGCTGCGTCGCAGGTTGACGACGGCCAGGGCCAGGCCTCCCCAGATGACCAGCATCGCGACGAGCATCATGACGATGGCGGAGCCGCTCATGACTGTGCTCCCTTCTCGTTGAAGTGAACCGTGGACAGAGCCTCGGGGTCTCGCCACTTGGCCTGAGCGGCCAGGAACCCGAAGACGATGACGGCGCCGGCGGCGCCCCAGCCGAAGACGGCGAGCATCCAGCCCGGGTAGCCGCCGTAGGGGGTCTTCAGGTCCTCCCAGAAGGAGAGCCCGAGCACGAGGACCAGGCCGATCGGAGCGACGATGCTGACCAGGATCCGCCACCAGGCGCCGACGACGATCGAGCTGCCGTCGGACAGATGGTCGCTGAACGTCGGCAGCACGCGCAGCCCCCAGCTCATGATCAGCATCGAGATCACCGCGACCAGCAGGATGCCGAACTGGTTGATGAAGTGGTCGATGATGTCGAGCACGTAGATCCCGCTCGTGGTGGCGAAGAACACCAGGCTGAGCACTGCCATCGGCACGGTGACCGCGATCGTGGCGGTGGTGCGCGTCATCTCGAACTTGTCACGCACCGCCGAGATCACGACCTCGACGATGGACACCATCGAGGTGAAGCCGGCGATGACCAGGGAGAAGAAGAAGAGCACCCCGATCAGGGCCCCTGCGGGCGCCTCGCTGATGATCGCGGGGAAGGCGACGAACGCCAGACCGATGCCAGAGGTGGCGACCTCGCCGACGGCGACCCCGTTGGCCTGCGCCATGAAGCCGAGCGCGGCGAAGACGCCGATGCCGGCGAGCAGCTCGAAGCTGGAGTTGGCGAAGCCGACCACGAGGCCAGAGCCCGGCATGTCGGTGTGCTTGTGGACGTAGGAGGAGTAGGTGATCATGATGCCGAAGCCGATGGACAGCGAGAAGAAGATCTGTCCGTACGCCGCCGCCCACACCGTTGCGTCGGTCAGCGCTCCCCAGTTCGGGGTGAAGAGCGCGTCCAGCCCCTCGGCCGCACCGGGGAGGAAGAGCGAGCGCACCACGAGGATCGCGAAGGCGACGACGAGGATCGGGATGAAGATGGCCGAGGTCGCGCCGACGCCCTTCTGGACGCCGAGCAGCATGACGGCCAGGATCGCGACCCACACCAGCAGCAGCGGGATCAGCACTCCCCACACGGGGGTGGCGTCGACGCCCGGATCGCCGGCCTTGAGGAACTCGCCGAAGAAGAAGCCCTCCGGGTCGTCACCCCAGGCCTTGGTGACGCTGAAGATCGTGTAGCGCACCGCCCACGCCATCACGGCTGCGTAGTAGATGGCGATCATGAAGCAGATGCCGACCTGCCACCAGCCCAGGCCCTCGGTGCCGCGGCGCAGGCGCGCGAACGACAGCGGGGCGGATCCGCGGTAGCGGTGGCCCAGTGCGTAGTCGAGGAACAGGAACGGGATTCCGGCTGTCAGCAACGCGACGATGTAGGGGATGACGAACGCGCCACCCCCGTTGTCGTAGGCGACGTAGGGGAAACGCCAGATGTTTCCCAGGCCCACCGCGGAGCCGATCGCCGCGAAGATGAAGACCTGTCGCGATGAGAACGCTCCGCGTTTTGCCGCGGCTGCTTCCTGCACGCCCTCAGGTGTCGTGCTCATATCCGCCTCCTTGCTCGATATGTGCGTGGCGCTTGTGGCGCCGAATGTACTGCTGGCGACGCTTGTGACGCCGATCACAGACAATAGTCATCCGGCCGCCAGCGGTCGATTTCGGGGCTTGGCGGCTGTCGGCGGCGTCGTCCGAACCATTGACAAAGAGGCGTTGAGTGTTGATTGTGTGAGACATGAACTCATATGTGTCTCACGACCGGGTCGCGTACGCCCCGTTGAGCGGGGAGTCGTGGGCCGACCCGTGGCCGATGTACGCCGCGCTGCGCGAGCACGAGCCGGTCCATCACGTCGCCCGGGGTGACTACTGGGTCCTGACCAGGCACGACGATGTCTACGCGGCGGTGCGTGACCACGAGACGTACAGCTCGACCGGAGGGCTGACGACCGCTCATGACGAGCTCGACCGGATCGGGCTGGCCGACAACCCGCCGATGGTGATGACCGATCCGCCGGCGCACACGGCGTTCCGAAAGCTGGTGAACCGCGGGTTCACCCCGAAGCAGGTCGAGGACGTGACTCCACGGGTCACCCAGTTCGTCGTCGAGCGGGTCGAGCAGCTCAGGGCCGCCGGCGGTGGGGACATCGTCACGGAGCTGTTCAAGCCGTTGCCGAGCATGGTGGTGGCCCACTACCTCGGCGTCCCCGAGGTGGACTGGGGTCGCTTCGACGTGTGGACCGACGCGATCGTGACGGCCAACGCCGCTCAGGACGAGAGCATCGGAGCCGGTGCCGCCGCCGAGCTGATGGGCTACTTCGCCGAGCTCATCGAGCGGCGCCGGCGGGAGCCCGGCGACGACACCGTCTCCCATCTCGTCGCCGCCGGGCAGGCCGATGATGACGCCGGCCTGCTGCGGGTGCTCGCGTTCGCCTTCACGATGGTCGCGGGCGGCAACGACACGACGACCGGGCTGCTGGGTGGTGGCCTCCCGCTGCTGGCGGAGCGCCCCGACCAGCGCGAGCTCGCCCTGCAGGATGTTCCGGCCGCCGTCGAGGAGCTGCTGCGTCTCACCTCGCCGGTGCAGGGGCTCGCCCGGACCACCACCCGCGACGTCACTCTCCACGACGTCACCATTCCCGCGGGCAAGAAGGTCCTGCTCTGCTACGCCGCGGCGAACCGGGATCCGCGCGCCTTCGGCGCGGACGCCGAGGAGCTCGACGTCACCCGCCGGCCCCGGCAGATCCTGACCTTCGCTCAGGGCGCGCATCACTGCCTGGGCGCGGCGGCCGCCCGGATGATGGGCCGGGTGACGCTCACCGAGATACTCACCCGGATGCCGTCCTTCACCGTCGACCACGACTCCCTGCGATGGGCGCCGGGGAGCTACGTACGCAGGCCCGTCAGCCTTCACGTCGAGGTGACGGCGTGAGCTGGCTCGAGGCGGAGCGGACCGAGCTCGCCGCCGAGCGGATCCTCGACGCCGCGGGCGCGCTCTTCGTGGAGCGGGGCGTCGACAAGCCGGGCATGGACGAGGTCGCCCGCGCGGCCGGCTGCTCGCGCGCGACCCTGTACCGCTACTTCGAGAACCGGCAGGCGCTGATCTACGCCTTCGCCCACCGCGAGGCGCGGCTCATCACCAAGCAGGTCGGGGAGGTCGCGGCCGAGGTGACCGACTCCCGCAGTCGCGTGGTCGAGGCCGTCGTCGCCTGCCTCGCCGCCGTGCGCGAGCGCCCCCACCTCGCCGCCTGGTACGCGGGTGACAGCACTCTCCTCCGCGAGGTCCTCCACGACTCCCCTGTCATCCGCGGCGTCGCCCAGAGCTACCTCGCCTCCGACTCGGAAACCACCGATCCCGACCTCGCCGACTGGATCCTGCGGATCATCCTGTCGTTCCTCTCCAACCCCGGCGACGACGAAGAAGCCGAGCGCCGCCTGCTGGAGCGGTTCCTCGTGGTGCCGGCGAGCAGCTAGACCCGTCAGCGGCGGGCGGCCGACGGGGCGGTGCCGTACTTCCGTCGGTGGGCGGCGGCGAAACGGCTCGCGGAGGAGAAGCCCCACCGCGCCGCGACGTCGCCGACGCTGAGGGTGGGGTCGGTGGTGAGGTCGGCGTGGGCGCGCTGGAGCCTGATGTCGAGGAGGTAGCGGGAGGGTGCGCAACCCAGCCACTGCTGAAAGCCCTCCTGCAGGCGGCGGACGCTGGTGCCGGCGAGGGTGGCCATGTCGGCGGCGGTCCAGGCCCGGGCCGGGTCGTCGTGGAGGGCCTCGACCACGCGGCGGATCGTCCTCGGCTGCGCAGCTGCGGTGACACCGCCGTCGGGGCAGCACATCTCCATCAGGCCGGCGGCGACCGCGCCGGCGAGCTGGCGGCGTACGAGCTCGCTGTCGGCGAAGAGGTCCGGGGCGTGCAGGTTGGCGGCCAGGCTGGTGATCAGGCGGTGCCAGGCGCGGCCGCGGCCGCGTTCCAGCGACAGCTGCTCCGGGAGGATGGCGCGGGTGTTGACGCGATCGGTGCCCAGGATCCGCTCGGTCTCGACCTCCAGCCAGTCGCTGTCGAACTTCACGCCGAGCACGGTGCAGGTCGCGTCCCAGTGGCTGATCAGGGACGGGGTGTCGGCCCGGAAGACGGTGCCCTGGCCGACCACCGAGGTGATCTCCCCGAACCGGCCGCGGCTCTCCAGGTGGCCGGTGATCGGCATGTTCACCTCGTACGCGCTCGGGTAGTCGCACTCGATCGCGACGTCCGCGCCCCAGCCGACGTGGCCGATCAGGACCGGCCCGAGATCGAGCGTACGCAGCGTGAGCCGCGGCTCGTGCGCGCCGCCGACCGGCCGGAGCTCGTGCGGGAAGTACGCCTGGGCCACGACGCGCGAGGCCTGCCCCCAGTCCCTGGGAGCGGCTCGCATACGACCGGACATGCCGCTGAGCGTACCTGAGACGAGCGTCACAAATCGGCCGCGCTCAGGGTGCCGAACCCGCGCAATCCGTGTCGCCGCTGCGTCGGGACCGACCTACTTTCGAGTCCTGTTCGGAACCTCCCACCCTCCCGAGGAGCACCCATGACGACCACGCAGCAACCCGGCAAGCAGGACCTCTCCTGGCTCGACGAGGTGACGATGACCGAGCTGGAGCGGAACCCCTACCCGACCTATGAGCGCCTTCGCCGCGAGGCGCCGCTCGCCTTCGTCCCGGTCCTCGGCTCCTATGTCGCCTCCACCGCGGAGATCTGCCGCGAGGTCGCCACCAGCCCCGACTTCGAGGCGGTGATCACCCCGGCCGGCGGACGTACGTTCGGGCACCCGGCGATCATCGGCGTCAACGGCGAAATCCACGCCGACCTGCGCGGCATGGTCGAGCCCCAGCTCCAGCCGGCCGAGGTCGACAGCTGGGTGGACGACCTGGTCCGCCCGATCGCCCGGAACTACGTCGAGCAGTTCGAGGAACGCGGCCGCGCCGAGCTGGTCGCGGAGTACTGCGAGCCGGTCTCCGTACGCTCGCTCGGCGACCTGCTCGGGCTGCAGTCGGTCTCCTCCGACAAGCTCCGCGAGTGGTTCCACAAGCTGAGCGTCTCGTTCACCAACGCCGCGGTCGACGAGAACGGGGAGTTCACCAACCCCGACGGCTTCACCCCCGGTGACGAGGCCAGGGCCGAGATCCAGGCGGTCGTCGACCCGCTGATCGACCGGTGGATCGAGCACCCCGAGAACACCGCGATCTCCCACTGGCTCCACGACGGCATGCCGCCGGGAAAGACCCGCGATCGCGCGTACATCTACCCCACCATCTACGTCTACCTGCTGGGCGCGATGCAGGAGCCCGGCCACGGGATGGCCTCGACCCTGGTGGGGCTCTTCAGCCGCCCCGAGCAGCTGGAGGAGGTCGTCGACGACCCGTCGCTGCTGCCGCGGGCCATCTCCGAGGGCATGCGCTGGACCTCCCCGATCTGGTCGGCGACCGCGCGGATCAGCACCAAGCCGGTCACCATCGCCGGCGTCGACCTGCCCGCCGGGACCCCGGTGATCCTCTCCTACGGCTCCGCGAACCACGACTCCGGGAAATACGATGCGCCGACGGCGTACGACCTGCACCGGCCGCCGCTGCCGCACCTCGCCTTCGGCGCCGGGAACCACGCGTGCGCCGGCATCTACTACGCCAACCAGGTGATGCGGATCGGGCTCGAGGAGCTCTTCGAGGCGATCCCGAACCTGGAGCGCGACACCGGTGAGGGCATCGAGTTCTGGGGCTGGGGATTCCGCGGCCCGACCAGCCTGCACTGCACCTGGGAGGTCTGAGCGATGTCCGCCGCGATCAGTGTCTCCGGCCGCCGCGTCGAGTGTGCCGAGGACCAGTCGATCCTGGAGGCGTTCCTCCGCGCCGGCGTGTGGATGCCGAACTCCTGCAACCAGGGCACCTGCGGCACCTGCAAGCTGCAGATCCTGTGCGGCGACGTCGACCACCGCGACTCGCCGCTCGAGACGCTGACCGCGGACGAGCGCGCGAGCGGTCTGGCGCTGGCGTGCCAGGCCCGGCCGCTCGAGGACACCGAGGTCGCTCTGCGTGGCACGGAGGCGGGCCGCGCCACCCATCCGCTCCGTGACCTCACCGCCACCGTCGTCGACGTAGAGGATGTCGCCCGCGACACCCGGCGCGTCCGGCTCGGTCTCGAGGAGCCGCTCGCGTTCTCGGCGGGACAGTACGTCGAGGTGCTCGTCCCCGGCACCGCCGAGCGCCGCCAGTACTCGCTCGCCAACACCGCCCAGGAGGACAAGGTCCTCGAGCTCCATGTACGCCGGATCCCCGGCGGCGTGGCCAGCGACTGGCTCTTCGGGCCGGTGGCCGTCGGCGACCGGGTCGAGGTACGCGGCCCGTTGGGCGACTTCCACGTCCCGGACGCGGACCGGGACGAGGGCGAGCCGATGGTGCTCATCGGTGGCGGCACCGGTCTGGCGCCCCTGCTGGGCATCGCCCGCACCGCGCTCCAACGCCACCCCGACCGGGTGATGGTGCTCTACCACGGCGTACGCACCGAGGCGGACCTCTACGACACCGACCGGCTCGCGGAGCTGGCTGAGAGGTATCCGAGCTTCAGCGTCGTGACCGTGCTCTCCCGGGAGACGCGACCCGGTCACCGCAGCGGCTACGCGCCCGACGCCTTCGTCGAGGACGTCGCCAGCGCCCGTGGCTGGTCCGGGTGGCTGTGCGGCTCGCCGGCGCTGGTCGACGCCGGGGTCAAGGCGTTCAAGCGGCGCCGGATGGCGCCCCGGCTCATCCATCGCGAGAAGTTCGAGCCGGCCGACGGGCTCGGACCAAGCGTCTGACCCGCGAAAACCCCCGGCGCCGAGACCGGTTCTTGCCGAGATATATCACAAACCCCCAGGATGGAGCGCGAGCGACCGGATGCCTCCGGCGCCTCGAGAGGAGAGACATGCAGCAGGTCAAGGCCGTCGTCGCCCGTGCCAAGGGCGCGCCCGTCGAGCTCGTCACGATCAACGTCCCGGACCCGGGACCGGGCGAGGCGGTGGTGAAGATCCAGTCGTGCGGGGTGTGCCACACCGACCTGCACTACCGCGAGGGCGGGATCAACGACGACTTCCCGTTCCTGCTGGGTCACGAGGCCGCCGGGGTCGTCGAGGCGGTGGGTCCGGACGTGACCGACGTGGCACCGGGTGACTTCGTGGTGCTCAACTGGCGCGCGGTCTGCGGCAGCTGCCGGGCATGCAAGCGCGGCGAGCCGCAGTACTGCTTCGCCACGTTCAACGCCACCCAGAAGATGACGCTCGAGGACGGCACGGAGCTCTCGCCCGCGCTGGGCATCGGTGCCTTCGCGGAGAAGACGCTGGTCGCGGCGGGTCAGTGCACGAAGGTCGACCCGGAGGCCCGGCCTGCCGCTGTCGGACTGCTCGGCTGTGGCGTGATGGCCGGTATCGGTGCCGCCATCAACACCGGCGGCGCGACCCGCGGCAGGTCGGTGGCGGTCATCGGGTGCGGCGGCGTCGGAGTGGCGGCGATCGCCGGTGCGGCGCTGGCCGGGTCGAGCCCCGTCATCGCCGTCGACATCGACGCGAAGAAGCTGGAGCGCGCCGCGGCCATGGGCGCGACGCACACCGTGGACTCCTCGCAGGCCGACCCGGTCGAGGAGATCCGACGGATCTGCTCGGAGACGTACGAAGGTGCCGAAGGCGCCGACATCGTCGTCGAGGCGGTCGGGCGCCCGGAGACCTGGAAGCAGGCCTTCTACGCCCGCGACCTGGCCGGCACCGTCGTGCTCGTCGGTGTGCCGACGCCCGACATGACGGTGCCCGAGATCCCGCTCATCGACGTCTTCGGACGCGGTGGTGCCCTCAAGTCCAGCTGGTACGGCGACTGCCTCCCCAGCCGCGACTTCCCGATGCTGGTCGACCTCTATCGCCAGGGGCGGCTCGACCTGGACGCCTTCGTGAGCGAGGAGATCGGGATCGAGGATGTCGAGGCGGCCTTCGAGAAGATGCATCACGGTGGCGTGCTGCGTTCGGTGGTGGTCCTGTGACCGGCGTACGCATCGACCACGCCGTCACGAGCGGCACGTTTAGCCTCGACGGCGAGACCCACCAGGTCGACAACAACCTGTGGGTGATCGGTGACGACGAGGAGTGCCTGGTCATCGACGCCCCTCATTCGGTCGAGGACATCCTGGCCGTGGTGGACGGTCGCCGCGTGAAGGCGATCGTCTGCACGCACGCCCACGATGACCACGTACGCGTGGCGCCGGCGCTGCGAGAGGCCGTCCGGGCCCCGATCCTGCTGCATCCCGACGACCGGCCGCTGTGGGAGCTCACCCACTCGGACGAGCTGTGGGACGCGGACCTGTCCGACGGCCAGGTCATCGAGATCGGCGACACCTCGGTGACCGTCCTGCACACGCCGGGTCACGCGCCCGGGGCGGTCTGTCTGTCGGTGCCGTCGCTGGGGTGCGTCTTCACCGGGGACACCCTGTTCCAGGGCGGTCCCGGGGCGACCGGGCGCTCGTTCAGCGACCGGCCCACGATCGAGTTGTCGATCCGGGCCAAGCTGTTCACGCTTCCTGGAGACACGGTCGTCCACACCGGGCACGGCGAGGACACCACGATCGCCGCGGAAGCCGCCGGTCTGGGCTGACGCAGGACCCCGGCTATCCGCGTCGCTCGGCGTCTGCGAACTCCGCGCGCATCCAGGCGCACCACTCCAGTGCCGTACGCCGCGACCGGATGCCTCCTTCGAGGGTGATCCGTGTGGCGAACAGCGGGTTCGACGGGTCGCGGACGCCGGGGCGGTCGGCGATCTCGGCCAGCTCCTCGAGGTAGTGGTCGAGGGCGCCCTGATGGGCCTCCTCGAGCCGGCCGACCAGCTCGGTGGCGGCGTCGGGCTCGACGGTCCAGATGGACCACAGCCGGAGGATCTCCAGGTCACGGACCGGCTGGGGCTCGAGGTCGCCGACGACCCAGGCAGCCAGGGCGGCCCGGCCGGTCTCCGTGATCCGGTAGCGCTTCGTCGGCCTGGGGCCGGCTCCGTCGATGACCTCGTGGTCGACCAGGCCGGCGGCGTCGAGGCGGTTCAGCTCCGGGTAGATCTGGGAGTGGCGGGCCGTCCAGAAGTAGCCGATCGGCTGGCGCATCCGCTGCGCGACCTCGTAGCCGGTGCTCGCTCGCCGTGCCAGCAGGCCGAGGATCGCGAAGCCGAGGTTGGAAGCGGTGACCTCGGGATCATTCATATGTCAATATTGACATATGCGGAGCATGAAGTGCGTAGCGGCCGGGGCGGCGATCCTCGGCCTGTTGCTGGCAGGCTGCGGCGCCGACGACGCCGGCCCGGCGAGGGCGAAGGCGTCGGGTCCGGTGCTGCCCACCGACGGGCCGTACATCGAGGGCGAGCTCGGCGGCTGCTTCCTGCCGGAGACCGACGCCGGGGTGGAGCCGATGCAGGTCGTCGGCAAGGAGCTCGAGCTGCCGGCCATCCGCTTCTCACCGCCGGACGGCCAGGACCCGTCGGCGGTGCTGGTGATGCTCCACCAGACCGACGGGGACCGCTGCGGCTGGGGAGACTTCGCGATCCTTGCGGCTCTCCACGGCGTCGCCGGCCTCTCGTTCGACCTCTGCGGCTACGGCGATGCCGACTGCGGGATCAAGGACCCCGACGACCCGGTGCCGCAGGTGCAGGCCGTGCTGAGCGAGGTCGAGAAGCAGTGGCCGGATGCGCCGGTCGTGCTGGTCGGCGCCTCGATGGGAGGCAGTCAGACCGTCCGGGCCGTCGCCGCCGGCGTGGACGTCGACGGCTGGGTCGACCTGTCGGGGCCGTCGAACTGGGCCGGCGTCGACCTGGCCTCGGTCGCCGACTCGATCAGCACGCCGGGCCCGATCGCCATCGCCGAGGACACCGACGGCGCCGAGGAGGCCGACGCCGCCCAGGCGCTGGCGCAGGCCACGTCCTCGGAGTTCGTCCCCGTCGAGGCGGGGCACGGCTGGGAGCTGGTGGTCGAAGAGGGCCGGCTCACGCCGCTCGGTCAGCAGGTCGTCACGTACGCCGCGAGGTGATCGGCAGCACGATCGAGAGCCGCTCGGCGGCAGCCTGGAGGTGCGGGAGCAGCTCGACCATCCGGGCCATCTCCATCCGGTAGGAAGGGGCGGCGATCGACACAGCGGCGAGGGCATGGCCGTCCGGGCTGAGGACGGGGACACCGAGTGCGCGGATGCCGATCTCGTGCTCCTCGTCCGCGACGGCGTACCCCTGCTCGCGCACTTGGTCGATCGTCTCCGCGAACGCGGCGCGGTCGGCGATCGTGTGAGGCGTCTTGGCGTCCAGGTCGAGGTCGTCGACGAGGCCCTTCCGCTCGGCGTCGGGGGCGAAAGCCACCAGGACCTTGCCCATCGAGGTGCAGTGCAGCGGTCCGAGGCCGCCCGGCGTGCCGATCACACTGACCTGCTGCGGTCCCTGGACGTGGTGGACGTAGAGCTGGTTGTGAGCCGAGCGGACCGACATCAGCGAGGTCTCGCGGGTCTGCTCGGTGAGCTCCTCCAGCGCGGGCAGCGCCGAGCCGGCGAAGCCGCGGCGGTGCGCGACGTACTGGGCGAGGGAGAAGACCTTGAGCCCGAGGGAGTAGCGCTTGCTGTCCTCGTCGAAGGTCGCGAAGCCGTCGCGGATCAGCGCCGCCGCGAGCCGGTGGCAGGTGCTGAGCGGGAAGCCGGTCTCCCGGCTGAGAGCGGAGAGCGGTACGCCGGAGGGATAGGCGGCGAGCCGGTCGAGCAGGAGCAGCGCCTTGCCGACCATGTCGCGCTTGGCTGCCGCATCCGTGGTGTCGTCCATACCGCCATTCTTCCATATGGTGGAAGCGATATCTGAAATATGGAAGGAATGCGTTGACGGGCTGATGTGGCCGCCGCCACACTCGCATGGTGAAAGTGACTTCCGCCACGCGGGAGTGGAGCGAAAGGAACCCGATGACCACCTCCGACCTCCGCGCCGACTCCGGCGCGACGATCGGCACGCAGCGCTGGGCACGCCTGCTGCCGATCGTCTTCATCACCTACAGCCTCGCCTACCTCGATCGCTCCAACTTCTCCATCGGCATCGCCGGTGGCATGGAGGAGGAGCTCGCCATCACGCCGGCGGTCTCCGCGCTCATCGGTGCGGCGTTCTTCCTGGGTTACTTCGCCTTCCAGATCCCGGGAGCGATCTACGCCGAGCGGCGCAGCGTACGGTCGCTGATCTTCTGGAGCCTCATCGCGTGGGGCGTGCTCGCCTCGGTGCAGGGGCTGCTCAGCTCGGCGACCGCGCTGATCGTCGTACGCTTCTTGATCGGTGTCGTCGAGGCGGCGGTGCTGCCGGCGATGGTCATCTTCCTCAGCCACTGGTTCACCAGCCGCGAGCGCGGCCGTGCCAACACCTTCCTCATCCTCGGCAACCCGGTCACGGTGCTGTGGCTGACGGTCGTGTCCGGCTTCCTCATCGAGGCCACCAGCTGGCGGTGGATGTTCATCATCGAGGGCCTGCCCGCGGTCGCCTGGGCGTTCGTGTTCCGGGCCATGGTCAGCGACCACCCCGAGCAGGCGAAGTGGCTCAACCCGGCCGAGCGCGACGCCGTCGTCGACCAGCTCAACCAGGAGCAGCGTGCGCTGACCCCGATGAAGGGCTACGGCGAGGCGTTCCGGTCGCGCAACGTCATCCTGCTCTCGCTGCAGTACTTCCTGTGGAGCGTCGGAGTCTATGGCTTCGTCTTCTGGCTTCCGTCGATGGTGAAGGCGGCCTCCGGCCAGGGCATCGGGATGTCCGGGCTCATCTCGGGGATCCCGTACGTGCTCGCGGTCGTGCTGATGATCCTCAACAGCCGTGCCTCCGACCGTGCCGGGACGCGCGGCCGGTTCGTGTGGCCGTGGCTGCTGCTCGGCGCGGTGGCGTTCTACGGCTCCTACCTGCTCGGGCCCGACCAGTTCTGGCTCTCCTTCCTCCTGCTGGCAGTTGCTGGCGGTGCCATGTACGCCCCGTACGGCCCGTACTTCGCGCAGATCCCGGAGTTTCTGCCGCGCAACGTGGCCGGAGCGGCGATCGCGCTGATCAACTCGTTCGGTGCGCTCGGCGGATTCGCCGGCAGCTACCTCGTCGGCTGGCTGAACGGCACCACCGGGAGCACCGACGCGTCGTTCCTGTTGATGGCGGGCTGCCTGGCGCTGGCCGCCGTGGTGATGCTGCTGGTCAAGGCGCCTTCCGCCGAGAACCCGGAGCCTGCTCGATGAGGATCGCCCGGATCGAGCATCCCCACGGGATCGACCACGCGGTGGTCGAGACCGACGGCTATCGCCTGATCGAGGACGTGTTCGCCCCGGAGATCCGGTGCCAAGACCGATGGGTGCCGCTCGCCGATGCCCGCCTGCTGGCTCCGGTCGAGCCGCGCACGGTGGTCGGGATGGCCCACAACACCGGGCCGGGCGACCGGCGGCTGCCGCCGCAGGCGTTCCTCAAGCCGGCCCGGTCCGTGATCGGACCCGGTGACCCGGTGCCGGTGCGAGCAGAGCTCGGACTGGTCCACGCGGAGGCCGAGCTCGCGGTCGTGGTCGGGAGCGCTGGCGCGGTGCTGGGCTACACGGTCGCCAACGACGTCACGGGGCGCGACCTGCAGGCCGAGGACTCACTGTGGACGCAGGCCAAGGGACAGCGCGGGTTCACTCCGCTCGGGCCGTGGATCGAGACCGATCTCGACCCGGCCCGCGTGGTGGTCGGGCTCGCGGTCGACGACGCGACCTCGCCGCGGGCCCGCACGGACCAGCTGGCCCGAAGCGTCGCCGAGGTGGTCGCGTGGGTCAGCGAGTTCCTCCCGCTCGGGCCGGGTGACGTGATCCTGACCGGCGCCCCGGGAACCAGCCTGCCGATCCGGCCGGGACAGCAGGTCACCGCGAGCGTCGCGGGCATCGGGGAACTGGTCAACCCGGTGACCGAGGGAATGGGCGAGCGTACGGAGAGGGGAGCGGCATGACCGGGATGGACGCGGTCACCTTCGGTGAGGCGATGGCCATGTTCGTCGCCCAGGAGAGCGGACCGCTGCACCGGGCGGCGACCTTCGTGCAGGCGACCGCCGGGGCCGAGACCAACGTGGCGACCGGGCTGGCTCGGCTGGGACATCGCTCTGGCTGGGTCGGGCGCCTGGGCGACGACCCGCTGGGTCGGTTCATCGAGGAGGAGCTCGGCCGCTGCGGCATCGACCTGTCGCGGGTCGAGATCGACCGGGAAGCACCGACCGGCTTCCAGCTGAAGTCGCGGGCCGATGGTGGCGACCCGGAGGTGGTCTACTTCCGGCGCGGCTCCGCGGGCAGCCGGCTGGTGTGGAGCGAGCAGATGAGGACGTACGTCTCCACTGCCCGTCATCTCCACCTGACCGGCATCCCGCTCGCGATCTCGGCGACGGCGCGGGACTTCGCGTTCCAGGCGATCGCCGCGGCCCGGGCGGGCGGCGCGAGCGTGTCGTTCGACCCGAACCTGCGGCCGTCGCTGTGGGCGAGCGAGGAAGAGATGGTCTCGGTCGTGAACGAGGTCGCGATGCTCGCCGACTGGGTGCTCCCGGGGGTCGAGGAGGGACGGGTGCTGACCGGGCAGAGCGACCCCGAGGGCATCGCCGAGCACTATCTCGCCTCGGGCGTCACGCGCGTGGTCGTCAAGAACGGCTGTGCCGGTGCTGTCGGGTTCGGCCCGGAAGGCACCGTCCGGCAGGGCGCGTTCCGGGTCGAGGCGGTGGACACCGTCGGCGCCGGAGACGGCTTCGCCGCCGGTCTGATCAGCGCCCATCTGGACGGTCTGGGGATCCGGCCGGCACTCGAGCGGGCCGCCGCCGTGGGGGCCTTGGCCACGACCTCGGCCGGCGACAAGGACGGCCTGCCGGACCGGGAGGGACTGGAGCGGTTCCTCGCGACCACCTCCACCCTGACCCTGCAGTGAGCACGAAGACACCAGTGAAAGGAAGCGACTCGATGCGCGCACTCGTCCCGTGGACCCACCTGGAGAGCCAGATGGGCGGCTGGCCCGACGGCCTGCAGGTGGAGGTGTTCGACGGCACCGGCTCGCCGCCGGCCGACGTCTCCGACGTGGCGTTCTACGTCCTGCCCTACGGCTGCAGTGCGGGGCGCGATCTGCTGGCGCGGATGCCGGCGCTCCGTGCCGTACAGAGCCTGAGCGCGGGTGTGGAGAAGGTGCTCCCGCTCATCGGTCCCGAGGTCACTCTGTGCAACGGGCGCGGTCTGCACGACGCCAGTGCCGCCGAGCACGGGCTCGGCCTGATCCTGGCCGCGCAGCGGGAGCTGCCCCGCTGGGTGCGCGACCAGGACGCCGGCCGCTGGCAGCCGGAGCACACCAGGTCGCTGGCCGACTCGCGGGTGGTGATCGTCGGGTACGGCTCGATCGGGGCCGCGCTCGAGCAGCGCCTGCTCGCGTGCGAGGCCGAGGTCGTGCGGGTCGCCTCCACGGCGGATCCCAGCCGTGAGGTGCACGGTGTCGACGATCTGCCGAGCCTGCTGCCCACGGCCGACATCGTGGTGCTCACCCTCCCGGAGAAGCCCGCCACCATCGGCCTGATCGGTGCGGAGCAGCTCGCGCTGCTGCCCGACGGCGCGCTCGTGGTGAACATCGGCCGGGGCCGCACGCTCGAGACCGGCGCGCTCCTCGCCGAGCTCTCCACCGGGCGCCTGCGGGCCGCGCTCGACGTCGTGGACCCCGAGCCGCTCCCGGCGGATCACCCGCTGTGGTCGATGGCCGGCGCGATCGTGACCCCGCATGTCGGCGGGGGCGCGGCGACGTTCTACCCGCGCGCCGAGCGCCTGGTGGCCGAGCAGCTGCGACGCTTCGCCGAAGGCCGCCCGCTGCTCAACGTGGTGCCCCGAGCGGGTGCGGCCACACCTCTCTGATCCTGCCCGCAAGACTCTCCGATCGGGGAGGTTGCTCCGCTCACGCCGTGATTAACGTGCGAACGGTCACCCCGTGAGAGGAGCAGCAGATGGAACCCCAGAACGAGTCGAACCCGGTCGACATCGCCAGCGACGTCGCCACCGAGGACCTCATCGAGGAGGTCTCGATCGACGGAATGTGCGGCGTCTACTGATGCCCGATCGCATGCTCGAGGAGCCGTGGACACTCTCGCCCTCGGTGGCGCTGCGTCCTGAGCCCTTCGGGGCCCTCGCCTACCACTTCGGCAACCGGAAGCTGACCTTCCTCAAGCGGCCGGAGCTGGTCGAGGTGGTCCGGCTCCTCGAGCAGCACCCCCGTCTCGGCAGCGCGCTCGACGCGGCCGGCATACCGCCGGAGCAGCACGACGCGTACGCGGCGGCGCTCCGCGCCCTCGCCGAGACCGACATGATCCGCCCCCGCCATGAGGAGGCAGTGTGACCCTCGCACCAGAACGCCCCATCACTCCCCAGGGCCGTCCCGCAGGCGGCAGCCTCGTCGAGCAGTTCGAGTTCGGCCTCGACGCCCCGATCTGTCTGACCTGGGAGCTGACGTACGCCTGCAACCTCGAGTGCGCCCATTGCCTGTCGAGCTCGGGCCGGCGCGACCCGCGCGAGCTCAGCACCGAGCAGTGCAAGGCGGTCATCGACGAGCTGCAGCGCATGCAGATCTTCTACGTCAACATCGGCGGCGGAGAGCCGACGATCCGCCCCGACTTCTGGGAGCTCGTGGAGTACGCCGTCGACCACCAGGTCGGCGTGAAGTTCTCCACCAACGGCTTCCGGATCACCCCCGAGCGTGCCGCCTTCCTGGCCTCGACCGACTACGTCGACGTACAGATCTCACTGGACGGCGCGACGGCGGAGGTCAACGACCGGGTCCGCGGAGCCGGCTCGTACGACACCGCGCTGCTCGCGTTGAGGAACCTTCGCGACGCAGGCTTCTCCGACGCCAAGATCTCCGTGGTCTGCACCCGGGAGAACATCGGCCAGCTCGATGACTTCAAGGCCATCGCCGACGAGTACGGCGCGACCCTGCGCCTCACCAGGCTGCGCCCCTCGGGTCGCGGCGCCGACGTCTGGGACGAGCTGCACCCGCTGCCCGAGCAGCAGCGCGAGCTCTACGACTGGCTGATGGCTCATGCCAAGAATGGGCAGAGCGACGTCCTCACCGGCGACTCCTTCTTCCACCTGGCCGCGTACGGCGAGTCGCTCCCCGGGCTCAACCTGTGCGGCGCCGGGCGGGTGGTGTGCCTGATCGACCCGATCGGCGACGTGTACGCCTGCCCGTTCGCGATCCACGACCAGTTCCTGGCCGGCAACCTGCTCGGTGAGGGCGGATTCCAGGAGGTCTGGCAGACCTCCGCGCTCTTCCAGGAGCTCCGCTCGCCGCAGACCGGCGGTGCCTGCACGAAGTGTCAGCACTTCGACGCCTGCCGCGGTGGCTGCATGGCCGCCAAGTTCTTCACCGGGCTGCCGTTGGACGGCCCGGACCCGGAGTGCGTCCAGGGCTACGGCGAATCAGCCCTCGCCGGCGACCGGCTCGTCCCGCCGGCGAGCCAGGACCACTCGCGCAGCCAGGCCAGCCGCAACGCACCGGTGCTGCTCAACCTCGGTGCCACTAGGCGGCGCCCCGTCTCCGCCTGCAACGAAGACCCGCTCGCCGGAGGTGACCTGTCATGAAGCTCGAGAACCCCTGGAAGAAGAACCCGTGGTTCGAGTCGGTCGCGGTGGCCCAGGAACGAGCCCGGCGCCGGCTGCCCAAGCCGGTCTACGGCGCGCTGGTCGCCGGCTCCGAGCGCGGCCAGAGCATGACCAACAACCAGGCCGCCTTCGCCGAGCTCGGCTGGGCGCCCCACGTCGTCGGACAGCACGCCAAGCGCGACCTGGGCACGACCGTCTTCGGCCACTCCGTCCCGCTGCCGGTCCTGATCAGCCCGACCGGCGTCCAGGCCGTGCATCCCGACGGGGAGGTCGCGGTCGCCCGCGCCGCCGCGGCCCGCGGCACCATCATGGGCCTGTCCAACTTCGCCTCGCGGTCGGTGGAGGAGGTGGCGGCGACCGGTGCCACCACGTTCTTCCAGATGTACTGGACCGGCGACCGCGACACGATGATCCAGCGCATGCAGCGGGCGCACGCCGCCGGTGCCCAGGGCCTGATCGCCACCCTCGACTGGTCCTTCTCGATCGGCCGAGACTGGGGCAGCCCAGAGATCCCGGAGAAGGTCGACCTGCGGACGATGCTGCGGCTGGCGCCGCAGGTGGCGGCCCGGCCCCGGTGGGCGTGGCAGTTCGGGCGTACGGGCTCCTTCCCGGACCTCACCGCGCCGAACCTCGCCCCGCCTGGCGGCAGCGCGCCGACGTTCTTCGGGGCCTACTACGAGTGGATGACCACCCCGCCGCCGAGCTGGGACGACGTCGTCTGGATGCGCGAGCAGTGGCACCAGATCAGTGGCACGCCGTTCGTGCTGAAGGGCGTGTGCCGGGTCGACGACGCGCTCCGCGCGGTCGACGCCGGGGTCGCGGGCATCTCGGTGTCCAACCACGGCGGGAACAACCTCGACGGCACCCCGGCCGCGATCAGGATGGTCAAGCCGATCGCCGACCGCGTCGGGGACCAGGTCGACGTGGTGATGGACGGAGGTGTACGCCGCGGCTCCGACGTCGTCAAGGCGCTCGCGCTCGGGGCGAAGGCGGTGCTGATAGGCCGGGCCTACCTGTGGGGTCTGGCCGCCAACGGCCAGGCCGGGGTCGAGAACGTCCTCGACGTGCTCAGCGGTGGCATCGACTCGGCGCTGCGGGGGCTCGCGGTCGGGTCGGTCGCCGAGCTGAGCCCGGAGCGCCTGATCGTCCCGGACGGCTTCCATGTCCACGCTGGCTGACGCCACCTGGCCTGAGGTGGGCATGGGCACGGTCCTGCTGGTGCCCGTCGGCTCGCTGGAGCAGCACGGACCGCATCTGCCGTTCGACACCGACACCACCATCGCGGCCGCGGTCACGCAGGGGGTGGCCGAACGGCTCGCGGAGCAGGGTGTCCAGAGCTGGGTGGCGCCGCCGATCGCGATCGGCTCCAGCGGCGAGCACCAGTCGTTCCCCGGCACGGTGTCGATCGGGAGCGATGCGCTCCATCTGGTCGTCGTCGAGCTCGTCCGTTCGGCCCGCACCTGGGCCGAACGGGTGGTGCTGGTCAACGGCCACGGCGGCAACGCCGCCGCACTGACCAGCGCGGTCAACCAGCTCACCTTCGAGCGGCAGCCCGCGTGCTGGCTGCCGTGCCGCACCGAGGAGTTCGACCTGCACGCGGGCCGCACCGAGACGTCCCTGATGCTGCACCTGCGGCCCGAGGCCGTACGCATGGACCTGGCCGAGCCCGGCGACACCCGGCCGCTCGCGGAGATCCTCCCGGCGATGCGGGCGGGCGGGGTCGCGGCGGTCTCCGCCAACGGCGTGCTCGGCGACCCGACCGGCGCCACCGCGGCGCAGGGAGCCGAGGCGCTCACCCTGATGATCGAGCAGACCACGATGGACGTGCTGGCTCCCGGCGGCGTGGCAGTGGGGTGAGATTCCCGACCGGCTTCCGGGTCCGAGTCCGGGAGGACGTACGCCGCATCGACCGGCGGTTGCTGGTCGGTGGCTCGCCGCTGCGTGCCGTCCGACTCACCGATGCCGCACTGGCCCGTCTCGACGACGGCGAGATCACGGTGGTCGACGCGGCCACCGAGGCGCTCGCGGCCAGGCTCGTCGACGGCAACCTGGCCGATCCCGTGCTCAGCGGCCCCGGGGTGGACCCGGCCCAGCTCACCGTCGTGATCCCGGTGCGCGACCGCCCCGACCAGCTCGACCGTGCTCTCGGCCCGTTGACCGGTCTCGAACGCATCGTCGTCGACGACGACTCCCACGATCCCGACGCGGTCGAGAAGGTCGCCCGCCGCCACGGGGCGCGCATCATCCGACTGCCGGAGAACCTCGGCCCGGCCGGCGCGCGCAACGCCGGCCTGCGGGCCGTCCGCACGCCGTACGTCGCCTTCGTCGACTCCGACGTCACGGTCGAGGCGCGCACGCTGCTGGACCTCTCCCGCCACTTCGCCGACAGCCGGGTCGCGCTGGTGGCACCGCTGGTCCGCAGCCGCGCCCGCAGCCGGACACCACGGTGGTTCGAGCGCTTCGACGAGGACGACTCCTCGCTCGCGCTCGGCACCCGGGCCTGCGTGGTCCGCCCCGGCGCCGCGGTGGGCTGGCTGCCCAGCGCCTGCCTGGTCGGACGTACGTCCCGGCTCGGCCAGGGCTTCGAGGAGTCGATGCGGGTGGGTGAGGACGTCGACCTGGTGTGGCGGCTGGTCGAGGCCGGCGAGGTCGTCCGCTACGACCCGGACCAGGTGGCCTGGCACGACACCCGCACCACGATCCGCGGCTGGTTGGGCCGCAAGTACCTCTACGGGACCGGCGGCGCCGACCTCGCCGTCCGGCACGGCCGCAAGGGCGCGCCGGCGGTGATGACCGCCAGCATGGCTGCCACCGCGGCCGCGCTGATGGTGCACCGCCGGTGGTCGATCCCGGTCGCCGCCGCCGGAATGGCCTACGGCGTCCTCTCGCTGCGCCGACGGCTGCCGGAGACGCCGGGACGGGACCGGCTCGCGGTCCAGCTCTGCGCCCAGGGCCTCGGCTGGACGGTCCGCCAGGAGGCCGCGCTGCTGTTGCGGCACTGGTGGCCGCTGACCGCGCTCCTCGCTCCGCACAGCAGGCTCCTGAGGCGCGCCCTGGCGGCCTCGTTGGTCGTCGACGTGATCGTCGCCCAGGTCGACAACCCCGGCACGAGATACCGCCCGCTGGCCCGGCGGCTGGACGACCTGGCGTACGGCGCAGGGCTCTGGGCCGGCGCGATCAGAGCACGTTCGGTGACCTGTCTGCTGCCGCGCCGACCCGGCCAGAAGACCGGCCAGGGAGGCACCTCTCCCAACGGGTAGGTAGGCCCCTCCCGGGCCGGGCTGTTTCCCGTTCCTCGCCTGTTCGCGGCTCTGTCGGCGTACCTAATGTGCTGAGCGTCACACACCAACCGGAGGTTTGCCATGCAGGTCGACGAACTACTCAAGCCCTTCCCCATCAAGGAGTTCCACCCGTTCCCTCGAGCCCTCATGGGCCCCGGCGCTCACGAGATGATCGGGCCCGAGGCTCTGAAGATGGGCTTCCGCAAGACCCTCGTGATGACGTCCGGCCTGCGCGGCACGGACATCGTCACCAAGATCGTCGAGTCGATGAAGTACCACGGCCTCGAGGTCGTCGTGTACGACAAGGTCGAGTCCAACCCCAAGGACTACAACGTCATGGACTCGGTGAAGCTCTACCAGGAGAACGAGTGCGACTCGTTCGTCTCCATCGGCGGCGGCTCGTCGCACGACGCCTGCAAGGGTGCGCGCATCTCGGTCGCCCACGACGGCCGTAACGTCAACGAGTTCGAGGGCTTCAACATGTCCGAGAACCCGAAGAACCCGCCGCACATCGCCGTCTCGACGACGGCCGGCACCGGGTCCGAGACGTCCTGGGCGTACGTCATCACCGACACCACCACCGACCCGGACAACCCGCACAAGTACGTCGCCTTCGACGACGCCTCGGTGGCCAGCCTGGCGATCGACGACCCGGTGCTCTACTTCGACTGCCCGGTCGACTACACCGCGCAGTGCGGTTTCGACGTCCTGGCCCACGCCAGCGAGCCGTACGTCTCCCGGATCAACTTCCAGCCCTCGCTCGGCAACGCGCTGCACGCGATCAAGCTGACCTCGGAGAACCTGCGGCAGGCGGTCTGGAACGGCCAGGACCTCGGCGGCCGCGAGGGGATGATGTACGCCCAGTACATCGCCGCTCAGGCGTTCAACTCCGGCGGCCTCGGCATCATCCACTCGATCAGCCACGCCATCAGCGCGTTCTACGACACCCACCACGGCCTCAACAACGCGATCGCGCTGCCGCGGGTGTGGGCGTTCAACATGCCCACGCACTACAAGCGGTTCGCCGACATCGCCCGCGCGATGGGCGTCGACACCCACGGGATGACCGACGTGCAGGCCGCCGACGCGGCGCTCGCCGCGGCCATCCGGCTGCTGCGCGACGTCGGCATCACCGAACGGTTCGTCGACGTCAAGCAGGACACGTACTCGAAGAACCGGCTCGGCCAGGGGCCGACCGCGTACTACGAGAACGCCAAGGAGATCGTCGGCGACGACACCGACGTCGACCGGATCACCAACCACGTCCTGGGTGACGCCTGCACGCCGGGCAACGCCAAGGAGTGCACGTTCGAGACCGTACGTCCGGTGGTCGACCACTGCCTGAACGGCGACCTGGACGACCTGCTCGGCTGATCGATCCGTCTGATCGATCCCAGCGTGGCGGGCCCGGCGACCGGGCCCGCCACCTCGGCCCCACCCACCACCTCGAGGAGTGCACGTGTCGACCACCACCGAACCGATCCAGGGCTTCACCGACGTCGAGAACACCCGCGCCCAGCTGGCGACGTGCGGCTACCTCGCCGACGACCGGCTCGCCACCACGGTCTTCCTGCAGACCCGGCTGGAGAAGCCGGTCCTGCTCGAGGGCCCGGCCGGCGTCGGCAAGACCCAGCTGGCCGAGAGCCTGGCCGCCGCGACCGGACGGCGCCTGATCCGGCTGCAGTGCTACGAGGGCCAGGACGAGACCAAGGCGCTCTACGAGTGGGACTACGGCAAGCAGCTGCTCTACACCCAGATCCTGCGCGAGAAGATCGGCCAGGTCGTCGAGGACGCCGCCGACCTGAACGAGGCCGTTGAGAGGATCGCCAAGCAGGACTCGGTGTTCTTCTCCCAGCGGTTCCTGGCCGCGCGGCCGCTGCTCGAGGCGATCGACTCCGACACCCCGGTGGTGCTCCTCATCGACGAGGTCGACCGGGCCGACGAGGCCTTGGAGGCGGTGCTGCTCGAGCTGCTCGCGGAGTTCCAGATCTCCATCCCCGAGATCGGCACCGTGACCGCAAGGACGATGCCGTACGTCGTCCTGACCTCGAACAACACTCGCGACCTCTCCGCCGCGCTCAAGCGCCGGTGCCTCCATCTCTTCCTCGACTATCCCGACGCGGCCCGTGAGCTGGAGATCATCCGGTCCAAGGAGACCGGGCTCGCCGACTCGCTCGCCGCGCGCCTCGTCGACATCGTCCGGGGCATCCGCGAGCTGGAGCTGCGCAAGGCGCCCAGCATCTCCGAGACCGTCGACTGGGCCCGGACGCTGGCGGTGCTCGGCGTCGAGGAGCTCACCGCCGACGCGCTCTCCACGACCCTCAACGTGGTGGTGAAGTACGAGCGCGACCTCAAGCGGGTGATGGAGGCGCTGCCGCGGCTGGTCGACCCGAACGCCGAGGTCCCCGACCACCTGCACGGCCACGGCCACGGGCATGGCCATGGTCACGGGCACTCCCACGCCCCGGCCGACGGCCCGAGCGATGACGACGTCGACGGCCGTGCCGAGCGGAAGGCGAAGGACCAGCCCGGCCGGCACAACGCCGGCTACTACGGCGGAGCCGGCGGCACAGGGCCGCGTACGGCACCTTCGGTGTCCACCAGCCAGGGCAGCCGGGCGTTCCCGTCGGCCCGCAAGCGTCCGGTCTGAGCCGGGATCGGGGCCCGACATGGAGACCGCACTCCACCGCTTCATCCGGCTGCTCCGGCTCTACGGCGTACGCGTGAGCACCGCCGAGGTGATCGACGCGATGCACGCGGTCGCCCAGCCCGGGGTGCTCGAGCAGCGCCACCTGCTCCACGCCGCGCTGACCGCGAGCCTGGTGAAGGACCGTCGCGACCTGGCCACCTTCGACCTGGTCTTCGACCGGTTCTTCGGGCTGCGCCCGGTCGTCGAGGACGCGGACGAGCACGGGCACAGCCACGACGACCTGTCCGACGACGGCGAGCTCACCGACTTCACGCTCTCCGAGGAGCCGGGCGAGGTGCCCGAGGACGGGCACAGCCACGGCAAGCCGGACGACATCAAGGAGTACTTCAAGCCCGAGGACATGGCGCAGCGCTACAACCTCCACCAGGAGGCGAACAAGATCGACATCGCCGCGCTCACCGACGAGATCGTCCTCTCCAACGACCCCAAGTCGAGCCCCGGGGAGGCAGCGCGGGTCCAGCTCTCGACCAGCCGGATGCACAACCCGGGCAACCCGGGCGAGCTGATCCAGGACGGCGGGATGCAGCTCGACACCGAGCTGTCGGTGCAGGAGGAGATCGCCCTGCTGAGCTGGCTCGAGGAACGCGAACCCGACAGCGGCATCGATGACGACGATGCCCTGGCGGAGCTCCGCAAGGCGCTCTCCCCGTGGCTGGCCACGCTGCCCGAGCGGATCCGCGACCACCTCGAGCGGCTGATGAGCATGGAGCGCGAGATCGAGTCGCGGGAGATCCAGGCGGCGCAGGCCGAGACCGTGGCTGAGCACGACCGGGCCGCACTGGAGGAGTCGCTGCGGAGGCTGCTCAGGAAGCTCCACGGAGCGCCCCGCCCGCGGCGTACGGTCGCCGCCCGTGGCATCGTCGACGGCCGGCGGACGATGCGCACCAACATGAAGTACGACGGGGTGCCGTTCCGCCCGGTCACCGTCGCCAAGGCGCACGACCGGCCACGGCTGCTCGTCCTCTGCGACGTCTCCCTGTCCGTACGCTCCACCGCCCGCTTCACGCTGCACCTGCTGCACAGCCTGCAGTCGGTGGCCACCTCCGTGCGGTCGTTCGCGTTCGTGAAGGACCTGGTCGAGATCACCGACCTGTTCGCCGAGCACCGGATCGAGGACGCGCTGTCCCTGGTGCTGGCGGGCCTGCCGGCCGGCGGGGTGCTCGACGTGGACGCGGACTCGAACTACGGGGCCTCGTTCGAGCAGTTCCTCGAGCAGTTCGGCTCGGCGGTGAACCGGCGGACCACCCTGGTGATCCTCGGCGACGGCCGCGGCAACGGCAAGGATCCGGGCTTCGCCGCCTTCGAGGAGCTCACCCGGCGCGCCCGGTCGACGATCTGGCTCACCCCCGAGCCGCGCTACTCCTGGGCGCTCGGGGGCTGTGACCTGCCGGAGTACGCCGAGTGGTGCGACAAGGTCCAGGTCGTCCGCAATCTGCGCGGCCTGGACAACGTCACCCAGACGATGTCGGTCGGCCGATGACCACGCCGCCCGGCGAGCTGGACGTGATCGACGCGCTGCGACCCGGCCCCGAGGCCGGGGTCTACCGCGACGAGCTCGTCAGCGTCCGGGCCTGGCAGGGTCCGCGCCCGCGGCGTCATCTCGGGACGATCCGCACCCGCCACTTCGACGTGCACCGTGAAGGCCACCAGGTCCATCTGATCCACTGCCTGCGTACGGACCAGATCGACGACGACCTCTCGGGTCTGCTGGCCGAGGAGCTGTTCCAGCCCGGTTGGCTGCGCGGTCCAGACCTCTTCGAGCGGCTCTTCACCGGGGTCGTGGTCAGCAGCGCTCAGGACCCGGTGCAGGCGTGGGCGGCGTTCTACCGCAACACGCTGCGCCGCGTGGAGCAGGCACTGCACCGGCCCGGTCCCGCCGCCCCGGCTCACGGAACCGTCGCCGAGTACGCCCCCGTCTACCGCTTCGTCGAGCAGCAGCTGGCGCCCGGCTCGGTCCTCGAGGTCGGCTGCTGCTTCGGGTTCCTCTCGCTGCGGCTGGCCTCCGCGGGACGGGACGTGACCGCCTCCGATCTCTCCGCCGGCACCGTGACGCTGCTCAGCGCCGCGGCGGCCGGGCTGGGAGTGCCGCTGGCGACGCGAGCCGCCGACGCCACCCGGCTGCCGTGGTCGGACGGGGCCGCTGACAACGTGCTGCTGATCCACCTCCTCGAGCACATCGAGCCGGATCTCGGCGACCGGGCGGTCGCGGAGGCGATCCGGGTGGCGCGACGCCGGGTGGTGATCGCCGTACCCCTCGAGGACGAGCCCGACGAGACCTGGGGACACGTCCGGACGGTCTCGCTCGACGACCTCGCCGCCTGGGGCGCGGCCTCGGGACACCCGCACCGGGTCGTCGAGCACCACGGTGGCTGGCTCGTCATCGACACCGACCGCTGATCGCCTCTCCGGTGGCGACCTGTCCGTCGGCGACGCGGACGAGCCGTCGTCCTCCCGGCGCCGCGTCAGGCCTGGTCAAGGGCCGGTCCGACCTGTCCGTCGACCGCACGCAACCGCGCCGGAGGGCTACCCGCGGGCAGGTGCGCTACCGCCCGCTCGGCGGGTCCGTCGGTGTGTCGTACGTCACTACTTTGTGAGAACCGTGGCCCAGCCGGACGACGGTTGAACCCTTGGAGGAACCGATGACGAACACATCCATCGACGCAGTAGAGACCATCCCAGGCGCCGCACCGACGACGTGGGGCGACCCGTTCCCGCTCGGACTGGCCAGCTTCGGGATCTCGGCCCTCGTCCTGTCCACCGTGATGTCGGGGATCGTGGACGCGGCCGCCCTGCCCGCTGTCCTGCCCCTCGCGCTGGCCCTGGGCTTCGCGACGGAGCTCGTGGCCGGCCTGGTCCACTTCCGGCGGGGCGAGACGTTCCCGGCCCTGGTGTTCACCGCGTACGCCGGGTTCTGGCTCTCCTACGCCCTGCTCGTGCAGTTCTACGGCCCGATGGTGACCGCAGGCGGGGCCGCGATCACGGGGATGTTCCTGCTGGCCTGGGCGGTGTTCACGACCTACATGCTGCTGGCCGCGCTCCGCACCAACACCACCACGATCGTGATCTTCGTGCTCCTGGCCGGGGTCTTCTACCTGGCGGCCTTCGGGTCGTTTCTCGGCAGCGCCGCTCTCGGCCGGACGGCCGGCTACGTGCTGATCCTGGACGCCCTGGTGGCGCTCTACGCCTCCGCCGCGATCATCGTGAATACGACCTGGGACCGCACCGTCCTGCCGGTGCCGTGACGTCTCCGGCCGCCGGGTCAGAGGAGGCCGAGCTTGGACGCCTCGTACACCGCCTCGGCCCGGCGGCTGACGCCCAGCTTCCGCAGGATGTTGCCCACGTGGAACTTGGCGGTGGTGTCGGAGATGTAGAGCCGGTGGCCGATGGCACGGTTCGACAGCCCGTGCGCGAGCAGCTCCAGCACCTCCAGCTCGCGGGCGGTGAGCTCGGAGTCGTCGCTGGTCACCGGCATGTTCACGCCACGGATCATCGCCGCCGCGGAACGCGCGTCGAAGGCGCTCCCGCCGCTCGCGACGTCCCGGATGGCGCGGACCAGCCCGGTGGTGTCGACGTCCTTGACGACATAGCCGCGGGCGCCGGCGCGGATCGCCTGCATCACCAGCTGCTCGTCCAGGAACGTCGTCAGCACGAGGATCAGCGCCTCCGGGTGCCGCTGAGTCAGCGCGGCGCACAGCTCGAGCCCCTCGGCGTCCGAGGACGAGGAGAGCTTGAGGTCGAGGAGCACGATGTCCGGGCGAGCGCTGTTGACCCGGGCCAGCGCCTCGGCCGCCGTCGCCGCCTCCGCGACGACCCGGAGGCCGGGCTCGCGCTCGAGGATCGAGCGCAGACCCTGACGGACGATCGCGTGATCATCGACCAGCAGTACGTCGATGCCTGCTGTGGCCCCGGTCTGTGCCCCGGTCTGGGCCGCGGCCTGGGCCGGGGCCGCCAGGGGTGGGCTGAGCGTGTTCATGGGTTCCTCCTCGAAGCGGCTACTGCGGGTCCTCGATGAGCCCGCAGATCGTTCCTCGGCCGCGATCCACGACCGGCAGCGGCACCCGGAGCTCCACCCGTACGCCGCCGAGGTGCGAGCGCCGGAACGCGACGGTGCCGCCGAGCTCGCTGATCCGGGTCTCGATGTTGGCCAGGCCCCGGTGCCTGCCGTCGATCGAGGCGCCGCGCTCGAGCCGCAGCTTCCGGGCGAGCAGGCCCGGATCCCCGCGGCCGTCGTCGGCGACCCCGACGTAGAGCTCGTGCTTGCGGTAGCGGAGCCGGAGCACCGCCTGGCTGGCCTCGGCGTGGATCGCCACGTTGAAGAGCGCCTCGCCGACCGCGCGGGCGATGTCGTGCTTGGCCTCCGCGGGCATCGGGCAGACCTCGCCCTCCACCCGCACCGACACGTCCAGATGCGGACGGTGGTGCTCGGCGACCTCGTGCAGCAGCTCGGGCAGCGACGACACCGTGTCGCGATGCGGCTGGTGCAGGGCGTAGATCGCCCGGCGGAGCTGCTCCACGGCGTCCTGGGTGAGCTTCTTCGCGGTGTTGAGGAGCTCGCCGATCCGCTCCCCGGCCGGACCCAGCTCCTCCGTCTCGCCCCGGGCGACCTCGACCGACATCCCCGCCGAGAGCACGAACTGGGTGACGCTGTCGTGCAGCTCCCGCGCGATGCGGTGGCGCTCGTGGTCGACCAGCTCGCGCTGGCGTGCCACCAGCAGCCGCTCCTCGGCCTGACGCAGCTCACGGGTGCGCTGCTCGAGGTCCCGCTCCCGGGCACCGACCTCGTCGTAGAGCCGCTGGGCGCGGCGGTGCTGGGCGAGCCCGGCCTGGTACTGCTCGGAGGTGTGCAGCGCCACCGCGGCCTCGTTGGCCAGGATCCGCAGCACCGACAGGTCCCCGGGCTCCGGGTCGTCGGCGAGCCCGTGGAGACCGACCAGGCTGCCGATCATGACGCTCTCCAGTGTCATCGGCACCCGCACCCAGCGAGCCGGCCCGGGCGCCCCGGTCGCATGGCCGGCCCGGATCGCGCCGAGCTCGCGACGTACGACTCCGGGGAGCTCCTCCTCGTCGCCGACCACCCGGCCGTCGTGACCGACGACGATGAATCTCGGCCGGGCCCCGGTCAGGTGGCCGTCGGCCAGCGCCAGGATCGTCCACTCCGCGGCGAGGTGCACCGCGGCCGCACGGGCCACCTCCTCCAGGAGCGCCCGGGGACCCTCGACCGTGCGCACCAGCGCACGCGAGATCGAGTCCATGGCACGTACGGCCTGCTGCATGCGCTCGTCGGAGCGCAGGAAGGCGCGGTAGTAGGAGCGCTTGCCGGAACGTACGCCGGTCAGTGCTGCCAGGTCGGGAGCGCTCACTGGATCGCCCTCACAGGGCTTCTCGGAAGAGCGAGTGGATCTCGGCGCGGCTCGCCGGGCGAGGGTTCGTCGTCAGGCAGGCGTCGTCGAGGGTGGTCACCGACAGGGTGTCGAGATCGGTGTCGGTCACCCCGAGGTCTCTCAGGCCTCGAGGCACGCCGACGTCGTCGGCCAGGCGCCGCACGTGGTCGGCCAGCATCTCGGCGGCGACGTCACCGGGGACGCCGTCGACCGGCAGTCCGGCGGCCCGGGCGAGGCCGACGAACCGCTCGGGGACCGAGCGCGCGTTGTAGCGGATGACGTGCGGGAGCAGGACCCCGTTGACCACACCGTGCGGAGCGTCGAGCAGCCCGCCGACCTGGTGGCTCATCGCGTGGGTCGCGCCGAGGATCGCGTTGGTGAAGGCCAGGCCCGCCTGCAGGCTCGCCTGCGCCATCATCGCGCGATGCTCCATCGAGGTCGGGTCGGTGACGGTCGAGCGCAGGTGCCGGCAGACGAGCGCGACCGAGCTCATCGCGTGCCCGTCGGCCAGCGGGTTGTGCGCCAGCGAGACGTACGACTCGATGCCGTGGGTCAGCGCGTCCAGGCCGGTCGCGGCGTTGAGCGCCTCCGGCATCGTGGTCAGCAGGCGGGGGTCGGTGATCGAGACGTCGGGCACCAGGGCGCGACCCATGATCGTGATCTTCACCCGGCGGTCGGTGTCGGTGACGATGCAGAACTGGGAGACGTCGGCGCCGGTCCCCGAGGTGCTCGGGATCATCAGCATCGGCGGGATCGGCCGGGCGATCTGGTCGATCCCGGCGTAGTCGAGGATGTCGCCGCCGTTGCCCGAGAGCACCGCGACACCCTTCGCGGCATCCATGCAGGAGCCGCCGCCGATGGCCACGATGACGTCGGCCTCGGCCTCGACGTACCTCTCGTAGGCGCGGCGTACCTCGTGGTCCTTGGGGTTCGGCGTGACCTCGGTCCACAGCACCGGGACGAGCCCTTCGGCCCGGAGCAGCCGGAGCAGCTCGTCGACCCAGCCGGCCTCGACGATGCCGGGATCGCTGACGACGAACGGTCGTCTGGCCCCGAGCCGGGCAGCGGCGTAGCCGGCCTCCTCGAGCGAGTTGTGCCCGAAGACCACCTCGGGAGCCTGGAACTTCACCACCTGGTCGAGCGGCGCAGCGGCAGGCGGGACCTGCTCCTGCCGAGGAGCCACCTCCCAGCTGCGTGCCATCACCGCCGTCGTCGGCGCCATTCCAGCGGTCATCTCAGAGACCGACCTCGCGGTCCAGGCGGGCGATCTGACCGTCGGCGAGGGCCAGCAACGGCGAGCCGGAGGGCAGCAGGGTCCGGAGCCGGAGCCACATCTCGTAGTCGTCGGCGCCCCACGCCGACCGGGTCCACGTCGAGACCAGGTCGGGCTGGCCCGACTGCAGCACCGCCGCGCGTAGCTGCTGCGCCAGCGTCTCGCGGAGCCGGACCACGCCCGGCGCGACCGAACGCGGCAGGATCGGGCCGCGATAGCAGCGGAGCGCGCCGGCGACGTCGCCGACCGCCAGCCGTGCCTCGACGCCCAGCCAGTCGCCGGTCACCTCGGTCGTGAGCCGGTAGGGCCGCGAGGCGAGGAACTCCTCCCCGAGCAGGTTGCGCAGCCGGTTCAGCTCGGCGCGGAGCGTCGAGGAGCCGCCGTCGTCCTCGTACAGGAGGACCGCGAGCTCGTCGCCCGAGAGTCCGCGCGGGGCGCTGGCGAGGAGCAGGAAGATCTCGCTGTGGCGTGGGGAGAGCCGCAGCTGCGCGCGATGCCCGCGGCCGTCGTCGATCGACAGCAGCAGGTCCTGGCGGCCCAGGGTCTCGACGGCGATGCGTGCCCAGCCGGGCCGGGTCTCGGGCGGCCTCGGCAGCAGCTGCTCGCGGGCGAGCTCGGACTCCGCGAGCCTCGCGGCGGCGCGCACCATCGCCATCGTCTGGGGTACGACGATGGAGTCTCCGCCGGTGATGTCGAGCACGCCGAGCAGGCGCGAGTCGCCCGGGTCGTGGATCGGGGTGGCGGCGCAGCTCCACTGCTGCACCGAGCGCCGGAAGTGCTCGGCGGCGACGACGCTGGTCGGCCGGTCGAGCCGGAGCGCGAGCCCGGGCGCGTTCGTGCCGGCCAGGCGCTCGTCCCAGTTGCTCCCCTCGACGAAGCCGATCCGCTCCGCGCGGCGGAGCGCCGCCGGGGCACCGCACACCCAGAGCAGCTGACCGGCCTCGTCCGAGACGGCCATGATCGCGTCGCAGTCGCGCGCCGCCTGCCCGAGCACGTCATCGAGGAGCGGGAACACGCGAGCCAGCGGGTGGGCCGCGCGGATGTCCCGGAGCTGGTCCTCGGGCAGGGTGATCGGCGCGGACGTGTCGTCCGCGGTCACCCCGGCGGCAGCGGATCGGTGCCACGAGTCCGCCACGGCTGCACGCATGGAGGGGCTCTGCTTCGTGTCGTTCATCCGGACCTCCTCAAGTGATGAGGGTCACATTTGAAGGTTGCATTCACGTTGCATCGGTCGCGCAACGTTGCTGCAACCTCAGCGTTCCTAGCGTCTGTGACCACGATCACGCCCCAATGCCTGACTTTGCCTGAGGAGAATTCCCGATGACCGTATACACAGCTCCCGGCCAGCCCGACTCGCTGGTCACCGTCCAAGGCCGCTACGGCCACTACATCGGTGGCGCCTGGGTCGACCCGGTCAAGGGTGCCTACTTCGAGAACATCTCGCCGGTGAACGGCAAGCCGTTCACCGAGATCGCCCGGGGCACGGCCGAGGACATCGAGGCCGCCCTGGACGCCGCACATGCTGCCGCTCCGTCGTGGGGGAAGACCTCGACGACGGAGCGGGCCAACATCCTGCTCAAGATCGCCGACGTGATGGAGGAGAACCTCACCGCGATCGCCGTCGCCGAGACCTGGGAGAACGGCAAGCCGGTCCGCGAGACGCTGGCCGCCGACATCCCGCTCGCCATCGACCACTTCCGCTACTTCGCCGGCGTGCTGCGTGCCCAGGAGGGCACCATCGGTGAGATCGACGAGAACACCGTGGCGTACCACTTCCACGAGCCGCTGGGCGTCGTCGGCCAGATCATCCCGTGGAACTTCCCGATCCTGATGGCGGTCTGGAAGCTCGCCCCGGCGCTCGCCGCAGGCAACTGCGTCGTCCTGAAGCCGGCCGAGCAGACCCCCTGGTCGATCCTCAAGCTCGTCGAGCTGGTCGGCGACCTGCTGCCCGCCGGAGTGCTCAACGTCGTCAACGGCTTCGGCGTCGAGGCCGGCAAGCCGCTGGCCTCCTCGCCGCGCGTCGCCAAGGTCGCCTTCACCGGCGAGACCACGACCGGCCGCCTGATCATGCAGTACGCCAGCCAGAACATCATCCCGGTGACCCTGGAGCTCGGCGGCAAGAGCCCGAACATCTTCTTCGACTCCGTCGCCGCGGAGAAGGACGCCTTCTACGACAAGGCGCTCGAGGGCTTCACGATGTTCGCCCTCAACCAGGGCGAGGTCTGCACCTGCCCGTCGCGTGCGCTCGTCCAGCGCTCGATCTACTCCGACTTCGTCGGCGACGCCATCGCCCGGGTCGAGAAGATCAAGCAGGGCAACCCGCTCGACGACACCACGATGATCGGCGCCCAGGCCAGCAACGACCAGCTCGAGAAGATCCTGTCCTACATCGAGATCGGCAAGGACGAGGGCGCCAAGGTCCTCACCGGTGGCGAGCGGACCATTCTCGAGGGCGACCTCGCCGAGGGCTACTACGTGCAGCCGACCGTCTTCGAGGGTGACAACTCGATGCGGATCTTCCAGGAGGAGATCTTCGGACCGGTCGTGTCGCTGACCGGCTTCGACGACGAGGCCGACGCGCTCAAGGTCGCCAACGACACCCTGTACGGCCTCGGCGCCGGTGTCTGGTCGCGCGACGGGTCGCAGGCGTTCCGGGCCGGCAAGGAGATCAAGGCCGGCCGGGTCTGGACGAACTGCTACCACGCCTACCCGGCCCACGCGGCCTTCGGTGGCTACAAGCAGTCCGGCATCGGTCGCGAGACCCACAAGATGATGCTGGACCACTACCAGCAGACCAAGAACCTGCTCGTCAGCTACAGCCCCGACGCACTCGGGTTCTTCTGATGAGCGCGACCCACGCCTCCTCCCTTCCGGCGCGGGTCGCCGTGACCGACGGGGCGGCGGACCTTCTCCGCCGCCTCGTCGGTATCCACGGGCCGGTCATGTTCCACCAGTCCGGTGGATGCTGCGACGGCTCCGCCCCGATGTGCTACCCGAGCGGCGACTTCATGCTCGGCGACGCCGACATCCACCTGGGTGACCTGGACATCGGGCTGGACCAGCAGGTGCCGGTCTGGATGTCGCGCTCGCAGTTCGAGTACTGGTCGCACACCCACCTCACCATCGACGTCGTCCCCGGACGCGGCGCCGGGTTCTCCCTGGAGGCGCCCGAGGGCGTGCGGTTCCTGATCCGGTCGCGACTGTTCACCGACGACGAGGCCGCCCTGCTCGGCTAGCGCCTCCCCTTCCGCCCTCCCGAGAAAGCACGACGCCATGACCGACCTGACCATCCCCAGCAAACCGATCCGCTTCGATCCTCCGGCCGACCTGGCCGCCGCCGCCAACGTCACCGAGGAGGCGTACGCCCGGGCCGAGTCCGACGTCGAGGCCTTCTGGGCCGAGCAGGCGAAGCGGCTGACCTGGGCCGAGCCGTTCACCGAGGTGCTGGACTGGTCCGACGCACCCCACGCGCGGTGGTTCGCGGACGGGAAGCTCAACGCGGCGTACAACTGCGTCGACCGGCACGTCGAGGCCGGTCGCGGCGACAAGGTCGCCTTCCACTTCGTCGGCGAGCCCGGTGACACCCGGGACATCACCTACTCCGACCTCAAGGACGAGGTGTCCCGAGCCGCCAACGCGCTGACCGACCTCGGCGTGGTCAGCGGCGACCTGGTCGCGATCTACCTGCCGATGATCCCCGAGGCCATCGTGGCGATGCTGGCCTGCGCCCGCATCGGGGCGACCCACACCGTGGTCTTCGGTGGGTTCTCGGCCGAGGCCCTCGCCTCGCGGATCGAGGACTGCCGGGCCAAGCTGGTCATCACCTCCGACGGCGGCTACCGTCGCGGGGCTCCGTCGGCGCTGAAGCCGGCGGTCGATGCGGCCCTGGCGCGGCTGGGCGGCCAGAGCCCGGTCGAGCACGTCCTCGTCGTGCGCCGCACCGGGGAGTACGTGCCCTTCGACGACGCCACCGACCTGTGGTGGCACGACGTCGTCGACAGTGCTTCGCCCGAGCACACGCCGGAGGCGTTCGACGCCGAGCACCCGCTGTACGTCATGTACTCCTCGGGCACGACCGGGAAGCCCAAGGGCATCCTGCACACCACCGGCGGCTACCTCACGGGCGCGTCCTATACGCACCACGCCGTGTTCGACCTCGAGCCGGACACGGACGTCTACTGGTGCACCGCCGACATCGGCTGGGTCACCGGCCACAGCTACATCGTCTACGGGCCGCTCGCCAACGGCGTCACCCAGGTGCTCTACGAGGGCACTCCGGACAGCCCGCACCGGGGTCGCTGGTGGGAGATCATCGAGCGGTACGGCGTGACCCTCTTCTACACCGCACCGACGGCGATCCGGACGTTCATGAAATGGGGACGCGAGATCCCGGACAGGTACGACCTCACCTCGCTGCGGCTCCTCGGATCGGTCGGCGAGCCGATCAACCCCGAGGCGTACCTCTGGTACCGCACGGTCATCGGCGGCGACCGCTGCCCCGTCGTCGACACCTGGTGGCAGACCGAGACCGGTCAGATGATGATCAGCCCCCTCCCCGGGGTCACCTCCGGCAAGCCCGGCTCGGCGATGCGGCCGCTGCCCGGCATCGGCGCCGACGTGGTCGACGAGGAGGGTCGTTCGGTGTCGAACGGGTCGAGCGGCTACCTGGTTCTGACCAAGCCGTGGCCCGCCATGCTGCGTACGTTGTGGCAGGACGACGACCGCTTCGTCGAGACGTACTGGACTCGTTTCGCGGACCTCGGCTACTACTTCGCCGGCGACGGGGCCAAGAAGGACGAGGACGGCGACATCTGGATCCTGGGCCGCGTCGACGACGTGATGAACGTGTCCGGCCACCGCCTCTCCACGAGCGAGATCGAGTCCGCTCTGGTCTCCCACCCGCGGATCGCCGAGGCAGCCGTCGTCGGCGCCGCCGACGAGACCACCGGCCAGGCCGTCGTCGCGTACGTGATCCTGCGCTCCGGGGACGGCAACACCGGCGAGGCGCTGATCCAGGAGCTGCGCAACCATGTGGCCCGAGAGATCGGGGCCATCGCCAAGCCGCGGCAGATCACGATCGTCCCGGAGCTGCCCAAGACGCGGTCCGGGAAGATCATGCGCCGCCTGCTGCGCGATGTCGCCGAGGGCCGAGACGTCGGCGACACCACCACACTCAGCGATCCGAGCGTCATGGCCCTGATCGCAAACCGCGACACCGAAGCTGTCGGGGGATGAGATGACCGTGCCCGCCACAGGCGTCGATCCCAGGACCGTCGGGCGCAGCTGGGTCATCGTGGCCCGGCACCGCCAACCTGCGGGGACAGCGGCTCCTGCGCCCTGGGGCGAGGCGCACCTCAAGCGGATCGGCACCCAGGTGACCCTCTGCGGTGCGCCGACCCAGGGCTGGCACGCGTTCTGGCACCTGCGCTCCGAGGACATCCGCCGGTGGTGCGCCTCCTGCTCGGTCGCAGCACGCCCGACCCGCACCGTGTCAGGCTCACTGAGCACCAAGTGACCCCACCGAGAAGAGGACGATCAATGAAGACCGTGATCCGCACCTGCCGATGCCCGGAGGTGTTCCACGATCTCGGGCTGCACACCCGGGAGGGCGTGCTGCGAGGCCCGCGCTGGCTGCAGTTGCTGGCACAGCTGCTGCGCTGAAGGCGACCGAGGCACGTATCGTCCGGGTCCTGCCGGACCGACGACGGCCTCAACGCACGGGCGTCACGGAACGTACCTCGGCCGTGAAGCTGCTGCCCGCGAGGGCGGAGAGCAGGTCGGTGGCGGCGACGTCTCCGGTGACGGTGATGCGGCCGGTGCCGCGGTCGGCGGTGAGGGTGGCGATGCCGGGGAGGTCCCGGAGCCGAGCGGTGGCCTCACGGACGCATCGAGGGCAGCGCATGCCCTCGACGTACAGCTGGATGGTCTGCATGGCGGTCTCCTGGTGCCGTCGTGGCCCCGGACGGATCCGGGGCCACGAAGAGGGTCGGACTGCTAGCGGCCGGCGGGAACCGACTCGGCGGCGGTCGCGGTGCGGACCGGCTTCCAGCCGATCCCGGTGACGACCGCACCGGCGAGGGCGATGCCGGCCGCGCCGAGGAAGCCGGCTGAGAAGCCGTCTGTCATGGCGGCCAGGTCGCCGACCTGGTCGGAGCCGTACGCGGAGGCGACGACGGTCATCGCCGCCAGCCCCAGCGCGGAGCCGACCTGGTAGCTGGTGTTGACGATCCCGGCGGCGAGACCGCCCTCCTCGGGTGCGGCCGCGCCGAGCGCCGTGCTCAGCGACGGGATGAACGCCAGCGCCATGCCCGCCGCGGTGACCAGCGTCGCCGGGAGCACGTCGACGGCGAAGGTGCCGTCGGCGTCGATCCGGGAGAGCCAGACCAGGCCGATCCCGAGGACGACGAGGCCGCCGACGGTCATCGCCTTGGGTCCGTACGCGGCGGTCAGTCGCGGGGCGATGGCGACCATGCCGAGCATGATCGTCACCGTCATGGGCAGCAGGGCGGCGCCGGACTCGAAGGCACCGAGCCCGAGCACCTGCTGGAGGTAGAGGTTGATGAAGAAGAACATCGGGATCCAGGCCGCGCCGAGCAGGAGCTGGGCGATGTTGGCGGCGGCCAGGTTCGGCGCCCGGAAGATCCCCAGGCGCATCAGCGGTGCCGCCGAGCCGGCCTGCAGAGCCACGAAGGTGGCGAGCAGGGCGATGCCGACGAGACCGGCGATGAGCGTGCTGGGCGATCCCCAACCCTGCTCGGGGATGCGTACGACGGCGAACACCACCGCGGCGAGGCCCAGCGTGACGGTGAGCGCGCCGAGAACATCGATGCGGCCGCGCTGCGCCTGGCCCGCCGGCATCACGGCGGGCGTCAGGAGGAGTACGCCGAGGGCGATCGGCACGTTGATGAAGAAGACCCACGGCCAGGACAGGTACTCGGTGAGCACGCCACCGAGGAACACGCCGGCCGTGCCGCCGGCCGGGGCGGCTGCGCCGTAGAGCGCGAGCGCCTTGGTCAGCTCCTTCGGGTTCGCCCCGAAGGTCATGAACAGGAGCGTCAGTGCCGACGGTGCGATGAGCGCGGATCCGGCGCCCTGGACGGCGCGACCGACGATCTCGACCGTGACGCCGTCAGCGAGTCCGGCGACGAGGGAGCCGACTCCGAGGACCAGCCACCCGATGGCGAAGATCCGTCGGGCGCCGAGCAGGTCGGAGAGCCGGCCGCCCAGCAGAAGGAGGCCGCCGAAGGCCACCACATAGGCGTTGAACACCCAGCTGAGGTCCTGCGGGGCGAATCCGAGGTCGCGCTGTATCTCGGGGAGTGCGACTCCGATGATGGAGGTGTCCATGATGACCATGAACTGGGCGGCGGCGATGAGGCCGAGCGCGAGCCAGCGGCGGCTGTTGGCACCCGCCGCCGGGGATGCTGTGGAAGACATGGTTCTCTCTTTTCGTCAGGGCGGCCGTCCGGCCGCGTGAAAGAGAACCTGTCCCGGGTCACTGTCCCTGGACTGTCCGGCCGCCGTCTGTGCGGCCGCCGGCCAGCCGAGCCAGCGCCTCCTCGGCCCGAGCGGCGACGGCGGTCTCGCCGGCGGCGAGGCCGAGCGCGCGGGCCTCGTCGTAGCGCTCCGCCGCGGCCTCCGGCTCGGCGACCTGCTCGTGGCACCGGGCCAGTGCCAGCGTGGCCTTCGCCGTCATCGCGGGCGTCTCCAGCGTCTCGAAGCCCTGGATGGCGCTCGACAACAGCGAGATGGCGCTCGACCAGTCCTGCTGGCGCTCGGCCAGCCGGCCCCGTCCGTACGCGGCGAGGACCGACCCGGCGCGGTCGCCGACGTGACGGGACGCGAGCTCGGCGCGACGGAAGGCGTCCCGCGCTGACTCCTCGTCCCCGAGCTCGAGGTGGGTGATCCCGAGGTCGGCGAGGGCCCACTGCACGGTGTTGTGGATGCCTGCGGACGCCGCGACGTCGATGGCCTGCTCGAGCGTCCGGGCCGACTCCCGCAGGCGTCCGAAGTGCCGCAGGCCGTAGCCGAGGTGGTAGAGGACGGCGCTCTGACCCCACGGGTCGTCGAGGTGACCGAACTCGGCCGCGGTGGCCCGTCCGAGGCGTATCGCAGCCGGCTCGTCCCTGGCCTTCAGCGCGGTCTCCAGCCGGACGAAGCCGGCGACGGCGAGACCCCAACGGTCCCCCTGCTCGCGGAACCACGTCTCGGCGTCGTCCAGGAGCGCGGCGGCCTCCGGGTCCGTCCCGTTGACGCCCTCGACGGCGAGCAGCACTCGGGAGACCGCGGCACCGTCGGCGTCACCGTCCGCGAGGAAGATCGCGAGGCTCTCCCGGGCTGCCTCGGCGCAGCGCGGATGGGGGTGGACGACGCAGGCCCGGGGACGCTCGACCAGCGCCACCGCCTGGAGGGCAGCCGCCCGGGCCGCGGCCGAGCCGCGGTCCTGCTCGAGGAGCCGACGCAGGATCCGGCGGCCCTCGAGATGGCGGCCCTGGTGCCAGAAGAGCCCCAGATGACCGGCCAGGCGTAGCGCGGCGTCGATGTCGCCGGCCGGACCCTCCAGCCAGGCGATGGCCGAGCGTACGTTGGCCTGCTCGTCGACGAGGAGGAGCCTGGCCCGGGCGTCCCCCTGACCGCGCATCGCCTGTGCCGACCGCTCGGCGACCTGGGCGAAGTAGTGCGCGTGCCGGGTGGCCAGGGCGTCGTTCCGGCCGGTCTGTGCCAGCCGGTCGGCGGCGTACTCACGCAGCGTCTCGAGCATGCGATAGCGGGTGACCGGCCCGCGCTCGGCGACGATCAGGGACTGCTCGACCAGCCTGCCGACGGCGTGGATGATCTGGTTCGAGTCGGTCTCGTCGTCGGAGAGGATCTGCTCGGCAGCGGTGAGGGTCCAGCCGCCGTGGAACACGGCGAGCCCTTCGAAGACACGCTTCTCGAGGTCGTCGAGCAGGTCGTAGCTCCAGTCCACGGTCGCGCGGAGCGTGCGCTGGCGGTCCTCAGCCGTCCGCGCTCCCGAGGTGAGGAGCGTGAATCGCTGGTCGAGCCGGTCGGCGAGGTCGCTCGGGGAGAGCGTGGCCGCGCGGGCCGCGGCCAGTTCCAGTGCCAGCGGCATGCCGTCGAGCGCGCGGGCGATGCGACCGAGCGGGGCGTATGCCTCCTGGTCGGCCTCGATCCCCGGCAGGACCGTCGCGATCCGGCGGAGCAGCAGCTGTACGGAGGCGGTCGCGGCGATCGCCTCGTCGTCATCGTCCTCGCGCGGCGTCGGGAGCGGCCCGACGAGGGTCTGCACCTCGCTCGGCAGGGCGAGGGGCTCGCGGCTGGTGGCGATGACGGTGAGCCGGGGGCAGCGTGCTAGGAGCTGCTCGACCAGGGTCGCGACCGGGTCGACGAGGTGCTCGCAGTTGTCGATGACGAGGAGCAGGTGCTTGTCGGCGAGGAAGTCGGCCAGCCGTTCCTGGAGGTCGATCGCCGAGCCGTCCTGCGGCATCGCCACGGCCGCGGCGACGGCCGGCACGATGTGCTCCCGGCTGCGGATCGCGGCGAGCCGGACGAGGAAGGTGCCGTCCGGGAACCGGTCGGCGACCCGCTGCGCGGTCTGCAGGCCGAGCACGGTCTTCCCGGATCCGCCGGGGCCGACGAGGGTGGTGAGCCTGGATGTGCCGACCCGCTCACTCAGGGACGTGAGCAGCTCCTCGCGTCCGACGAGCGGGGTCAGGTCGGTCGGCAGGTTGGAGAGCCCGGGCCGGGGGCGGTGCGGACCGGTTGCGGGGGTCGACAGGGTGACCTCGCCGGAGGAGCCGAGCGACGGGTCCTGCCGGAGCACCCGTTCGTGGAGCGAGCGGAGGGAGGCCGACGGTTCCAGGCCGAGGTCGGCGTCCAGCGTCGTCCGGGTGCGGGTGAACACCTCGAGCGCGTCGGCCTGCCGGCCGGCGCGGTAGAGCGCGACCATCAGCAGTCCGGCCATCGCCTCGTGCGTCGGGTCGGTACGCAGCAGCGGCTCGAGATCGGTGACGACCTCCGCGTGCCGGCCCAGCGACAGCGCGATCTGAGCACGCTCGGCGTACGCCGTCCGGCGGAGGTCTTCGAGTCGTACGGACTCGGGCACCGCCCAGGGCTCGGTGGCGAAGTCGGCGAGCGCGTCGCCGCGCCAGAGTCCGAGCGCCGCGTCGTAGGCGTCGAGGTCGGTCTCGGTCGGGCTCCCGCCGCCGGCGACCGACGCCCGGGCCCGGCGGATCCGGCGTTCGAAGTCCTCGGCGTCGATCGTGACCGGATCGACCGCGGCCCGGTAGCCGCCGCCGTCGCGCTGAACCAGGTCGAGGCCGGCGGTCTTGAACACCCGCCGCAGCTTGGAGACCCGGAGCTGGAGGGCGTTCAACGGGTCGGCGGGCAGCGACGAGTCGGCCCACAGTCGGTCGATCAGCGCTGAGGCGGGCACGATCCGGCCGCGCGCCAGGAGCAGCACCGCGAGCAGGGCTCGCTCAGCCGACCCGGGGACCTTGACGATGTCGCCGTCGACCGCGGTCTCGAAGGGGCCGAGCAGCCCGAACCGGATGTCACGCGAGGTCGGGGTCGGCAGCACATCGAGATCGTAGTCAGACCGGGCGCAGGCGCCGATCGGATATCTGTCCGGGCCCCGACAATCCCGGGACAGTCCGCAGACAGATCGGCCGAGCAACCTCTGGCACGTCATCGAGAGTCATCGAGATTCGAGCCAGGAGAGATCACATGAACGCCATTGCCAAGGTCGGTGCGTTCGCCGGAGCCGTCGTTGCCCTCGGCGGCCTGGGTTCCGCCGTGGGTGCCTCCGTCGGCCCCGTCGGAGAGCCGGAGCGTCCGACCCACCAGAAGCACGAGGCTGCGAGCGGTGGCCACGGCGGTCACGCCGGGCACGGCGCGACGAAGGTGCCCGAGGCCACCGGACTCAATGTCAGCGAGGCCGGCTACACGCTCGACCTCGTCGAGGACCGCTACCAGCGCACAGCCGACGCCACGCTGCGGTTCCGGATCCTCGGCACCGACCACGAGCCGGTGACCCGGTTCGAGACGGCCCACGGGAAGAAGCTCCACCTCATCGTCGTACGCCGCGACGTGGCCACCTTCCAGCACGTGCACCCGGTGATGGCCGCCGACGGCACCTGGTCGGTCACCGCCGACCTGGCCGCGGCGGGGACCTACCGCGTCTTCGCCGACTTCCGGCCGGCGGCCGCGGCCGAGGGGCTGACCCTCGGTCAGGACCTCTTCGTCGCCGGCCCCCACGAGCCCGAGCCGCTGCCGCCGGCCGCCACCACCAGCACCGTCAGCCCCTACGCAGTGAAGCTGGACGGTCATCTGGTGGCCGGCCGGACCTCGCGCCTCACCCTGACCGTGGCCCGGGACGGCGAAGCCGTCACCGACCTGGAGCCCTACCTCGAGGCGTACGGGCACCTGGTCGCGCTCCGCGACGGCGACCTCGCCTACCTCCACGTCCACCCCGAAGGAGCACCCGGAGACGGGCGCACCGACCCCGGGCCGGAGATCACCTTCTCCGCCGAGGTGCCCTCGGCCGGGACGTACCGGCTGTTCCTCGACTTCAAGCACGCCGGCGAGGTGCGTACCGCTGCCTTCACCGCCGAGGCCCACTGACCCCCTGCCTGAGCAGGGTCCACCACAGAGAAAGGAAAGCACCATGTGCAGCACCACCTACACCGTTTCCGGGATGACCTGCGGCCACTGCGTCAGCTCCGTCACGGAGGAGGTCGCCCAGATCGCGGGCGTCTCCTCGGTCGACGTCGACCTGGCCACCGGCCAGGTGACCGTCACCTCCGCGAACGAGCTCGACCGCGTGCAGGTTCAGCGCGCGGTCGAGGAGGCCGGCTACCAGCTCGCCGGCTGAGCCACCCGCGTCGGCTCCCTGTGAGCGGGGAGCCGACGCGCACCACGATCACCCACCCGAAGGACACCAGTGATGACCGTCTCCGGAACCTCTACCCCCACGACCGACTTCGAGCTCGAGATCAACGGCATGACCTGCGCGTCGTGCGCGAACCGCATCGAGCGCAAGCTCAACAAGCTCGACGGTGTCGCCGCCACCGTCAACTACGCGACCGAGAAGGCGAAGATCTCCGTCGCCGCGGACAGCACCGACATCGACGCGAGCGTGTTGATCGCGACGGTCGAGAGCGCTGGGTACGGCGCCAAGGAGCCCCGACACGAGGCGGCTCCTTCGAATGCCTCCGCCGACGCCGACGTCACGGACCCGGTCGCCCTCCTCAAGCGGCGGCTGCTGGTCTCGACCCTGCTCACCGTCCCGGTGGTGCTGCTGGCGATGGTGCCGGCGCTGCAGTTCGAGAGCTGGCAGTGGCTCTCGCTCACGCTCGCCGCACCGGTCGTCGTCTGGGGCGCGGCGCCGTTACACCGGGCAGCCTGGACCAACGCCCGCCACGGTGCGGCGACCATGGACACCCTGGTCTCCATCGGCACCCTGGCCGCCTTCGGCTGGTCCCTGTACGCCCTCTTCCTCGGCACCGCCGGCGAGCCCGGCATGACCCACGCGTTCAGCTTCGCCATCGAGCGCACCGACGGGCTCGGCAACATCTACCTCGAGGCGGCGGCCGGGGTCACGACGTTCATCCTCGCCGGCCGCTACTTCGAGGCCAGGTCCAAGCGCCGCGCGGGCGCCGCCCTGACCGCGCTCCTCGAGCTCGGCGCGAAGGAGGTGGCCGTCCTCCGGGACGAGGTGGAGACCCGGATCCCGATCGACGAGCTCGCCGTCGGCGACCTGTTCGTCGTACGTCCCGGGGAGAAGATCGCCACCGACGGCATCGTCGAAGACGGGTCCTCCGCGATCGACGCGGCCATGCTGACCGGCGAGTCGGTGCCGGTCGAGGTCGGACCCGGTGACGGTGTCACCGGTGCCACCGTGAACGCCGGCGGGCGCATCGTCGTCCGGGCGACCCGGGTCGGTGCCGACACCCAGCTCGCCCAGATGGCGCGCCTGGTCGAGGAGGCGCAGACCGGCAAGGCGGCGGCTCAGCGGCTCGCCGACCGCATCTCGGGGATCTTCGTACCCATCGTGATCGCCCTCTCGGCCATCACCCTCGGATTCTGGCTCGGCGCCGGCGCGGGGACCGCCACCGCCTTCACCGCGGCGGTCGCGGTGCTGATCATCGCCTGCCCGTGCGCGCTCGGTCTGGCCACTCCCACGGCGCTGATGGTCGGAACCGGACGTGGCGCCCAGCTCGGCATCCTGATCAAGGGACCGGAGGTGCTCGAGAGCACCCGCAGGATCGACACCATCGTGCTCGACAAGACCGGCACGGTCACCACCGGCAGCATGACCCTGACCGACGTCATCGCCGCGCCCGGCGAGGAGGTCGACGAGATCGCGCGGCTGGCCGGCGCCCTCGAGTACGCCTCGGAGCACCCGATCGCCCGGGCGATCGCCGCCGGGGCCGAGGCCCGCGTCGGCACCCTGCCCGCGGCCGAGGACTTCGCCAACGTCCCGGGCCTGGGTGTCCAGGGCATCGTCGAGGGCCACGCGGTCCTCGTCGGCCGGGTCCGCCTGCTCGAGGAGTGGAGCCAGTACCTGCCCGAGGACCTCGCGTCCGCGATGGCTACGGCCGAGAGCGAGGGCCGCACCGCCGTCGCCGTCGGCTGGGACGGACAGGCGCGCGGCGTCCTGGTCGTCAACGACGTGATCAAGGCGACCTCAGCCGAGGCGATCGCCGAGTTCCAGCGCCTGGGCCTGACCCCGGTCCTGCTCACCGGCGACAACGAGACCGTGGCTCGGAGCGTTGCCGCCGAGGTCGGGATCCCGGTCTCCGCGGACACCGTCATCGCCGAGGTTCTCCCCGAGGACAAGGTCGCGGTGGTCCGTCGCCTGCAGGAGGAGGGCCGTGTCGTGGCGATGGTGGGGGATGGTGTCAACGACGCGCCGGCGCTCGCCCAGGCCGACCTCGGCCTCTCGATGGGCACCGGCACCGACGTCGCCATCCAGGCCAGCGACCTGACCCTGGTCCGTGGAGACCTGCGGGTCGCGGCCGACGCGATCCGACTCTCCCGCCGGACCCTGGCGACCATCAAGGGCAACCTGTTCTGGGCGTTCGCCTACAACGTCGCCGCGATCCCGCTGGCCGTCGCCGGACTGCTCAACCCGATGCTCGCCGGTGCCGCGATGGCCTTCTCGTCGGTGTTCGTGGTGAGCAACAGCCTCCGGCTGCGCCGCTTCCGCTGATCCCACCGCCGACAACCCACCGATCGCCGAGTCGGCTCGTCATGACGCGCCGACTCGGCGTGGTTTTGCGTCAGGACGCGCCGACTCGGCATCCGGAGCCATGTCCAGCGGTTTCCTAGGCTCCTGACATGGACCATCGGGTAATGCTGATCGTCGGGGTGGCGCTGGCGATCATGATCGCGGCGTCGGTGTTCGCGCGGCGTACGGGAGTGGCGGCGCCGCTGCTGCTCGTGGGGCTCGGGATCGGGGCGAGCTATCTGCCGGGGGCACCGGCGATCGAGCTCGATCCGGAGTGGATCCTGGCCGGCGTACTGCCGCCGTTGCTCTACTCCTCCGCGGTGAACCTGCCGGTGATCGACTTCCGGCGGAACCTCCGGCTGATCAGCTGGCTCTCGGTCGTGATGGTGATCGTCTCCGCGCTGGTGATCGGGGCGGTCGTCCACTGGCTGTTCCCGGAGATCTCCTTCCCGCTCGCGGTCGCGCTCGGGGCGGTCGTCAGTCCCACCGACGCGGTGGCGGCGACGGCGATCGGGCGCCGGGTCGGGCTGCCACCGCGGGTGATGACGGTGCTGGAGGGCGAGAGCCTGGTCAACGACGCCTCGGCCCTCGTCGTCCTCCGGACGGCGGTCGCGGGGATCGCGGCGGCCAGCTCGTTCTCGCTGGGACGTACGGCGCTGGAGTTCGGCTGGGCGGTGCTGGGCGCGCTCGTGATCGGCGGCGTGGTCGGCTGGCTCACCGTCCTGCTCCGCCAGCGCCTGGACGACCCGGTGCTCAACACCACGATCTCGTTCGCGGTGCCGTTCATCGCCTACTTCCCGGCCGAGGAGCTGAACGCGTCCGGCGTGCTCGCCGTCGTCGTCGCCGGGCTGGTGACGGGTGGCCTCGGCAGCCGCCGGTTCAGCGCCCGCGACCGACAGACCCAGACGACCACCTGGGCGACCTTCAACTTCATCCTGGAGAGCGGCGTCTTCCTGGCGATGGGCTACCAGCTGCCCGACTTCGTCGATGCCGCCCAGGGCGAGACCACCCTGGGCGAGATGGCCGGGCTGGTCGCGATCGTGGTCGGCCTGCTGATCCTGCTCCGGTTCGCCGGGCTCGCCGGGCCCGCCCTCCGCGACCGGGAGGAGAGCAAGGAGCAGGTACGTGCCCGCCTGGACCAGTTCGAGGAGAAGATCGAGTCGCTGACCCCGGCCGACGACCGGGAGGACGCCCGGATCACCTCGGCCCGCAGACGGCTGGCCAGAGGTCGGGCAGACATCGACTTCGAGGAGCGGGAGCCGATCACGAAGCGCGGCTTCCTGACGATCGGCTGGGCCGGGATGCGCGGCGTCGTCACGGTCGCCGCCGCCCAGACGATCCCGGTCGGCACCTCCCACCGTGCGACCGTCGTGCTCGCCGCGTTCCTGGTCGCGCTGATCACCCTGGTGCTCTTCGGCCTCACCCTCCCGGCGGTGATCCGCCGGATGCGGTTCTCCCCCGAGAGCGCCAAGGAGAGGCACAACGCGTTCCGCGCCCTGCTGCGTCAGGTCGGGGAGTCGGCGGTCGACACCCTCGGACCGCTGGAGTCGCAGACCATCGACGGCGAGCCGATCGACCCGCAGCTGGTGACGAAGCTGAAGGACCGCATCCTCCCGCGCGTGCTCGCGGGCGTACGCGACACCCCGAGGCTCAAGCCCGCGGTGATGGAGCAGACGATGATCCTCCAGCTGCGCTACCTCGACGCGATGCGTGACGCACTCGCCGCCGAGCGCGGCATCGGGGCGTACAGCTCGCAGACCTACCGCAAGGTCGAGTCACTCCTCGACGACATGGAGAAGCGGCTCGAGGTGTGAGTCAGTCCAGGCGGGCGTCGTAGTCGCGTCGCTGCTGATCGATGAGCGGGTTGTGCCGGATCGCCCACTCGGCCAAGGAGACCGCGGGACCGACCAGCGTCCTGCCCATGTCGGTCAGCTCGTACTCCACCCGCGGCGGCACCTCGGGGTAGCTGGTGCGTGCCACCAGCCCGTCGCGCTCGAGGTGGCGCAGGGTGAGCGTGAGCATGCGCTGGGAGACGCCCGGGACGTGCCGCTTCAGATCGCCGAACCGCATCCGACCGCCGTCCAGGGTGGCGATCACCAGCAGACTCCACTTGTCCCCGATGCGATCCAGGATGCCGCGGATCGCGCGTCCGCCATCGCCCCTGATCAGGCAGGCCTTCTCGTAGTCCGACACGCTCTGCTCCCGCCGCTCCTCAGGCACACCGATGTGCCTTTTGTACGCCCCTCGAAACCCGTCCATGCTGGGTGGTCATTGCTCAGTTACTCATCGTAACCAAAGGAGTTCGACATGGCTGTCGCGTACTGGATCGTCGCCGCGCTGCTCGCTGCCTTCTATCTCTATTCGGGCGGGATCAAGGTGGTTCGGAGCCAGGAGCAGCTGGCGCCGATGATGGCGTGGGCCGGCACCTCGATCCCGATGGCGGGAGTCCGGGCGATCGGTGCGGTGGAGATCGCCGGCGCTCTGGGGCTGATCCTCCCGCCGCTGACCGGCATCGCCCCCGGCCTGGCGGTCTGGGCGGCGGGCGGGCTGGCCGTGGTGCAGGTGCTCGCCGCGATCTTCCATCTCTCGCGCGGAGAGCGTGGGGACCTGTGGCTCAACGGTGTGCTGGTCGTGGTCGCCCTGGCCGCGCTGTTCCTGGCCGTCGGTCGCTAGCTCGGGGTCGTCCGGGTCGGATCTCACCGTCGTGACGGTTACCTTGGCGTCTGCGGAGCCGTCATCACCATGACGGAGTTTCCGCGAGGAAGGTAACGACATGACCGGATCAGGTCCACACGAAGCGACGGCGGAGGCCTTCGAGCAGCAGCGGGAGCGCCTGGTGGCGGTCGCGTACCGGATGCTCGGGTCGAGGGCGGACGCCGAGGACGCGGTGCAGGAGGCGTGGATCCGGCTGTCCCGGCAGGACGAGGCCTCGATCGACAACCTGGCCGGCTGGCTGACGACCGTGGTGGGGAGGGTCTGCATCGACGTGCTCCGCTCGCGGAGGACCCGGCCGGAGCTGTCGTACGAGGACCGGCTGCCGGAGCTCGTGGTGGCCGTCGACGGTGGAGCAGCACCCGAGGACGACGCGATGCTCGCCGAGTCGGTCGGGCTGGCACTGCTCGTCGTGCTCGACTCGCTCACGCCCACCGAGCGGCTGGCGTTCGTCCTGCATGACATGTTCGCGGTGCCCTTCGCCGAGATCGGCGAGATCATCGGCCGGTCCACCGATGCGACCAAGATGCTCGCCAGCCGGGCTCGCCGGAAGGTGCAGGGCACCCCGCTGCCGCAGGATGAGCCGCGGCGCCAGCGTGCCGTGGTCGACGCATTTCTCGCCGCGTCACGGGACGGGGACTTCGAAGGGCTCGTCGCCCTGCTCGATCCGAACGTGACCTGGCGGACGTACCACCCGAAGGGCGTGCTGACCACGGTCGGCGCAGCCGAGGTGGCCGAACCGGTCCTGCGCGGCGCCCGCTCGATGACCTCGACGCTCCCGGTCCGCGTCAACGGCGAGCCCGGGTTCGTGGCCTGGGGCGCCCACGGCAAGGTGCTCGGCCTGGTGGTGTGCACCGTGGTCGAGGGGCGGATCGTCGAGCTGGTGACCGTGAGCGACCGCATGCGCCTCGACGCCATGGATCTGCCCCCGCGACCCGAGTAGCGCGCCCGTCGTCGCCCCGGGTTGTTACCTCGTTGACAACGGCTCCGTCGTACTGGTGCAAGCATCCGAAGACGAAGGAGACCCAAGATGGAAAGCCGGATCAACCCGATGGGCAACGAGATCGGGGCCGCGTGGGCGAAGCACATCATCTCGTCGAACAAGATCATCGCCGGCTCGACATTGCCGAAGGCGGTGCAGGAGCTGGTGAAGATCCGCGCCAGCCAGGTCAACGGCTGCGGCGGCTGCCTCGACATGCACACCAAGGACGCCGCGGCCGCCGGTGAGAGCGCGATGCGGATCAACCTGGTGGGGGCATGGCGGGAGACGACCGTCTACACCGAGGCGGAGCGGGCGGCGCTGGAGCTCACCGATCAGGGCACTCGCCTCGCCGACTCCAGCGGCGTCACCGATGAGGCGTGGGCGAACGCGGCGAAGCACTTCGACGAGGACCAGCTGATGGCCCTGGTCGGACTGACCTGCCTGATCAACGCCTTCAACCGTCTCAACGTGATCACCCGGACTCCCGGCGGCGAGTATCAGCCCGGGCAGTACGCCTGACCCGACGTGCCTCGGCTCGCGGCGGGCCCCGCCGGGGCCGCCCCCGCCCCACAACAGATAGATTGTGTCCACGCGCAGTAACAAAAAAAAACCCCAATGGGTCAGGGCCCGGCAGGATGGCCGCCCCAAACAC
>NZ_JBEPDH010000013.1:148700-194497 GCF_040300245.1 Nocardioides sp. NPDC000445 | reverse complement strand
TGTCTCAACAAACCCCCTCCCCGCGCGGGTGGGGGGGGAGGTTGTTGCCCCCCCCACGCCTCCGCCTAGCGGCTCCGGCGGCTCGACCAGCGGGGGTGAGGAGCGGGTGCTGGGGCGGGTACGCCGGCTCGCGGTCCTTCTCGCCGAGGCTCGGTCCGCGCTGAAGGAGGGGGCCGGGGCGGAGCAGGTGCTGTGGACGCTGTGGGACGGTGCCGAGTGGGGGCAGCGGTTGCGGGCGCAGGTGGAGTCGGGCGGTGCCGCGGCGCGGCTGGCCCACCGCGACCTGGACGCGGTCGTGGCGCTCTTCGACACCGCCGCCAAGATCGAGGGCCGCCAGGAGTTCACCTCGGTCGAGACCTTCCTGGCCACGCTCCGTGCCCAGGAGATCCCGGCCGACACCCTGGCCGACAAGGGTGTGCGCGGCTCGGCGGTGCGGCTGCTCACCGCCCACCGCTCCAAGGGGCTGGAGTGGGGTCTCGTGGTCGTCGCCCACGTCCAGGAGGGCGCCTGGCCCGACCTGCGCCGGCGCGACTCGCTCCTCGGGCCCGACAGGATCGCCCCGGCGCTGCCCGACGGCCGTCACGGCGGGCTGCTGCCGCCACTGACCCGGACCGCGATGCTCGCCGAGGAGCGCCGGCTCTTCTACGTCGCCGCCACCCGCGCCCGGTCCCGGCTGGTCGTGACCGCGGTGAAGTCGCCCGACGACGACGGTGACCAGCCCTCGCGGTTCATCAACGAGCTCGGCCTGCGCGAGGACCAGATCCGTCACCGCGTCGGCCGGCCGACGCGACCGCTGTCGCTGGCCGGTCTGATCGCTGAGCTGCGCCGCACCGCCGCCGATCCGGCGCAACCCGACGCGCTGCGCGAGGCGGCCGCGAGAAGGCTGCAGAAGCTGGCCGCGACCGAGGTGCGCGGCAAGCGGATCGCGCTCGCCGCCGACCCCTCGACCTGGTGGGGGCTGCGGGCCCCGACGTACGCCTCGGCCGCGGTGCGTCCCGAGGACCGTCCGATCACTCTGAGCGCATCGGCGCTGGAGGCGATCCTGACCTGCCCCGCGCAGTGGTTCCTGGCCCGCGAAGCGGGCGGTGCCGTCACCGACTCCTCGAGCCAGGGGTTCGGCAAGGTCGTGCACGCGATCGCCGAGCAGCTCGCTCGCGGCGACCTCGACGCCGCCACCGTCGAGGACCTGATGCCGTTCGTGGACGAGGTCTGGGGCCGCCTCGAGTTCCGTACGCCGTGGTCCGCTGCCCGCGAGCGCGAGGCGGTCCAGGATGTGCTGGCCCGGTTCCTGACCTGGCACCGGCGCCCCGGCGCGCGGACCGTGATCGGTTTCGAGGAGCAGCTGACCGCGAAGGTATCGCTGCCCAGCGGGGAGACGGTGCGGCTGAACGGGTATGCCGACCGCCTCGAGCTCGACGAGAGCGGCCGGATCGTCGTCGTCGACCTGAAGACCGGGAAGTATCCGCCCACCGCGCAGGAGGTCAAGGAGCACGGCCAGCTCGGCCTCTACCAGCTGGCCGTCGAGCACGGCGCCGCGTCCGAGCTCGCGCCTGGGGCGACCTCCGGGGGAGCGGAGCTGATCCAGCTGCGCCATCCCGCGGGTTCGGGCAGCGAGTTGCCGAAGGTGCAGGTGCAGGCACCCGAGCCGCCCGAGATCATCACCCAGCTGGAGAAGGCGGTGGCGACGGTCCGAGCCGAGGAGTTCGTGGCCAGACCCGGCAAGCAGTGCGACCGGTGCCAGTTCGTCGCGCTCTGCCCGGCGCAGACCTCGGGATCGGTGCTGTCGTGACCCCTGAGATGAGTTCCGCGATGAAGGTCGAGACCCCCGAAGAGCTCGCCAAGCTGATGGGCCACGACTGGCTCTACAGCGAGGAGCAGTTCCGCGCGATCACGGCTCCGCTGGAGCCGGCCGTGGTGATCGCCGGTGCCGGATCCGGCAAGACCGCGGTGATGGCCGCTCGAGTCGTCTGGCTGGTCGCCACCGGCCGCGTACTTCCCGGGGAGGTGCTCGGTCTGACCTTCACCACGAAGGCGACCGCCGAGCTGGCCACCAGGATCAAGGAGTCGCTGCAGAAGGCAGGGCTGTGGCCCGAGCGACGCGAGGGTCCGCCGCGGCCCGGTGAGGAGGACGACGAGCCGACCGAGCCGACCGTTGCGACCTACCACTCCTATGCCTCCGGCCTGCTCTCCGAGCACGGGCTGCGGATCGGCCACGAGCCCGACACCCGGCTGATCGCCGACGCGACCCGCTACCAGCTCGCGGCTCGAGCCGTCGCCCGGCACACCCACCCGGTGGAGAAGCTGACCGACTACCCGAAGCTGGCCGTCCAACAGCTGCTCGCGCTCGACTCCGAGCTCTCCGAGCACCTCGTCGACCCTGCCACGCTGCGGGCCTACGACCGCAACGAGCGGTCGCTGTTCGCGCTCGAGGTGGCCGACCTCAACGCCCAGCTGGCCGACGGGAAACGGGTGAAGACCAAGCTGACCAAGGTCGAGAAGGCGATCGACGCGATCGACAAGCGCTACGAGCTGCTCGACCTGGTCGACGGCTACCGGCGGCTCAAGGACCGGCTCGGGCTGATGGACTTCTCCGACCAGATCGCGCTGGCCGCGCGGCTGGCCGTGGAGACACCCGAGGTGGGTGAGATCGAGCGCGGGAAGTTCAAGGTCGTGCTGCTCGACGAATACCAGGACACCTCGGTGGCGCAGGCCCAGATGCTCGCCCGCCTCTTCGGCGACGGACATCCCGTCACCGCCGTCGGCGACCCCAACCAGGCGATCTACGGCTGGCGCGGCGCCTCGGTGAGCAACATCCTCGAGTTCGGCCGCGACTTCCCGACGAAGGACGGGCGTCGCCCGGCCTACTCCTTGACCGTCAACCGCCGCTCCGACGCGCGCATCCTCGATACCGCCAACCATCTGGCCGCCCAGCTCTACGAGGGCCGTGAGAAGGAGCGCCTGGTCGCCGCCGAGGGCGCGCGCGACGGTGAGGTGCAGGTGCACGTCCACGAGACGTACGACGATGAGCTGCTCTGGCTCGCCGACAAGGTGATCGAGGCTCATGAGGCGGTCGGGGAGTGGAAGGAGATCGGAGTCCTGACCAGGGACAACTCGCAGGCGGCAGCGGTCTTCGACGCGCTCACCGCTCGCGAGATCCCGGTCGAGATCGTCGGCCTGAAGGGGCTCCTCCGGCTGCCCGAGGTGGCCGAGGTCGTGGCCACCATGGAGCTGCTCCACGATGTCACTGCCAACGCAGCGCTGCTCACGCTGCTCGCCGGTCCGCGGTGGGCGATCGGGCCGCGCGACCTGGCCATCCTGGGCCGGCGCTCCCGCGACCTGGCCGGCGTCGTCGGCGGCGCGGAGGAGTTCGTCGACATCGAGCGGCAGCTGGAGGCGGCGGTCGAGGGCACCGACCCCACCGAGATCCCCTCGCTCAACGATGCCCTGGAGGATCCGGGCGACCCCTCCGACTACGACTACTCCCCGCAGGCCAGGGAGCGGTTCAAGCTCCTCGCCGAGGAGCTCCGTGGGCTGCGCCGCGCGGTGAACGAGCCGCTCCTCGACCTCGTCCGGCGGATCATCGACGTCACCGGCATCGACGTCGAGTTGGCCGCCTCGGTCTCTCCGGCGGCCTCGGCCAGGCGCGACAACCTCGACCTCTTCGTCCAGGCGGTCGCCGACTTCGAGGGACTCGACGGCCAGGTCACCCTCGCCGCGCTGCTGGCCTATCTGGAGGCGGAGGACGAATACGGCCAGGGTCTCGACGTCGCCACGCCCTCGGAGGCCGACTCGGTCAAGCTGCTCACCGTCCACCGAGCCAAGGGGCTGGAGTGGGACGTCGTCTTCCTGGTCGGAGTCACCCACAAGAAGTTCCCCACCGGCCAGACGCGCTCGTCGTGGCTGACCGTTCCCTCGGTCATGCCCGCCGCGCTCCGCGGCGACCGCGACGACCTGCCGCAGCTGCAGGGTCACGACGCCGACTCGATCGACGAGCTCCTCGCCGAGCGCAAGGAGCACGAGCGCGTCGAGGAGCTCCGCCTGGCGTACGTCGCCTGGACCCGCGCCCGCCACATCCAGTTCGTCTCGTGCTGGCGCTGGTCACCCTCGCTCAAGGAGGGACGTGGGCCCTCGGTCTACGTGGAGAAGACCCGCGAGGCGCTGCTCCAGTGGGGCGCCAAGCCCGACCGCTGGGCCGAGGTGGTGGTGAAGGGTGAGGAGGAGAGCCCCTACGCCGCGCAGGAGGTCGACCTGCCCTGGCCGATCAACCACCACACCCCCGAGGTGGAGCGCCGTCTGGAGGCGGCGAGGCTGGTTCGGGAGGTGGGACCGGGGCCCGACGATCTCGATGACCTCACGCTGCTCGAGACGGTGAACCAGTGGGACGAGGAGATCGAACGGCTGCTCACCGAGGCGGAGCGCGAGCGCGCTCCCGAGGTGGTCGTACCGCTCCCCTCGTCGCTGTCGGCCACCGCCATGTCGAAGCTGCGTGACGACCCGCTCGGCTTCGCCGCCGACCTGGTCCGCCCAATGCCCCGCAAGCCGTCCTCCCAGGCCCGCTTCGGCACCCGGTTCCACGCCTGGGTCGAAGCCCGCTTCGGCCAGCAGGACCTCTTCGACCCCGACGACCTACCCGGTCGCGCCGACCACGGTATCGAGGACGAGTCAGGTCTCGAGGAGGTCATCGCCGCCTTCGAACAGGGACCGTTCGCCGACCGCCCGCCGTACCGGGTCGAGGCGGCCTTCGCGATCGTCCTCGCAGGTCAGGTCGTACGTGGCCGGATCGACGCGGTCTACCAGGAGCCCGACGGGGGCTTCCTGATCGTGGACTGGAAGACCAACCAGACCCAGAACGCGGATCCTCTCCAGCTGGCTCTCTATCGGCTTGGGTGGGCTGAGCTGATGGGGGTGCCGTTGTCGCGGGTTCGGGCTGCGTTCTACTACGTGCGCTCTGGTCGGCTGGTCGAGCCTTCTGCTCTTCCTGGGCGGGAGGAGTTGGAGGGGATCGTGGGTGGGGATCGGTAGGGCCTTCGTTTTCGGCGCTCGTCTTGTCGGGGTCTATTTGTGGTTGGGGTTTGCCGCCGACCCGTTCTTGGAGGGTGTTCTCAGCGGCGTCCGGAGTCAAGGACGGCCTGCGGCCGCCGGCTGACGCCGGCCGCTTCGCGGTCCTTGACACCGGCCGTCGCTGAGAATTTTGGCTGGCTATCGGGTCGGCGGCAGGGGTGTGGCGCAGCGATGTGGGTTGGGTAGGGGCTTGGGTGCTGGGGTGGGCCGACGGGCGGAAGGAATTTTCCTTCCGGTGAGGCGAACGAATTTTCGTTCGCCTCAGAGACCGCCTGTCTGGGGTGGGGTTGGCGGGTGGAAGAAATTTTTCTTTCACGCGGAGACCCCTTGTCTGGTCTAGGCGTGGAGCGGTCACCTGCCGTAGCGGCGTGTGCCGTGGCCACACCTGGGCCGCCGCCCCGATAGCCAGCCATGTTTTTTCTCGACATGGTCCGGTGTCAAGGACCGCGAAGCGGCCGGCGTAGCCGGCGGCCGCAGGCCGTCCTTGACTCCGGGGCAGGTCGAGAACATTCTCGAAGAACGGGTCGGCGGCCCAGCCCAACCCCGAAACTACTTGACCGTCCGAGCAACCTCCGGCAACTCCCCAGACTCGCGCAATGAGTCGAGCAGATCGCCAGGCAGGATCCAGACGGTCGCATACGGGAACGGCCGCTCGCGCAGCATCACCGCTCCGGTGACGTACGCCGGCTCGCCGTCCGGGCAGGAGAAGACGATGTCGTCGCCCCACTCCCACTCACGCTCGACGATCGTGGGCAGCATCCACCACATCAGCCAGTTGCGCTCGGAGTTCATCGCCGAGGGGCGGCGGGGGCAGTTGTCGTCGTAGGCGACGACGGAGTCGGGGTGCTCGGCGAGGATCGAGCGCAGGTCGTCGACGACCGGGGTGGCGTGGTCGAAGCGGTCGTGGAAATCGTCGGAGGCGACGTCGGCGACGGCAGAGCCGGCGGTGCCCACGACCAGGACGAGCGCGGTGACGACGACCGAGCGCACTCGGTCAGCCCTCGGTGAGCTCAGCCGAGGGCTGAACCGGGAGAGGGCCGCGAGGAGGGTCCAGATCGCCAGCGGCACCAGGGCGCACAGGGTCGCGATGAGCCAGAAGCGGTTGTCGTTGGTGAACGACGGGATCGGTCCCGGCTGCGGGAACTCTCCGTCCGGAAGCGCCCACCACCACGGGATCGCGCCAGGGATGTGCGCCGGGGTGGTGTAGGCCCAGGTGGGGGCGTCGGGCGCGACGACGAGGATGGTCACCAGCGAGATCCCGGCGACGATCACCCAGGTCCAGACGAGGACCGCCCGGGAGCGTACGGCCTGGATCGCCGCGCACACCCCGGCCAGCACGAGCACCGCGAAGACCGGGTCGATGTAGCGGCCGTAGATCCAGTAGTCGAAGCGCCGCCACTCCATGGTGAACAGCGAGTACTCGGTTCCCCAGTTCAAGCAGCTGAGGACGTACATCGACCCGGCCGCGATCAGTACGAATCCGGCCGGCCCCACCTGGCGCGAGCGGAGCTCCTTCCAGAACAGGGCGGTCACCACGACGAGGCCGACGACCACGACGCCGAAGCTGCCGATCATCTGCGTCCAGGCCTCACCGGCGAAGGTGTCGACCCAGTAGCGCGGGTTGGCCTGGGTGACCTTCTCGAAGAAGCCCTGGGCCTGGATGAACTTCCACGGCACCAGCTGCGCGTGGAACCAGAGCGCGGCCTTGTTGGCGACCAAGGCGAGCACGCCGGTGGCGATCAGCCCGACGAGGGCGACCTGCCATCTGCGTACGAGGAAGAAGATCAGCCACAGGCAGACCGCGGCCACGAAGACCTGCATCCGGGCGTGGGAGAAGAGCGCGAGCGCGGTGAGCAGGCTGAGCAGGAGTACGCCGCGGAAGGTCGGCTTCTCCCAGAGCCGGAACGCGACCAGGGTGGCCAGGACGACGAGCAGGGTGACCAGCCGCTCGGAGAGGATGTAGTCGGCCTGGATCGCGCGGGGCGGCAGGGCGATCACGATGGCGCCGGCGACCACACCCTGCGCCGGCGTGACCCCGCTGAGCCGCACCGCGACCCGAGCCAGCGGCCAGATCGTGAGCATGCTGATCACCAGACCGACGACGATCGCCAGCTGGTAGAACGTGAAAACGTTCGACGTGACCAGCCACAACGGCGCCAACAGCACGCCCCACCCGGGGTAGTAGCCGGGGGTGTTCAGCTGCGGCGAGTCGAGCCCGAGGACGGTCCGTCCATGGATGACGGTCCCGATCTCGTCGTACATGAACGAGAGGTTGGAGCCCCAGGCGATGTAGACGTTGATCGCCAGAGCGACCACGACGGAGACGACAGCGGCGATACGCCAGAACCGATCCACGCCGCGGAACTTATACCCACCTCATAGGCTCTGACGGGTGGACTCCCCGAAGCTGCCCATCCATCTGCGAATCATTCAGGATCCCCACGACCGCTCCGGCCATCTGCGCGCCGACGACGGCTGGGTCGACAAGGCTTGGTCGGACGAGACCACGAGGGTCCTCGTGGTCGCCGGCAACAGGGTCGAGCCGTCAGGCAGGACCGGCGTGAGGTGGCGTACGCCGGAGGATTCTCCGGAGGGGATCCGGCTGCTCCTCGGCGACACCGCCGAAGGTGCCCGGTTCGCGGTGCTCACCGGACGCGAGGAGGCCGATGAGTCGTGGCGTGACCTGCGCGGGCTCTTCCCCGCGCTGCTCGCCGACACGACCGAGGCGAGCTTCCTGATGCACGCGATCGGGCTGGCCGAGTGGCACCGGGCGACCCGGTTCTGCTCCCGGTGCGGCGGCAGCCTCGAACCGCGCGCAGCCGGTCACGAGCTGGCCTGCGCGGAGGGACACGTGAGCTTCCCGCGTACCGATCCGGCGGTGATCATGCTGGTGACGTCGGGGGAACCAGGGAGCGACGAGGAGCGTTGCCTGCTCGGCAACCACACCCGCTGGCCCGCGCCCAACTTCTCCACCCTCGCCGGTTTCGTCGAACCGGGGGAGTCGCTCGAGGACGCGGTCCGTCGCGAGGTCGCCGAGGAGGTCGGTGTACGAGTCGGGCAGGTCGACTACTTCGGCAACCAGCCCTGGCCGCTTCCGGCCAGCCTGATGCTCGGCTTCTTCGCGCGTGCGGCGTCGGACGAGGTCACCGTCGACGAGGACGAGATCCGCGAGGCGCGCTGGTTCACCCGCGCGGAGCTCGCCGCGGTCGCGGAGAGCGGTGAGATCAAGCTGCCCAGCGGCATCTCGATCAGCCGCTCGCTGGTCGAGGAGTGGTACGGCGGGGAGCTACCCGGCTCGTGGTGACCGGCGTCAGACCAGCTCGGCGAGCTTCGCCTTGACCTGAGCGATCGACGGGTTGGTCATCGCGGTGCCGTCGGCGTAGACGAGGGTCGGGACGGTCTGGTTGCCACCGTTGACCTGCTCGACGATCTGCGCGGCCTCCGGGACCTGCTCGATGTCGACCTCGTCGAACGTGATGTCTTCACGGCCGAGCTGACCCTTGAGTCGCTGGCAGTATCCACACCAGGGTGTGGTGTACATCGTGAAGCTGCTCATCGGGGGCTCTCCTCATCAGAACTGTCGGTGCGAGCCAATAGTCTTGGCCTGCAAGGCATAACGTTCCCACCCCGAGGAGCCATTCCCAATTGAACCCTGCCCCGCCCATGACCCCCGAGTCCCTCCTCGCCGCCCTCGACCCTGAGCAACGCCGGGTGGCGGAGGCACTGCGGGGTCCGGTCCGGGTGCTGGCGGGTGCGGGGACCGGCAAGACCCGGGCGATCACCCACCGCATCGCCTACGGCGTCGCCACCGGCGTCTACGCGCCGCAGGAGGTCCTAGCGGTCACCTTCACCACCCGGGCAGCGGGGGAGATGCGGCAGCGGCTGCGGGCGATGGGAGCCGGCGCGGTCCAGGCACGGACCTTCCACTCCGCGGCTCTGCGCCAGTTGCGGTTCTTCTGGCCGAAGGTCTACGGCACCGAGCTGCCCAACCTGACCGAGTCGAAGATCCCGCTCATCCGCGCGGCCGCCCAGCGCCAGCGGATCAACGTCGACCAGGCCCAGGCGCGCGACCTGGCCTCGGAGATCGAGTGGTCGAAGGTCTCCAACGTCCACCCCGACGACTACCCGAAGTCGGCCGAGGCTCGGGGCCGGGAGGTCGGCGGTCTGACCCCGTCGATGGTGGGACACATCTACGCGGCCTACGAGGACGTCAAGCGCACCCAGGCGCGGATGGACATGGAGGACGTGCTGCTCCTGACCGCCGGCCTCCTGGAGCACGACGAGCGCGTCGCGGCGCAGGTCAGGCGGCAGTACAAGTGGTTCACCGTCGATGAGTTCCAGGACGTCTCGCCGCTGCAGTCGGCGCTGCTGGACCTGTGGCTGGGCGGGCGCAGCGAGCTCTGCGTCGTCGGCGACCCGGCGCAGACGATCTACACCTTCGCCGGAGCCGACGCCGCCTACCTGCGTGACTTCCCGAAGAAGCACCCCGGCGCCACCTCGGTCGAGCTGGTCCGCAACTACCGCTCCTCGCCGCAGGTCGTGAAGGCCGCCAACAAGATCCTGGAAGGTACGCCGAGCGCCGGCGTCCAGCTGCAGGCGCAGCGCGACTCGGGGCCGGCGGTCGAGCACGTCGAGCAGCCCGACGAGGTCGCCGAGGCCGAGGGCGTCGCCGCCGAGATCCTGCGTCTGCACCAGTCCGGCAAGCCCTACAACGAGATGGCGATCCTGTTCCGGATCAACGCCCAGTCGGAGGCGTACGAGGACGCGCTCACCGCGCGCCGGATCCCGTACGTCCTGCGCGGGGCCGCCCGATTCTTCGACCGACCCGAGGTCCGCGAGGCGGTGACCCGGATCCGCGGCGCGGCGCGAGGCGGCCAGGGTGCCGTGATCGGTGACGAGCTGCTGGAGTCGGTCCACGGGATCCTCGCGGGGATGGGCTGGACCTCCGAACCGCCCGAGGGGCGGGGGCAGACCCGCGACCGCTGGGAGTCGTGGCAGGCGCTGATCGACCAGGCGCGCACCTTCTCCGCGGCCGGCGGCGACCTGGCCGGCCTCGTCGCCGAGCTCGACCGCCGTGCGGCCGAACAGCACGCTCCGGTCCCGTCGGGAGTGACCCTGGCGACCTTCCATGCCGCCAAGGGTCTGGAGTGGGACTCGGTGTTCCTGGTCGGCCTCCAGGACGGCACGATGCCGTTCATCCTCCGCGGCGAGGAGCCGACCCCGGCCGAGATCGAGGAGGAGCGGCGACTGCTCTACGTCGGCCTCACCCGGGCGCGGGTGGACCTGACCCTGTCCTGGGCGCTGGCGCGCCAGCCGGGCCAGGCCGCGCGACGCAGGCCGTCCCGGTTCCTCGACCCGCTGCGGCCGACTCGGTCCGCGGTGCCGACGCGTCGCCCCGGCTCCGGGAAGGCGCGGATGTGCAACGCCTGTGGCGGGCCGCTCGGCTCGGCGGCCGAGAAGCGGATGGGCCGTCACGAGGGCTGCGACGCGCCCTACGACGAGGAGCTCTACGGCCGGCTGAAGCAGTGGCGCAAGGAGACCGCCGAGGCGATCCGTAAGCCTGCGTTCGTGGTCTTCACCGACGCGACACTGGAGCAGATCGCCGAGCAGAAGCCGGGAACCCTCCAGGATCTGCAGCGCATCGCCGGCATCGGCCGCAGCAAGGTGGAGACGTACGGCTCGGAAGTCCTTGATGTGATCGCCGCGGACGCCTGAAAACCCTTCAAAGAAATTCCTCGAAATCAACCGGTTTAATCGTTTGCGGCCGACATGCCCGGCCGGTTACTGTTCCTTCATCAAGTAAAACCGCGCGCCGTTGAGGCGCGCCCGACAGCCCCGAAGGAGGTGGCCCCAGTGAAGATCAACCAGATCAAGACGCCGATCAATGGCATCGCCATGTCCGCGTGCGGCCACCCCGAGCTGTCCAGCCCGACCTGGGCCACCCCGGCTGCCGGTGCCTTTATGGGCGCCGGTTACGGCACGCGCGTCGAGGGACTCGTGTCCCCGCAGGCGGATGCCATCAAGGTCAAGTCCCACGGGATTCGAGCCTGGAGCTGTCCGACTACGTAGAACCACGTAGTCACAGCAGCCTCCAGGCCGCGGAACCCGAAACCCGGGATCCGCGGCCTTTCTGTTTCTCAAAACCCGCGATCAGTCACAAAGGAGGTGTACATATGACCAGCATTCTCGAGCCCGAGGTCACTCTCGGCGTTCTCCATGACCGCGCCAACCGCTACGACGAGGACCAGCTGCCCTGCCGGGTCAACAACCCGGAGCTGTGGTTCGCCGAGTCTCCTGCCGACGTCGAGTTCGCCAAGGCACTCTGCGCGACCTGCCCCGTGCAGCCGCTCTGCCTCGCCAGCGCCCTCGACCGGCGTGAGCCCTGGGGCGTCTGGGGCGGCCAGCTGCTCCTGCAGGGGAAGGTGATCCCCCGCAAGCGGCCCCGTGGCCGGCCCCGTAAGGACGCCGCCTGATCAACACCATCAACAACCCGCCGTTTCAACGACGAAAGGCAACAGCCATGAACCCGATCGTGATGACCATGGGCGCCGGAGCCCGCTGACCAGCAGGAGAACAACAGACATGAACACCAACCGAGTACGGAGCACTCAGATGAACTTGCTTTACGAAGACCTGGCGCGCGCGCAAATGTCCGCGCGCCTGGGAGAGGCGCGTGAACTGCGGCGAGGCCATGCCCTCGTCAAGGCCGCTCGCCTGGGCCGCAAGGCCGAGCGAGCTGCCGTCCAGGCGAAGCTGGCTCTTGCCCGCGCGCTGTAAGTCCCCGATGGGACCCCATACCTCACCCCTCTGATCGCGGGTGTGGAAGATGACCGGCCAGTCCGAGAAACCCTCGGACTGGCCGGTCCTATGTTGTGCCCCGATCCGGTCAGAGGTCGGTGGCGATGATCCTCTCGATGTTCCGCTCGGCGAGGGCGGTGATCGTGACGAACGGGTTGACGCTCGTGTTGCCCGGAATGAGCGAACCGTCGATGACGTAGAGACCGTTGTAACCGTGCAGCCGGCCGTAGTTGTCGGTCGCCTTGTTCAGGACGGCGCCGCCGAGGGGGTGGTAGGTCAGGTGGTCGCCCCAGATCTTGTTCGTGCCGAACAGGTCGGTCCGGTAGATCGTCCCTTCCGTGCGGTTGATCTTGTCGAAGATGGTCTTCGCCATCGTGATGGAGTCCTGCTTCCACGCGGTCTGCCACGACAGGTCGACCTTGCCGGTGGACGAGTTGTAGCTGAACGCCGCCCGGCGCTGGGTCTTGGTGATCGCGAGATAGAAGGACGCGAACGTCTCGATTCCGGTGGGGAGTGGCGCGACCTCGGCGAAGGCGCCGCCGGCGTCCCAGTTGTCGATGCCGGAGCACGGGATCGTCGACTGCACGTCACCGGTCGGGTCCCACATGTGGTTGGCGCGCCCGACCATCACGTTGCCGTTGTCACCCCATCCCTGGCCGATGTCGCTGTTCAGCGCGGGCAGCGCGCCGGTCGCCTTCATCTTCACCAGCAGCTTGCTCGTGCCGACGCTGCCGGCCGCGAAGAACACCTTGCCCGCGTTGACCGTCTTCGTCGCCACCACGTCGCCGGCGGTGTTGATCTGTTCCAGGACGACGTCGTACCCACCGGCTGCCGCGGGCCGGACCGAGGTGGCCCGGTGCAGAGAGGAGATGGTGACCTTCCCGGTGGCGGTCGCCTGAGCGAGGTACGTCTTCGGCAGCGTCCTCTTGCCGTGGTTGTTTCCGTAGATGACCTCCTGGGCCAGCGCCGACTTCGGGACGCTGCCGTTGTCCTCGGCCACCATGTAGTTCCAGTCGTACACGTCCGGGACGAACGTCCACGCGAAGCCCGAGCGCTGAGCGTGCTTCCGGCCCACGCGTGAGTACTGGTAGTAGGAGGTCCGTTCGAACCAGTCGGGGTCGACGGATCCGACGCCGAGGGCGGCATTGGCCCGCGGGTAGTAGGTGGAGTACATCTCCGCGGCATCCACCGAGGGGAGGACGGCTCCGAAGTTCTCTCGCTTCGGCGTGACGGCCATGCCTCCGTTGACGAGCGAGCCGCCGCCGACGCCGCGTCCCTGGTAGACGGAGATGCCGGCGAAGTCCTCGGCGTCCAGGATGCCGGCGTACTTCGGGACGTCCTTGTCGATGGGGAAGCCGAGGAAGTTGCTGAGCGGCTGTTTGGTCCGCGTACGCATCCAGAAGGACCGATAGTCCGGAGCGCTCACCTTCGGGTGGATCTTGCCGTCCGGGCCGGGCGCGACGGTGGACCAGTCCTGCCCCATCTCGACCATGTGGACGTTGATGCCGGCCTGGGCCAGCCGCAGGGCCGCGACTGAGCCCCCGTAGCCGGTGCCGATGACCAGCACCGGGACCTGCGCGCCGTTGCCGATCGACGACGCCGCAGCTGATGCCCATGTCGGGCTGGCTCCGAATGCTCCTCCCAGCATCCCGACACCAGCCAGTGAGCCTGCGCCGAGCACGAACCCTCGGCGTGACAGGCCCGGCGACCTGTCCTCTCGTGGTGTGTTGCTCAAGATGACCTCCCTTTTCATCACTGATTGCTAGAACATGTTCTAGTATGCCGGTGGGGGTGTCACAGGTTCGCAACATTCACGCAATCCGGCAAAGCAAACCAACAGGGCAACCGGCAAGGGAGATCGCATGGTCAGCGCATGCGTTTGGGGCACGGGAAACATCGGTCGACTCGCCATCCGCGCGGTCGACGCACATCCACGACTCGAGCTGACGAGCGTGCTCGTCCACGACCCCGAGAAGGTCGGCCGGGACGCAGGCGACCTCGCGGAGCTCGGCCGTGATCTCGGCGTCGCCGCCACCGACGACATCGACGCGGTGCTCGCGACACGTCCGCAGGCCGTGGTGTACGCAGCGTCAGGCGACATCCGTCCGGACGAGGCTCTCGCCGACATCGTGCGAGCTCTCGGAACCGGGGCCGTCGTGGTCACGCCGGCCCTCTACGCGCTCTACGACCAGCGCAACGCTCCGCCGGAGATGCGCGAGCCGGTGCTGGCCGCGATCGCCGAGGCCGGCGGGTCCCTCTTCGTCTCCGGTGTCGACCCGGGGTGGGGCAACGACGTGCTGCCGCTGCTGGTCAGCGGCCTGGGCAGCACCGTGGACGTCGTCCGGTGCCAGGAGATCTTCGACTACTCCACCTACGACCAGCCCGACTCCGTCCGCTATCTCGTCGGGATGGGGCAGCCGATGGACTACGACGCCCCGATGCTCATGGAGACCGTGCCGACCATGGTGTGGGGAGGCCAGGTCCGGTTGATCGCACGCGGGCTCGAGGTCGAGCTCGACGAGATCCGGGAGACCGTCGAACGGCTGCCGCTGGACGAGACCGTGACCACGGAGTCGATGGGCGACTTCGAGAAGGGCACCCAGGGCGCGGTGCGCTTCGAGGTCCAGGGGATCGTCGCCGGGGAGCCGCTCATCGTCGTCGAGCACGTCACCCGCATCCACCCCTCCTGTGCCCCGCACTGGCCGACGCCACCCGACGGCGACGGCGCCCACCGGGTGATCATCGAGGGCGACCCGAGGATCGAGGTGACGGTCGAGGCGACCGACAAGGCCGGCAACCGGGCAGCGGGCGGCAACGCCACCGCGGTCGGACGGCTCGTCGGCGCGATCGAATGGCTCATCGACTCGGCCCCCGGCCTCTACGACGCGCTCGACGTACCGCTGCAACCGGCGACCGGCAGGCTCGGCGCGGCCAAGGCCGCCCAGGAAGGTGTGACCGCATGATCGTCGACGTCCCCGACGGGCGGGATCCGATCGAGTACGTCTGGGGCGAGATGGTCCCCGGCATCGGCCCGGCGGCCGCCGGCCTCTCGCTCGCCGTCTACGAGCACACCACGCTCGGGCTCCGCGAGTTCGAGGCCGCCCGGTTGCGGATCGCGCAGATCAACGGCTGCGTCTTCTGCCTCGACTGGCGCACCGAACGAGACGGGGAGAAGGTCGAGGAGTCCTTCGCCGAGGCGGTCGAGCAGTGGCGCACGACCGACGCCTTCGACGACCGCACCCGGCTCGCCGCCGAGTTCGCCGAGCGCTACGCGATCGACCACCACGGCATCGACCAGGACTTCTGGGACCGGATGTCGGCCCACTACACCGATGCCGAGATCGTCGAGCTGAGCATGTGCCTCGGATCGTGGCTGGCGTTCGGCCGTCTCAACCACGTTCTGGGCCTCGACACCGCCTGCGTCCTGCCCTCCCGGAGGTAACACGGCGCTGACATTCAGGTGATGCAGAATTTCGGTGTTGCACCCTCTGAACCGCAGGATTTCGACCTATCGTTGAGACATGAAGACCTGCGATTTCTGCGGATGCTACGAGGCCGACCCCAACCGCCTCCTCGCGTGGACCACCGCGGTTGAGCGTGGGCGTTCGAAGTCGTTCTGCGAAGCCTGCTCGCGACGTCACGTGCGCTCCATGGAAGCCAAGCTCGACTCCGACTGGTGGGCGTGAGCTCACATCCTTCGAGGCGCCTCGATCCCGAGGAGCCTGAGTCCCTCTGAGAGCACTCGCCGGGTCGCCTCGCACAGTGCGAGCCGGGTCTGCCTGACCTCACCCTCGGCCTTGAGCACCGGACAGTTCTCGTAGAACGCCGTCAGCGCGGTCGCCAGGCCATAGAGGTACGCGGTCAGGTGATGCGGCTCCAAGGTGCCGGCGACCTTGGCGACCACCGCGGCGAAGCCGGTCAGCTCCAGCGCCAGTCGCTGCTCGGCCGGGTGGGAGAGGTCGTTGACGGCGTACGTCTGCTGAGGAGCCTGCGCGAGGATGCTGCACACCCGGGCATGGGCGTACTGCAGATACGGGCCGGTCTCGCCGGTGGTGGCCGACATCCGGGCGAGGTCGAAGACGTAGTCGCGGGCGAGGTTGTTGGAGAGGTCGGCGTACTTCACCGCGGCGTTGGCCACGGCGCGTACGACTTCGGGGCCGGCGTAGCTGGCCGCGGCGGCCTCCTCGGCGGCGTCCAGGAGCGCGGCCAGGGACACCGTCTCTCCCGAGCGGGTCTTGAACGGCCGGCCGTCGGGGCCGAGCACGGTGCCGAAGCCGATGTGCTGGACCTCCACCGAGTCGGGCAGCCAGCCGGCGGCGCGGGCGACGGCGAAGACCATCTCGAAGTGCTGGCTCTGCCGGTGGTCGACGATGTAGACGATCCGATCCACGGCCAGGTCGTCGACCCGGTGCCGGATCGTGGCGAGGTCGGTGGCGGCGTACCCGAACCCACCGTCGGCCTTCCGCACGATCAGCGGCAGCGGCGCGCCGTCGCGGCCGGTGAAGCCGTCGGGGTAGACGACCTGCGCGCCGGCCGACTCGGTGAGCAGGCCCGATGCCCGCAGGTCGTCGACGACGCCCGGAAGCTGCGGGTTGTAGCGGCTCTCGCCGTCGAAGTCGTCAGCGGTCAGGAGTACGCCGAGCCGGCTGTAGGCGACCTCGAACTCGGCCATCGAGGCGTCGACGAGTGCCTGCCACAGCGCCAGGGTGGTCGGTTCGCCGGACTGGAGCGCGACCACCCGCTGCCGGGCGGCCACGGCGAAACCCGGATCGTCGTCGAAGCGCGCCTTGGCCCGCTGGTAGAGCGCGAGCAGCTCGGTCATGTCCAGGTCGGCGACGGCCGCCGGATCGGTGAGCCCCTCGCCGAGCAGCTCCTCGACCAGCATGCCGAACTGCGTGCCCCAGTCGCCGAGATGGTTCTGCCGTACGACCTCGTGGCCGGCGTAGGCCAACACCCTGGCCAGGGAGTCGCCGATGACCGTGGAGCGCAGGTGGCCGACGTGCATCGGCTTGGCGACGTTGGGGGAGGAGTAGTCGACGACGACCCGCTGCGGGCTCTCCGGGGTGGGTACGCCCAGGTGTGGGTCGGTCAGCAGGTCGCCGACGACCGCGCTGAGGAGGTCGGCGGACCAGGTGAGGTTGAGGAACCCGGCGCCGGCCAGGTCGAGGGTGCCGAGCCGGCCCATGTCGACGGCGTCGATGAGGCGGGTGCCGATCTCCCGCGGCGCGAGGCCGAGCGGACCGGCCAGCCGCAGCGGCAGGTTGGACTGGAGGTGGCCGAACTCGGGCCGGGTGGCCGGCCGCAGCTCGGGATCGATACCGGCATAGGCGTCGCCGAAGCAGGTGACGACGGCGTCCTGCAGGTGTGCGGACAGGGCAAGAGTGTGCTCGTGCACGAGAGTGGTCCTAGGAGGTGAAGAGGGCAGGCTGACGCAAAGGCGGGGTCAGAGACCCATGCCTCGTCGTCGCAGCGCGCTCTTCGTGACCATGTCCGCAAGGGTGCCGGAGGCGTCGGTGCTGGTCAAGCCGGTTCGCCCGCGCCCGGTCCGGCCGAGGCGATCAGGTCCCAGGCGCAGCCGCAGTAGGGATGCCGCAGCCAGGGCCGCACGGTGGGCGCGTCGTCCCGGGTGAGGACCACCGAAGCCGACCACGAAGCGGGGGTGCGTCCGGCGAGGTAGGTGCGGGCGTCGCGTACGGCCCAGGAGAGCGCGAGGGACTGCAGCAGCGGGTCGCTCGGCACCTCGTTGCCGACGAGCTGGCTCACGACCACGGCCCTCCGCTCGTCCTCCTCGGCGAGCGTCGCGTCGACACAGCGAAGGCAGGCTGTGACCCCGGGGACGACCAGCGGGCCCACCGTCCAGGTGTCGGGTCCGCTCTCGACGACGAGGTGTGCCCGGCCCTCGCGCACCAGCTCATCTGCTCTTTCGCGGTCGAGCGGTCCCTCGGAGAGGAGCACGACGATGTCCGGGATGCTCGGCGTTGCCGGCGCCGATCCGATCAGCACCCGTGCCGCCGAGAGCAGGGCAGGCGGACCGTCGAAGCCCACCCGTGGTGGCGGGTCGCCGCCGTCCGCGTCCATCAGCAGGCCCGCGTTGCCCAGCTGCTGCATCGCGTGCCGCCCGGGCAGGTGGTCGGGCTCGACTGCCCGGCCCGCGGCGAGGTCGGTCAGCAGGCGGCGTACCTCCACGCCGTCCTGCACGATCGCCCGCCGTGGCGGGTCGATGCCGATCTGGAGTCGGGTCTCATCACGTCGTACGGCCACATACCCCGGCCGAATCCGGTAGCGCGTGCTCATGCCGGGAGTCTCACACCGCGCTGGAGTTCCTGCAGCAGCAATCCACAGGGCCTGTGGATAACTTCCGAAAACGTGGCAGCGGCGTCGCCCGGTCGTGCCGGGGGACGCCGCTGATCGTGCGCTGGTAGGTCTCGAGCCGCGCTGGCTTACTGCTCCGGGTGGCTTGGATCTCGACCCGCTTCGCGGGTTCGCAGGCTCACCCGCTGCGCTCGCTCGATCCCTTCGCGTTGTTACCCCGCTCGTTCCTCGCGGGGTAACAGGCTCAGGCCTTACCGAGAATGCGGTTGAGATTGGTGCTGCAGACGGGGCAGACGGCCTTGGCCATCTTGGTGCCCTTGTCGTTCACCCGGATCTCACCGGTCGCCTCGCGCTTCTCCTTGCACTTCACGCAGTAGAACTCGCCGCTCCAGGTCTCCGCCATGACGGCCTCCTTGCCTATATGTAACTGGTCGTCGCGACGGGGTTGTCAGGGAAGCCCGTCGGAAGCTCGTCATGACGAGCCAACTCGACCCTACGACACGCGGCGCTTCCTGCGGCAACACGGGCTATCAAGCGAGTGTCGGCGTGTTGGCGTCATACCGGGGGATTCGGGGCTTTCGAGGACGCATCGAAGGTCTGCCGAAGGCGCTCGCGAAGGTCTCGGGGCGAGGAGAAAACTGGAGGGACCCCCGGTGCCTGGATCGTCCTTCGCCTTCCCCTTGCGAAGGCCGTCCGGCGGCGCCGGGGGTCCCACTGACATCGAACTTAAAGAGGATGTGGGAGCGCGTCAACGTCCCACTCCGTGTCGCTTGTGGACAAGATGTGGACAACCCGGCTTTGCTTGGGGACAGCCGGTGGAAGACACGCTCTTTCCTGTGAGTAACCAAGTGACCGAAAGGAGAATATTCGGTTGAATCAGGACCTTGACCTGGGAAAAGCATTCTCCACCGGTTGTGGAGGCAAAAATAGTTGGAGGAAGATTTGGTAGGCGAGCCGTTGTCCCCCGTCGCAGCCCTGCGTCGGATCGCATTCCTGCTCGAGCGCGGGCGCGAGGACACCTACAAGGTGAAGGCGTTCCGCGCCGCGGCGGCAGCGATCCTGCCCCTCTCCGAGGAGGACGTACGCCGCCGGGCGGCCGAGGGCACCCTGACCGAGCTGAGCGGGGTCGGGGCGAGCACGGCCAAGGTCATCGCCGAGGCCGCGCGCGGCGAGGTTCCGCAGCGGCTGCAGGACACCGAGCGCGTCCATGGCGGTCCGCTGACCGCTGCCGGAGCGGGGGAGAGGCTGCGGAGCAGGCTCCGCGGCGACCTGCACAGCCACTCCGACTGGTCCGACGGCGGGTCGCCGATCGAGGAGATGGCCTTCACCGCGATCGAGCTGGGACATGAGTACCTCGTGCTCACCGACCACAGTCCGCGGCTGACGGTCGCCAACGGCCTCAGCGCCGCCCGCCTGGAGCGCCAGCTCGGTGTGGTCGACGCGGTCAACGACCACCTCGCCGGGCACGGGTTCACCCTGCTGAAGGGGATCGAGGTCGACATCCTCGACGACGGCAGCCTCGACCAGAGCGACGAGATGCTCGCCAAGCTCCAGCTGCGGGTCGCCAGCGTCCACTCCAAGCTCAAGATGGAGAAGGAGCAGATGACGAAGCGGATGGTCACGGCGGTCTCCACGACCCGGATGAACGTGCTCGGTCACTGCACCGGGCGACTGGTCACCGGCAACCGCGGCACCCGGCCCGGCAGCCAGTTCGACGCCCGCAAGGTCTTCGAGGCGTGCGCCGAGCACCAGGTCGCGGTCGAGATCAACTCCCGGCCCGAGCGGAGAGACCCGCCGACCAAGCTCCTCGAGCTCGCCCGCGACGCCGGTTGCCTCTTCTCGATCGACTCCGACGCACACGCTCCGGGGCAGCTCGACTTCCTCGTCCTGGGGTGCGAACGAGCCGAAATGGCGGGTATCGAAGAGGAACGGATCATCAACACCTGGCCTCGGGATCGCCTGCTGGCCTGGGCGAACAGGTAGTTTCTTGACCTATGGACGGCCCGGAGATCGAGGTGCGACGCAGCAAGCGGCGTCGGCGTACGGTCTCTGCCTACCGTGACGGCGACCGCATCATCGTGATGATCCCGGCCGCGATGTCCCAGCGGGAGGAGGCCGAATGGGTCGAGCAGATGGTCGCCCGCCTGGAGAAGGCCGAACGGCGTCGCAAGCCCAGCGACGATGATCTGATGCGACGATCGGCCGCGCTGAGCGACCAGTACTTCGGCGGTCTGGCCAAGCCCGACTCCGTGCGCTGGGTCGACAACCAGAACAGCCGCTGGGGCTCGTGCACCCCCGGCGACCGCTCGATCCGGCTCAGCGACCGGCTCCGCGGCATGCCGAGCTGGGTCGTCGACTACGTCCTCGTCCACGAGCTCGCCCATCTCTTCGAGGCCAAGCACAACGAGGCGTTCTGGGCGTGGGTCGACCGCTATCCGCAGGCCGAGCGCGCCAAGGGCTACCTGGCGGGCTGGTCCGCAGCCGCCAAGCTCCCCGCCCCTCCGGGCGAGGAGGACGACGATGTCGAAGGGGCCGAAGAGATCGACTGACCCACGGCGTAGGTGAGCGCCACCGTGCCGAGACTCGTCGAGGCGATGTCCTCGAGCCGCAGCGAGCACGGCGACGGCAGGTCGCCGAAGAGCCGCTTGCCAGTGCCGAGCAGCAACGGATGTACGAACAGCCGCAGCTCGTCGACGAGCCCGGCGCTCATCAGTTGACGGACGAGGTCACCGCTCCCGAGCGCGACGATGGTCCCTTGCCCCTCCGTCTTGAGGCCGGCGACCGCCTCGACGACATCTCCCTCGAGCACGCTCGCACCGCTCCAGGCCAGGTCGTCGAGAGTGCGGGTCGCGACGTGCTTCGGGGCAGAGTTGAGGCTCGCCGCCATCGGGTCGGTGTCGGGCTGGGTCGGCCAGAACTCTGCCATCTTCTGGTAGGTCCGCCGTCCCATGACGTACGCCGAGGTCTGCGCGCCGATGTCGGGGGAGAGGATCTCCCCGAGCGCGGCGCCGTACGGCGCGCCCCAGCCGCCGTGCTCGAAGCCACCATCCCGGTCCTCGTCGGGGGAGCCGAGCCCCTGCATCACGCCGTCCACGCTCAAGAACTCCACGATCGCCAGTTTTCGCATGACGACAGCCTGCTCCCTGCGCGAATCGGCTGGCTTGAACGAAATCGACCGGCGATCATCGATACATGACGGGCGTGACCCGCGAGATCGTACGACTGCCCACCCACTCCGGACTGCAGGGTCTGGTGGCGGGCATCGTCGGCTTCCGCGAGCAGTCGGCCGTGCCGCTCGAGCGGCGCCAGCCCGCAGGGACCCTGCTGCCGCTGGTCCTCTCCTTCGGGGACCCGTTCGAGATCGTCGAGGTCGCCGCGGGGGAGGGTGCCGGGACGTACGGGTCGTTCGTCTCCGGCTTCATGCCCGGGCCGGTCTCGACCCGGTCCGGGCGTAGCCATGCGTGCGTGCAGGTCTACCTGACGCCGCTCGGTGTCTCTCGGCTGCTCGGTGTCCCGGGCAGTGAGGTGGCCGGCAGGGTGATGGCGGCAGAGGACCTGATTCCGCAGCTCGGGGCATCCTTCTCGGAGCGGCTCGAAGCGGCCGGTACCTGGCGACCGAGGCTCGACCTGGTCCAGTCCGCGCTGCTCGCGCAGGCCGGCGATCAGGCCGGCGATCAGCCCGACCCGCTGGTGTTGTGGTTGTGGGACCGGATCACCGAGTCCGGAGGTCAGGTGCGTATCCGGAACCTCGTGGCCGAGACCGGATGGAGCCACCGGTACGTCACCACCTGCTTCCAGCGCGCCGTCGGCCTCGCCCCGAAGGCAGCTGCCGGTGTCGTACGTTTCGAGCGCGCCGCCGCCGACATCTCGACAAGCTCGATACATCGCCTCGGCAGCCTGCCGGTCGCCGAGGTCGCCGCTCGTCACGGCTATGCCGACCAGAGCCATCTGACCCGCGACGTCGTCAGGTACGCCGGTGAACCGCCCGCCGCGCTCGCCGTCAGCCGCCGTCCGACCGCCCACACGGCACTCGGCACGACCCCGGGAGGCCGGCGCTAGAGGCGAGCCTGGGCGAGCTTGATGAGCTCGAGCAGGTTGTCCTCGGGCTCGGGGATCGCGTCGACCGGCCACCAACGTACGTCCAGCGACTCCTCGCTCACCGCCGGAACCGCGCCGGAGGGAGCCACGGCCATGAAGCGTACGTCGAGGTGGTGGACGTCGCCGGACGGAGCGCAGAAGGGGACCGGGTGCTCGGAGAGCTGCACCAGCCCGGGCAGCGGCGCCAGGTCCGGCACTCCGGACTCCTCACGCAGCTCGCGGGCGGCGGCCGCCCACAGGGTCGGGTCGCCCTGCTCGAGGTGACCACCGAACTGGAACCAGCGCCGTGCCTTGCGGTGGTGGGTCAGCAGCACCGCAGAACCGTCGTCGGAGAGCACCACGCACGAGGCTGTCAGGTGGTCGGGGACGCACGACTTGAAGACCCCGGTGGGCTCGGCCTCGAGATGGGAGACGTAGCGCTGCCGCAAGGTCTCCTGCGGAGCCGACGGCGCCTCCCACACTCGCAGCATCGCGAGCGCGTCAGCGTGCAGACTCACTCGTCAGCGTCTCCGCCGAGCAGCTTCTTGAGCTCCGCGTCGAAGTCGATCGAGTCGACATCGGGGGCCTCGGCGCCCTCACGGAAGCCGAGCGGGTCGTCGAGGTCGGCCGAGGTGGGCAGCAGCGCCGGGGACATCCAGACGCCGTCGCGGGCCTCGATGCCCTGCCGGGTGCGCAGCGATCCCCACAGCGCGGCCGCGTCGCGCAGCCGTCGCGGCCGGAGCTCGAGGCCGACCAGGGTCGCGAAGGTCTGCTCGGCCGGACCGCCGGCAGCCCGGCGGCGGCGTACGGCCTCCTGCAGCTGCGCCGCGACCGGCATCCTCTCGGCGGTGGCCAGGGCGACGACCTCGTCGACCCAGCCCTCCACCAGCGCCAGCACGATCTCGAGCCGCTCCAGCGCCGCCTTCTGCGCGGGCGAGTCCGGCACCTCGAACATGCCTTCCTCGAACATGTTCTGCAGCTGGGACGGGTCCTGCATGGCGGAGAGGTCCAGGCCGCGCATCTGCTCCTCGATGCGCTGCTGCATGGCCTCCATGTTGAGCTCGACGCCGCGCGCGTAGTCGGTCACGGCCGAGACCACGTGGTCACGCAGCCACGGCACGCCGGCGAAGAGCCGCTGGTGGGCGGCCTCGCGCAGGGCCAGGAAGAGCAGCACGTCGTCGGTGCTGACGCCCAGGCCCTCGGCGAAGGGCTCGACGTTGACCGGCAGCAGCGCGGCCTGACCGGGCTCGGTCAGCGGGATGCCGATGTCGGAGACGGAGATGACCTCGCCGGCGAGATGGCCGAGACCGGTGCCGGCCTGGTTCGCGTACAACGCGCCCATCGCCTTGCCGACGAACCCGATCATCGGGCCCATCTGGGCCTTCATGTCCTCGGGGAGCTGGCCGCTCATGGCGGCCGCGGTCGAGGCTGCGACCGGCTCGATCAGCGGCTTCCACGCGTCGAGGGTGTTGACCAACCACTCGGCCTTCGACCAGGCCGTTGCGGACTTCACGCCGGAGGGGAACGACGTGGTCTCCTCCAGCCAGTGGTCGGCCAGCTGGATCGCGTCGGCGACCGCGTCCTTCTGCTTCTGCGAAGGCGTCGGGTCGGGCGTGGACGCGGCGACCTTGCGGGCGAGGTCCATCGCGACGTCCCAGTTCAGCGGGCCGTCATAGGGCTGTAGCAGCGACTGGATCTGACCGAAGATCTGGCTCAGGTCAGGCATGCCGCCGGGGCCTCCGCCGACGCCGCCGATGGGGAAACCACCGAAGAACGCTTCAAAGGGCGTGCCCTTGAAGGGGTTCTCCGGCTCCTCCGGCTCGTCGGGGCCACCTGGGGTCTGACTCATGTGTCCAGCCTACGCGGTTACGGAAGCCCGCTGTCAGCAAGGACTAGGCTGGTTCCATGGCTGAACCGAAGAATGGCGCCGTCAAGCTTCTCGACATCCGGGAGACCCCTCTCGATGTCGCCGAGGTGCTGGCCGCACTCGACGACGACGCTTCCGGCGGGGTGACGCTCTTCGTCGGCCGCGTACGTGACCACGACGGCGGCAAGGGCGTGACCGGCCTCGACTACCAGGCCCATCCGAGTGCCCTCGCCCGCCTGGCGGATGTCGCCGAGAAGGTGGCCGCCGACCACGGCGTCGCGGGTGTCGCCGCCGTCCACCGCACCGGCCACCTCGACATCGGCGACATCGCCGTCATCGTGGCCACCGCCTCCGGCCACCGTGGCGAGGCCTTCGCCGCCTCCCGCGACCTCATCGACACCCTCAAGGCCGAGGTGCCGATCTGGAAGCACCAGGTCTTCACCGACGGCACCGACGAGTGGGTCGGCGCGCCCTGATGCGCGCCGTTGTGCTGACCAAATAGGCTGCGTACGTGGACATCCTGCTCTGGCTCGTACCGTCTGCGGTCATCACCGTGCTGGCGATGGCCTGGGTCGCGTTCCTCGGACGTGAGGGGCGCGAGCAGGACCGCGAAGAGGTCGTACGCCGCCTCGGGATCGCGCTCGAGAAGGAGAAGACGCGCGAGCGCTCGAGAAGGTACGCAGCACCCCAGCCGCCGCCCGACAGGTCGACCGGAGTCGCGGTCCGTGTCAACCGCGACGCCTCTTAGGGTGCAGTTGGTTTCGAATGAGAAGGTGACGCTATGACACAGCGCACCCTGGCCGGCCTCGTCGCCCTGCCGCTCGTGGTCGCCCTGATCGTGATCGCCTGGGTCGTTCCGCTGCCTTACACGATCTACAGCCCCGGGCCGACGGTGAACGTCCTGGGCGAGTTCGACGGCAAGGACATCGTCCAGGTCGAGGGCCACAAGAGCTACCGCGACAAGGGACAGTTGCGGATGACCACGGTCTCCGAGACCACCCGCGAGGCACGGCTCGGGCTCTGGACCCTGCTCGGCGCCTGGATGAGCGACACCGAGGCGGTCTACCCGCGCGAGGTCGCCTACCCCGACCAGGGCACCGTCGAGGACGACCGCGAAGCCGGACAGGTGCAGATGGCCAGCGCCCAGGATGCGGCGATCGCTGCGGCGTTCACCAAGCTCGGTGAGGACGTCGACGAGGTCTCGGTCGCCGAGGTGACCAAGGACGCGCCGGCCACCGGCAAACTGAAGGCCGACGACGTGGTCACCAAGGTCGGCGACAAGGCGGTCGACACCCCCGAGGAGGTCGTCGCCGAGGTGCAGAAGGTCGAGCCCGGTGACACGGTCGAGTTGACCGTCGAGCGTAAGGGCAAGACGCTCACCGAGACCATCAAGACCGGCGAGAAGGACGGCAAGGCCTTCATCGGCGTCTCGCTGGGAGCGACCTACGACTTCCCCTACGACGTCAAGATCACCCTCGACCCGGCCATCGGCGGACCGAGCGCCGGACTGATGATGGCGCTCTCGGTCTACGACACCCTCACCGAGGGGGCGCTGACCGGCGAGAAGAAGATCGCCGGCACCGGCACCATCGACGGTGACGGCAACGTCGGCCCGATCGGCGGAATCCAGCAGAAGATCCCGGGTGCGGCGTCGGACGGAGCCGAGCTCTTCCTGGTGCCGGCCGGCAACTGCCAAGACGTCGAGGGCGCCGAGAACGGTGACATGCGCCTGACCCGTGTGGAGACTCTCGACGACGCCATCAAGGCGATCGAAACCTGGACCGAGGACCCGAATGCCAAGCTGCCGACCTGTGGGAGCACGAAGTGAACGACACCCCTGAGCCCACGCCTGAGCTCAGCCGCGGTCTCGACCTGGAGACCGACCCCGCCCTGGCCGCTGCCGTCCTCGAGATCGAGGCCCACGTCGCCGGCGAGGGCTGGGACGGACCGGCGAGGCTCTTCGCGCTGGTCGACACCGCCGCGCTGGTCGAGGCCGAGCCCGCGCTCGCCACGATGATGGGCCTGGACGCCCCCGATCAGGACGGGTCGCTGACCCCGATCGAGCAGGACCAGGTGCCGGTGACGACCCAGCTGGAGGAGGTCCTCCAGACGACCGCCTGGCCCGCCGGGGTCACCGGCTGCGCGGCGGTCGTCGAGCGCCTCGTGCTGCCGCCCGACGCCGACGGCAAGATCCCCGATGACGCCGAGGCGGCCGCGGAGTTCGCCAAGGCGCACCCCGACCGGCAAGAGGTACGCATCGTGGCCGGCGCGACACGTGCTGGTGCCACGTACTGTGCTCTGCGGTTGAAGGCGCACGACGACGACCAGTCGGTCATCGGCGGTGTCGACCTGGTCCCCGAGCTCCTCGAACTGCTGCGTGTCACTCTTGAGGAGGCTCCGCTTGAGGAGAATGGCGACAGCGAGGGTGAAGCATGAGCCTCTTTGACGACGACGACCCGGCACAGGCACCGGCGCGCACACAGAGCACCGGCCGCAACCGATGGCTGGCGATCGCGGCCGTCTCGGTCATCGTGCTCTTCTTCGGCATCAGCGCCTTCGCGGCGATCTACACCGACGCGCTGTGGTACGACGCGATCGACTTCAGCAGCGTCTTCGGCACGGTCTTCTGGACGCGTACGGCACTGTTCGTCATCTTCTTCGTGCTGATGGCGATCATGATCGGGCTGCCTGCGGCGCTCGCCTACCGCACCCGTCCCTACTTCCACCCGGCCGACGACATCGGTGGCCTGGACCGCTACCGCGACGCGATCGCCCCGATCCGCACCTGGCTGCTGATCGGCATCGCGGGCGTCTCCGGGATCTTCGCCGGCTTCTCGGGCGCCGGCCAGTGGCGTACGTATCTGATGTGGCGCCACGGGCGCGACTTCGACAAGACCGATGAGTTCTTCGGCAAGGACATCGGCTTCTACGTCTTCGACCTGCCGTGGTGGCACTACCTGGTCAACTTCGCGCTGACCGGGCTGATCCTCGGCACGATCGGCGCGATGATCGTGCACTACGTCTACGGCGGCATCCGGCTCACCGCGCAGCGCGACCGGTTCACCCGCTCCGCGCAGATCCAGCTCAGCGCCATGCTCGGGCTCATCCTGCTGGTGAAGGGGCTCGACTACTGGGTCGACCGCTACGACCTGGTCAACGGCTCCGGGCCTCGCCTGGACGGGATGACCTACACCGACGAGCACGCGGTGCTTCCGGCCAACCAGATCCTGCTCGGGATCGCGGTGATCTGTGGCGTGCTGTTCATCCTCAACATGTGGCGGCGCAGCTGGCAGCTGCCCTCGATCGCGATCTCGCTGTTCGCGATCTCGGTGCTGCTGATCGGGATGATCTGGCCCGCGGTCGTGCAGGGCTTCCAGGTCCGGCCGAGCGAGCAGGACAAGGAGAAGCCCTACCTGGCGGCCAACATCAAGGCCACCCAGGACGCCTACGGCATCGCCAAGGACGACCTCGAGGTCACCGAGTACACCTCGCAGGCGGAGGCCGACGGGGCCTCGCCCGAGCAGCTCGACGAGACCGCGTCCTCGCTGCCGATCGTCGACCCCGCGGTGGTCCACCGCGAGTTCGAGCAGGTCCAACAGGGTCGCTCCTACTACTCGGTGCACGAGCCGCTGGACATCTCCACCTACGAGGTCGGCGGCAAGGAGCGGGCGGTCGTGCTCGGCGTACGCGAGCTCAACCAGGCCGGCATCTCCGACTCCGACCGCACCTGGACCAACCTGCACACGGTCTACACCCACTCCAACGGAGTGATCGCCTCCTACGCCAACATGCGTGGCGCCGACGACAAGAACGAGTCGAACCAGATGCAGTGGGCCGAGGGCGACCGCACCGGCCAGCACGACCTGACCTCGGGCCAGGGCAAGTTCCAGGACAAGGTCTACTTCGGCGAGGACTCGCCGGAGTACTCGATCGTCGGCAAGGCCGGCAAGGGCAACCCCGTCGAGCTCGACTACAACTCCGAGGACGGCGAGACCAGGACGACGTACGAGGGTGCCGGCGGCGTCCCGATCGGCTCCAACTTCCGGCAGCTGATGTACGCCATCCAGTTCGGCTCCACGAACTTCCTGCTCTCCTCGCGCGTGAACGAGAACTCCGAGATCCTCTACGACCGCTCTCCGAAGGAGCGGGTGCAGAAGGTGGCGCCGTGGCTGACCCTCGACGACGACGTCTATCCGGTCGTCGTCGGCGGACGGATCCAGTGGGTGGTCGACGGCTACACGACCACCGACCGCTACCCGCAGGCCGCGCGTGACTCGTTCGCCTCGATGACCGACGACGCCACCCAGACCTCGACCGGCGTGCAGACGCTGCCGACCGACGAGATCAACTACATGCGCAACGCGGTGAAGGCGACCGTGGATGCGTACGACGGCACGGTCACCCTCTACGAGTGGGACGAGTCGGACCCGATCCTGCAGACGTGGGAGGCGGCCTTCCCCGGCACCGTGATGCCGAAGTCGTCGGTCCCGAAGGAGCTGATGGAGCACCTTCGCTATCCCGAGGACCTCTACAAGGTGCAGCGCTACCAGCTGGCGCGCTACCACGTCTCCGACCCGGACGTCTTCTTCTCCGGCAACGAGCGCTGGGCCGTGCCCGAGGACCCGAACGACGACAACCACCAGCAGACGCCCTACCGGATGTTCCTCTCCGACAAGGAGGGGACCGCACGCTGGTCGCTGACGTCCGCCTTCGTGCCCTACAACCGGCCCAACCTGGCGGCGATGATGTCGGTGGACTCGGACGCCACCTCGGAGGACTACGGGAAGATCCGGATCACCACCGGCTTCCCCGACGACACCCAGGGCCCGGGCATGGTCTCCAACGAGTTCCGTACGGACAAGGCGATCGCCGACGAGGTCGCCTCGTTCAACCGCTCCGGCTCGGCGCCGGTGTGGGGCCAGGTCATCACCTATCCGACGGCGAAGAACGGCATCCTGTACGTCGAGCCGATCTACGCCCGCCGGGCGACCGCCTCGACCTCGGGCTATGCCCAGCTGGCCTTCGTGCTGGTCTCCTATGACGGACGGGTCGGCTACGGCTCGACGCTGAGCGAGGCCCTCGAGGTCGCGCTCACCGGTGCCGAGCCGACGCCGCCGACGGCCACCGATCCCGACGAGGAACCGGCCGAGACCACCCCGCCGACCAACGGCGAAGGGGGTGAGGTCGGCCAGCTCCTGGAGGACGCGCGTGCGCTCTTCGCCCAGGCCGACGAGGCCGGCAAGTCCGGCGACTACGCCGAGCGCGAGCGCCTCATCGCCGAGGCCCAGGACAAGGTCGACCAGGCCGCCGAGCTCATCTCCGGAGGCTGAGGACACCTCCGATTAGGGCTTCGTTTCCCCTCGCGTGTAATGTTCTTCTTGCGACGCGGGGTGGAGCAGCTCGGTAGCTCGCTGGGCTCATAACCCAGAGGTCACAGGTTCAAATCCTGTCCCCGCTACTCCAAGACGAAGGCCCGGACCGAAAGGTCCGGGCCTTCGTGATTTCGGGCTCGATCCGCGTCTGTTCATCGGTGGCGCCGGCGTCGGGCTCGGCGAGTCCCAGGCTTCCCGGATTGGGGTTCGGGTCAGTTCGCGGGTAGTGTTGTTCTTGCGACGCGGGGTGGAGCAGCTCGGTAGCTCGCTGGGCTCATAACCCAGAGGTCACAGGTTCAAATCCTGTCCCCGCTACTCCGAAGAAGAAGCCCGGACCATCAGGTCCGGGCTTCTTCGATTTCAAGGCTGTGTAGTTCCGCCGGCTACGAGCGGAAGGGGCCGCTGATCTCGTAGGTGATGCCGCCGCTGGACGAGCCTGTCGTGCCTCGCTGCGAGGAGAAGTACATGCGGTTGCCGACCGGGTTGAACGCCACGCCGCACAGCTCTGACGAGCTCTGCCCGGTGACGCGGAGGAACGGCGCCACGACGTCGTCGGGGGTGATGATGCAGATCTCCATGTTGCCGCCGTCCTCGGCGACGTACAGGTCTCCTGCCCCGGCGCCGGCGATGTTGTCGACGCCGGTGAGCGGCGGGTTGCTGGTCAGGTTGTCGTCGTAGACGACGTCGAGGGTGTTGGCGGCCGCGTTGTAGGCCCACACCTTGTTGTCGCCCTTGGTGGTGAAGTAGCAGATGTCGTTGCGGTAGTAGGCGCCTTCACCGCCGTTGAACAGCTTCATGTTCGACACCTGGTCGCGCGTGGGCGTCGGCGAGCCGTCCGGGTCGGGGACATCGGCCCAGGTGAGGTTCGTGGTGAGCACCTGCAGCTTTCCGGCGGACAGGTCTCCCCAGGTGGTCGGGACGAAGCGGTAGAAGCCGCCGTCGCTCTTGTCCTCGGTCTGGTAGACGACCTTGCGGACCGGGTCGCAGGCCGCGGCCTCGTGGGTGAACCGGCCCATCGCGGCACGACGGACGGCGGGCTTGACGCCCCACGGGTCGGTCTCCCAGCTGTAGCCCGTGTCGTGCTCCTCGCACGAGATCCAGGTGTTCCACGGCGTCGGTCCGCCCGCGCAGTTCCGGGTGGTGTTGCCGAGGATGCGGTAGGCGCTGGTGATGTTGGCGTTGCTGTCGAACTTGAGGGCGCTCACGCCGCCCGCGCCGCTGCTCATCTCCGAGTTGGAGACGTAGATCCAGCCGGTTCCGTCGGCGAAGCAGACGCCGCCGTCCGGGGCGCTGTGCCAGGTGTACCCGGTGTTCGCGACGGTCCTGGTCGAGCGGGCGACCACCCGGCTGGTGAACCCTGCGGGCAGCATGATGCCGTTGCCGTCGGCGGCCAGGAGAGCGCCATAGGGGCTCGGTCCGGTCTTGGCCGGGTAGGCGATGGCGGGACGAGTGACGCTGAACCCGAAGGCGACGGTTCCAGCGCCGACAACGGCGGCACGTAGGAAGTTGCGACGATCCATGGTGGGTCTCCTCTGTCGTCTCGGCAGATCCGGGGGGATCTGCGCGCGACATACGCTAGAGATCGGGACCCCGGCCGAGGCGTCTTCAGGACGAACAACGCTCAACGCCCAGGCGCCGACCGAGGTGGACGACAACGGCCCGATTTCGGAGGACGATGGGGCCATGAGCGTGGACGTGCTGGTGGAGACGACGATCCGGCGATCGCCGGCCGAGGTGTCCGCGTACGCCGGAGACCCGAGCAACGCCCCGACCTGGTACGCCAACATCCGCTCGGTCGAGTGGCGCACCGAGCCGCCGGTGCGGGTCGGGTCGAGGATGGACTTCGTCGCGCAGTTCCTGGGGCGCAGGCTGGCCTACACCTACGAGGTGGTCGAGTGGGTGCCGGGGGAGCGGCTCGTGATGCGTACGGCCGACGGACCGTTCCCGATGGAGACCACCTACACCTGGGAGCCGGCGGGGGAGGGCGGCACCACGATGACGCTGCGCAACCGCGGCAACCCGTCCGGTTTCTCTCGGGTCGCTGCGCCGGTGATGGAGCGGGCGATGCGGCGGGCGACGACCAAGGACCTGGCCGAGCTCAAGCAGCTCCTCGAGTCCTGAAGAGCTTGTGGTCAGGCCGGTGCGGCGAGGATCTCCTCGGCGGTCCGAAGACCCGAGCGGACGGCTCCCTCCATGTAGCCGCTCCATTCGGTGGCGTACTCGGCCCCGGCCCAGTGGATCCGTCCGACGGGTTCGCGCAGGATCGGTCCGTAGTTCGTCCAGACGCCGGGGCCGAAGCCGGCGCCGTAGCAGCCGCGGGTGAACTCCTCGGCGCTCCAGTCCTTCTCGACGTACGAGATCGGTGTGGCTGCCTCGCTCCCGAAGTAGCGCACGAAGCAGTCGATGACGCCGCGGCGACGCTCCCCGTCGGGAAGACGCTGCCAGCTGCGGGCCTCCCCGGCCTCGACGAAGCCGATCAGGATGCCGACCTCCGCGCTGGGTGGAGAGACGTCGAAGGTGATCTTGACCGGGCCGAGGTCGGACATCGCCTGGCCGTTGAGCCCCTGCTCGCGCCAGAACGGCTTCGGGTACGCCGCGAAGCACTTCACGACTGTCCCGGCCGGCACCCGCTGCGTGAGCTGGTCGCGGCCGGCGGGAAGGATCGGGTCGTAGTCGAGCCGCCCGGCGAGGGTCGGAGGCAGGGTGACGAGGACATGTCGCGCCGTGTAGCTCTCGCCATCGCGGGTGATGGCCCTCGCACTCTCGCCGGTCTGGGCGATGCGGGCCACGGGCGACCCGAACCGTACGTCCTGGCCTTCGGCGAGGCGCTGCGAGACCAGCACCGATCCACCGACGACGCGGTCCTTTTGGGCGCCGCTGTCGGTGGAGGCGAGGGTCTCGAGATCGCCGTTGCTGATCGTGTAGAAGAGCGTGTGCAGCAGAGAGAGGTCGGAGGCGTCGGCCGAGTAGAGAGCCTCGGCCAGCACGCGGAAGTAGGAACGACCGGTGGTCGTCCTCAGATTGCGACGGATCCACGACTCGAAGGTCTGCCCGTCCAGCAGAGTCGCCTTGGGATGGGCCCACGGACGCTCGACGTCGACGCCGCGCGCGAGCCTCTCGTAGCGGGCCAGGCCCTGGGCGAGATCGGCCAGGACGATCGGGTTGAGCTTGGGGGTCGCGCCCTTCTGCGGACCGAGGCGGGACTGCTTGCCGCCGAGGTCGACGAGCAGCTCTCCGGCGTCGTTCCAGGTCGGGAAGGTCTCCAGGCCCAGCTCGTCGACGAGCCGGTACATCTCGGTGTGACCCTCCCCGATCCAGGTGCCGCCGAGCTCGATCGGGTGCCCCTCGAGGACTCCGCCCTCGGTGCGACCGCCGACCCGGTCCCGTGCCTCCAGCACCACGACGGACTTCCCGGCAGCGGTGAGCTTGTCGGCCGCGCTCAGCCCGGCCAGGCCGGCTCCCACCACGACCACGTCGGTATCGGGCATCGCGGGAGCCTCCGTTCACGTCGGTCGTACGGCTGAAATCACGGTACGACGTTCTCGGTGCGGCTGCGGCGGGATCGTTGTGCCTGACGGTCTTTGCCGACATTTGGTGACAGGGTTTGGCCATGAGCGAGGACGCGGTCGACGAGGAGAAGACGAGGCTGCGAGCCCTCGGCGTACGTGTTCGGCAGGGGGCCCGGGATCTGCTGCCGACCACGTCGTTGACGCTGCGCGGGGGAGAGGTCGCGGTGGCTGTCGGACCGCCGGGAGGCGGGCATACGTCGCTGGCCCTGGCGCTCGCCGGGCGGCTCCGGCTGGACGCGGGCAGGGTGGAGCTGGACGGTGACGCGTCGCCGCGGGTCCTGCAGGCCGCGGTGGCGCTGGTCGACGTGCCGGGGGTCTCCGAGCCCGACGAGATGGTGCCGTTCCGTACGATCCTCGGCGAGGAGCTCGCCATGGCGAAGCAGAAGCCGAGGGCGGCAGCCATCGACGGCTGGCTGGGTGAGTACGACCTCGCGACCGGAATCACCACGGAGGCGGTCCCGCCGGTGCCGCGCCTGGAGATCCTCGCGCGGATGGCGCTGCTGCGGCCCGGGACCCGCTTCCTCGTCCTCACCTACCCCGAGCGCCTCGGCCTGCCGGTCGCGCAGTGGCTGGAGACCGCCAACGACCTCGCCGGCTCCGAGAGCCGGCCCGGCGTCCTGGTCACCGCGAGTCGCGCGGTCACCATCCCCACCGGCGTGCGTACGTTCACCATCGGTCCGACGGAGGAAGCATGAACTCGCTGCGTATCGCCCTGACCGAGCTGCGCCGGATCACGGCCGGGCGGCTGGCGAAGCTCGTCATCGTGGCGCTCGTCCTCGTCCCCACGCTCTACGCCGGGCTCTACCTGTACGCCAACCACGATCCGTACGCGCACTTCGACGAGCTCCCGGCGGCGCTCATCGTGGAGGACACCGGGGCCACCACGACCGACGGCACGAAGATCGACGCGGGGCGCGATGTCGCCGACAAGCTCCTGAAGTCGGGCGACTTCGACTGGTCGGAGGTCTCCGCGGAAACGGCGGAGAAGGACATCCGGGAGGGCGACTACTACTTCGCCCTGCGGATCCCGGAGGGGTTCTCCCGGACGCTGACCGGCGCGGAGCGGCTCGACCCGAAGCAGGCGCAGATCCAGGTCATCACCAACGACGCCAACTCCTACCTGTCCACCACGATCGCGACCAACGTCACCGACAAGGTCCGCGACGCCATCGCCAGCGAGGTCTCCGAGCAGGCCGCGGCCAACTTCCTGCTCGGCATCTCCGACCTCCGCTCGGGTCTGGTGAAGGCCGCCGACGGCGCCGCGAAGCTGGAGAAGGGCGCGGGCACGCTGCGCGACGGAGCCGGGAAGCTGGCCACCGGAGCCGGCGACCTCGAGAACGGACTGAACACCATCGAGGGCAAGGTCGCCGACCTGCCCAGCAAGACACGCGAGCTCGCCACCGGTGCCCGCAAGGTCGCCGACGCCAACGGCGAGATCGCCGCCACCGGGCAGCGGGCCGCGACCGCCGTCGACGACGCCGTCGCCGCCTACGAGTCGAACCGGGACGACCTCGACGCCCGGCTCCAGGCGCAGGGTCTCGATGAGCAGCAGCGAGCCGAGGTGCTGGCCATCTACGACCGCGGCTCCGCGCCGCTCGACCGCGTCGACCAGCGCGTCGGCGACGTCTCCGGCCGGCTCGACCAGCTCGCCGCCGGTGCCGACCAGGTGGCGGACGGCAACGAGCAGCTGGCTTCCGCGATGCCCGATCTGGTCGCCGGGATCTCCCAGGCTGCCGACGGCGCCGGCGAGCTCAGCACCGGAGCGACCAAGTTGCGTGACGGTGCCACTCAGCTCGCCACCGGCGCCGGCGACCTGAAGAAGGGGCTGCAGGACGGCGCTGCGCAGGCACCCGCCACCAACGAGGAGCTGCGCGACCGGATCGCCTCGACCATCGCCGACCCGGTCGCCATCGACTCGGTCTCCGAGGCGAAGGCGTCCTCCTACGGTGCCGGGCTGGCACCGTTCTTCCTCGCTCTGGGCGCATGGATCGGCGGGTACGTCCTCTTCCTGCTCGTCCGGCCGATCTCGACCCGCGCGCTGGCCGCCAACCAGACTCCGCTGCGAATCGTACTCGGCGGCTGGCTCACCCCGGCGCTCATCGGTGCCGCGCAGATGGCCGTCGTGCTCGTGGTCGTCGGTCTCGCCGTCGACATCACCCCGGTGAACTGGCTGGGTACGTTCGGATTCCTGCTCCTCACCTCGGCGACCTTCGTCGCGATCGTGCACATGCTCAATGCGCTCCTCGGTGCGCCGGGCCAGTTCGTCGGCCTGGTCCTCATGGTCGTCCAGCTCGTCACCGCCGGGGGCACGTTCCCCTGGCAGACCATTCCCGAGCCGCTGCACCCGCTCCACCACGTACTGCCGATGAGCTACGCCGTCGACGGGCTTCGCCAGCTGATGTACGGCGGGCTCTCGGGGCGGGTCGTCGCCGACGCCCTCGTCCTGGCAGCCTTCCTCGTCGGAGCACTGCTGCTGACCAGCTACGGCGCCCGCCGGCAACGGGTCTGGACGCCGAAGCGGGTGCGTCCGGAGATCGCCATCTGAGGCGCTGATCAGGCTTCCCCGTGACAGCGTTGGCTGTGTATCGCCAAGCGGGCCACGAGGAGGGAGGTCACGCGGCTTCGACGTGTGCTTGCGCTGCGGGGCGTTGTGTTGCCGAGGATGCGGGCTTCCGCAGACCCGCCGTCTTCGGAAGGGACGGCGCGGCCTGAAGGGGTCTAGCCTGTGAAGATGAGGCCACCGCGCGAGTACGCCGAGGAGTCCGAGCGGCACCCGCAGCTGCCGCCGGGGTCGGAGGAGCGCGTCGCCGGCTACGGAGTGATGGGGCAGACCTTCGAGACGGGACATGTGCTGGGGCTGCGGCGGTGGACGGCATCGTCCGTGGGGGAGCAGTTCACCTCCATCTGGCACCGTGAACCGGACGGGTCCTGGCACTTCTACGAGTCGGCGCAGCCGCAGTTCGCGTGCTCGCGGTGGTTCGGCCATGGCGTCCAGGAGTCGGTGGTCGTCCCGATCGACGTGACCTGGGATGGGCCGACGCAGCTGCGCGTGACAGCCGAGGGACGGGTGGACTGGCATCTCACGCTGGCGGCGTCGCCGATGACGCGAGTGATGAACGCGATGGGTGGCGGGATGCCGATGGCGGCCTGGCGCTCGACCGCGATGCTCAGGGCGATGGGCGCCATGGCGTCGGCAACTCTCGGCGTCGGCAAGGTCTCGATGACCGGGCTCACGGCGAACGGTCTCCCGTTCGACGCCAACCCGCTACGCATCTGGCGAGTCGTCGATGCGGTGGCAACGATCAACGGCGTGGATGCGGGTCAGCCGGCGCCGCTGCCGCAGCAGGCGCGCCTCGGCGACTTCTGGATCCCTCAGCACGGCATCTTCGCCATGGGCCGCGTGTTCGTCGGCACCCCCAGCTGACCTCGTAGGTCGATCCAGCGGGGTCCTACCTGGCCGCCTTCCTCCTCGGGGTACGGGCGGTTGACCAGCCGTGCCCCGACGAGCGCGCGAACCCGCGCAACCCATCAAACAGTTGACAACATACAAATGATGTCTGATGATTCACGGACTCCATGAAAGAGTTAAGGGGCCGCCGAACCATGCGCATCACGGGCTATCGCACGCTGACGACCGTGCACGACTGGGGTCGCCCCATCGGCGACGTCAACGGCGCTGTCGGATCGGGCAAGACGGCCGTTCCGATCGTCGTGCTCACCACCGACTCGGGACTCGAGGGCATCGGACTCGGCCACCACCAGGGCCTCGACGTGGTCTTCCCTGCTCTCGAGGGCGAGGACCCGGTTGCCGTGCAGGCGCTCTACGACCGGATGCTGTCGTGGGTCTTCAAGTCCGGGCACGGCGGTGCGGTGTTCGGGGCGATCGGCGCGCTCGACATGGCGCTGTGGGATCTCAAGGCCAAGGCGGCCGGCCAGCCGCTGTGGCGCCTGCTCGGCGGGCGCGACCGGGTCGTGCCCGCGTACGCCTCCGGGCTGGACGGGCCGCTGACCGACGAGGAGCTGGCCGCGCTCCAGACCAGGTTCGCCGACCGTGGCTTCACAGCCGTCAAGATCAAGGGCGGGCTCGACGTCGAAGCCGACCTGCGGCGCCTCCACCTGGTGAGCGACGTCTTCCACGACCGGACGGGCGCCGCGCCCGCGCTGATGCTGGACGCGAACGAGTCCTGGTCGCGCAAGGAGGCGGTACGCCACATCGGCCGCCTCGAGGAGTCGGTCGACCTCGCCTGGGTCGAGGAGCCGGTGCGCCGGTGGGACGTCGACGGCCTGACTCGGGTCTCCCAGTCGGTGCGTGCGGCCGTCGCGACGGGGGAGAACCTCACCGGGCTCGAGCAGTTCCGGCCGCTGCTGCAGGCCAACGCGGTCGACGTCGTGCAGACCGGAAGCGTCTGGGGAATCAGCCACTTCCTGCGCGTGGCCGCCCTCGCGCTCGCCTTCGACCTGCCGGTGAGCCCTGTCGGCTACAACGCCAATCCGATCGCCCACGCAGCCACGGTCGTCCCCAACCACCTCTCCCTGGAGGTGCAGGACCTGCACCTGCCCTTCGGCATCGAGTCCGACCAGGAGATCGAGGACGGGCACCTGGTGCTCGGCGACCTCCCCGGTCTCGGCCTGGTCGTCGACGAGGCCGCGATCGAGCACATGAACGCGGCCGCCGACTGGGGACGCCACGGCGGACCCCACGTACGTCCGGAGCGGGCCGGTCGCAGGCTCGTGCGCAAACCCTCCCTTCACCCGCGCCCGCAGGGCCCCGCTCCACGCTGACCTGCCCCCTCCACGAAAGGACCAGCCAGATGACGTCCCAGACCCCGACCCGCGGTTGTGCCGTGGTGACCGGAGCAGGTGGCTCGCTCGGCCGAGCCAGCGCCGTACGCCTCGGGCAGGAGGGCTTCTCGCTCGCCCTGCTCGATCTGGCAGGTGACGCCCTGACCACCACGGCGGCCGAGGTCGAGGCGACCGGAGCCCGGCAGGCCACCCTGCCCGTGGACGTCCGCGACGCCGCTGCCCTGGTCGCCGCCCTGGAGGAGGCCGAGCGCGAACTGGGGCCGCTCGAGGTGCTGCTCAACAACGCGGCGATCTATCCGGCCACGCCGTTCCTGGACATCCCGGTCAGCGAGTACGACGACGTGGTGGCGGTCAACCAGCGGGCCTACTTCGTCGCCGCCCAGGCGGCGGCCCGGCTGATGGCGCCGCGGAGGACCGGCTCGATCGTCAACATCGGCTCGATCACCTTCTCCGGCGGCTGGGACAAGCTCGCCAGCTACGTCTCGACCAAGGGCGCCGCGGTGGCGCTGACCCGTGCTCTCGCGCGTGAGCTGGGGCCGCTGGGCATCCGGGTCAACGCGGTCGCCCCGGGCGCTTTCCCGACCAAGGCCGAGGAGATCCACGAGGACCCCGAGGCCTACACGGCCCATGTGCTAGACCACCAGTCCCTCAAACGGCGTGGCCGGCCCGACGAACTGGCGGCGGTGGTCGCCTTCCTGGTCGGGCCCGACGCGTCCTTCATGACCGGGCAGACCCTGAACGTCGACGGCGGATGGAACATGCAATGAGCGATCTCAACAACAAGCTGGACATCTTCGGACACCGACTCACGCCGCGGGAGCTGCGTGAGCGCACCGGCGACACCGAGTCCGTCGCAGGAGTACGCCAGGTCGTCCTCGACAACGGCTCCGAGCGCGGCGTACGTGCGGTGCAGGTGCGCACCTCGGCCGGGCTCGAGGTCGAGGTGCTGGTCGACCGGGCGCTCGACCTCGGCGCGGCCAGGCTGCGGGGCGTCCCCTTCGGGTGGCGCAGCGGCAACGGCTTCCGTCATCCGGGGCTGCACGAGCACCACGACGAGGGCGGTCTGTCCTGGCTGCGCGCCCTCGACGGCCTGCTGGTCTCCGGCGGCCTCGACCACACGCTCTTCGGCGGCGACGTGGATGCTTCGGCGTATAACTATCCGCCGAAGCAGACGGTCAACCACGGCCTGCACGGCCGGCTCACCGCGATCCCGGGCCGCCTGCTCGAGGCCCGCGAGGTGTGGGACGGCGAGCGTTGTGTGCTGCGGGTGCGAGGCGAGGTCGTCCAGGCGACGTCCTTTGGCGAGCACCTGCGCCTGACCCGCACGATCGAGGCCGACTTCGACGGGCTCGAGATCCGCCTCCACGACGTCGTCGACAACCTCGGCTTCGACCCGACGCCGCACATGTTCCTCTACCACCTCAACTTCGGCTGGCCGCTGGTCGACGCGGGCACCGAGTTCGTCGCGGCGATCAGTGAGACGCCGTGGCGTTCCGACTCGGTCGCCGAGCAGGGCGTCTCGTACCGCACCCTCCCCGAGCCGCAGCCGCGGTTCGTCGAGCAGGTCCACGAGCACACGCTCGTCGCCGAGGGCGACGGGCGGCACCGGGTCGCGCTGGTCCGCGGTGACGAGACCCTCGGCGTGGAGGTCTCCTGGGACTCCGCCACGATGCCGCACTTCTTCGAGTGGCAGAACCTCCGCAGCGGCCAGTACGCCATCGGCCTGGAGCCGTCGACGCACGCCGTCGCCGGCGATGCCGCCGCCCGTGAGGACGGCTCGATGACCTGGCTCGAGCACGGTGAGACGCGCAGCTACTCCACCACGATCCGCGTGCTAGACGGTGCAGCGGCCGTCCGGGCGTCCCGCGCAGCGATCCGCGCACTCGGCGACCAGCCCGCCTGACCAGCCAGCCCGACTGACCAGCCAGCCCATCGACAAGGAAGACCGATGACCACCACACCCCGCATCCTCGAGGGCTACCGCGTCCTCGACTGCTCGATCGCCATGGCCGGTCCGTTCGCCGCTCAGCGGCTGGGTGACCTCGGCGCCGACGTCGTCAAGGTCGAGCCGGTCACCGGCGAGTGGCAGCGCCACGCTGCTGCCGGCGGCGCGCAGGGCAACCAGATCAACGTCTCCTTCCTCTCCCTCAACCGCAATAAGCGCTCGCTGGCCGTCGACCTCAAGGCCGATGCCGGCAAGAACGTTCTGCTGCGGATGGTTGAGACGGCAGATGTTTTCCTGCAGAACTATCGGCCGGGGGTAGCTGAGCGGCTCGGCGTCGACTACGCCACGCTCTCGGCGATCAACCCGCGTCTGGTCTACGTCTCGATGTCCGGCTACGGCGAGGACGGCCCCGACGTCGACCAGCCAGGACAGGACCTGCTGCTGCAGGCCCGCAGCGGCGCGATGCTCTCGACCGGTCGCCACGGTGAGCCGCCGCAGCCGGCGGGGCAGTACCTCGTCGACGCCGTCACCGCCTCCACTGCCTTCGAGGCGGTCCTGGCGGCGCTGCTCCACCGCGAGCGTACGGGCGAGGGGCAGCTGGTGAAGGTGAACATGCTGGACGCGATCACCACCTTGCAGATGCAGGAGCTGTCGGTGTTCGTGGCCGGCAAGGTGCCCCAGCAGCGCAGCGCAGAGCCGCACGCGCACGTCTACATCCGGGCGCCCTACGGCACGTTCAAGACCGCGGACGGCTTCCTCGCCCTCGCCATGCCTGACCTGCCGACGCTGGGCAAGGTCATCGACGAGCCCGCGTTCGCCGAGATGAGCTCGGAGGTGCACGGCTGGAGCCACCGGGACGAGGTCCATCGCCGCACGGCGGACAGGCTGGTGCTGCGTACGACTGCCGAGTGGCTCGACGCTCTTGGCGCCGCCGGCATCTGGTGCGGCCCGGTCCAGGACTACGCGGCCCTGGTCGAGGACCCGCAGATCAGGCACAACGGGACCTTCGTCGAGTACGACCACCCCACCGAGGGCCGGGTCACGACCCCCGGATTCCCGTACGCCTTCTCGCGTACGCCGGCCTCGATCGAGCGGGGCGCTCCCCTGGTCGGGGAGCACACCGCCGAGCTGCTCGCCGAGGCCGGCTTCAGCGGCGAGGAGATCGCGGCGCTGACCGCCGACGGCGTGGTCGCCGAGACCCGTCCCGAGCAGCCGGTCTGATGACCCTGCCGACCTTTCGTGGCCTGACCTGGGACCACCCGCGCGGCCGGGATGCCCTGGTCGCGGCGGCCGAGGCGAGCGACCTGGACCTGACCTGGGACGTCCACCCGCTCAGCGGTTTCGAGTCCACCCCGATCGAGGAGATCGCCGCCGACTACGACCTCGTCGTCCTCGACCACCCCCACCTCGGCGACGCCCTTGCACAGGGCTGCCTGCGGCCGTTCGACGACCTCGTCGGTCACGAGCAGGTGGCGGCGTGGGCGGCCGCGGCAGTGGGCCCCAGCCTGGCGTCGTACGTCATGGACGGACGGCTGTGGGCGGTGCCTCTCGACGCCGCGACGCAGGTCGCCGCGACGCGCGCGGACCTCGTGGATGTCGTCCCGCGGCTGTGGGCGGAGGTCGCCGCGCTGTCCCGGCGGGCGCCGGTCGCGCTCTCCGTCGCGGGCCCGCACGCGCTCCTGACCTTCACCTCGATCTGCGTCGCGCTGGGGGAGGAGCCAGGGGGTGCGCAAGGCTTCGTCTCCGACGAGGTCGGACGTCAAGCCCTCGAGCTGATGGCCGACCTCGCCTCCCGGGCGCCGCGCCACACTCTGGATCTCGACCCGATCGGACTGCTCGCCGAGATGACCGAGGGCGACACGATCGCCCACGTGCCGCTCGTCTACGGCTACGTCACCTACGCCGACACCACGCTCGACCGTCCGGTGCGCTTCACCGACGCGCCCACGCCGGCGCCTGGTACGCGGCCCGGCTCCACCCTGGGCGGGACCGGCCTGGCCATCACCGCACGGTGCGCGGTCACTCCTGAGCTGCTCGACCACGTACGCCATCTCATGTCGGGGCCGGTGCAGGAGGACTTCATCCCGGCACACTCCGGCCAGCCGTCGGCACGCGCCGCGTGGACCTCGCCAGCGGTGAACGAGCCGGTGGGCGACTTCTATCGCGGCACCCTGGAGACCCTCGAGCGGGCCTGGGTCCGGCCCCGTCATCCCGGCTACGTGACGTTCCAGGCCGAGGCGGCCGAGGTCGTGCGCGAGGCCCTGTCCGGCTCGATCAGCATCGCCGCCGCCCTGTCTCGGATCGACGACCGCCACCTGGCCGCCCTCGGCCGCGCGAACCCGGAAGGAGCTGCCCGATGACCGCACCTGAGTCGACCTGCCCGGAGGTGCTGTTCGAGCAGCGCGGCCGCGTCGGGGTGATCACCCTCAACCGGCCCGCCAAGCTCAACGCCGTCACCCAGGAGATGTCGGATGCGCTCGTCGCGCTGGCGCGCTGGTGCAACGACGCCGACGAGATTCGGGTCGTGGTGCTCACCGGCGCCGGCGACCGCGCCTTCTGCGCGGGTTCGGACATCGCCGAGCTCGACAAGTACGCCAGCCCCTGGGCCTTCCGCAACCGGGAGGACTACTGCGACTCGATCAAGGTGCTGCGGAAGCCGATCATCGCCGCCGTCAACGGGTACGCCCTCGGCGGCGGGCTGGAGACCGCACTGATCTGCGACATCCGGCTGGCGTCGACCACCGCGAAGCTCGCCGCCGCCGAGGTGAAGCTCGGCTGGATCGGCGGTGGCGGCATGTCGGCGCTGCTGGACCGCTCGATCGGCCCCAGCAACGCGGCGGTGATGCTGATGACCGGCGATCCGATCGACGCTCAGCAGGCGCTCGCCTGGGGGCTGGTCAGTGAGGTGCTCGAGCCCGACGCCCTCCTGCCGCGCGCCCTCGAGCTCGCCGAGACCATCGCGAGCCGTGCTCCGATCGCGGTCGAGACCGCCAAGGCCAACCTGGCCGCTGCAGCCAACATGCCCCTGGAGCAGGCGGTCACCTACGAGCGCGACATCCAGACCGTGTGCTTCGCGACCGCCGACGCCGCCGAGGGCCGCGCGGCGTTCGCCGAGAAGCGCGCACCCCGATTCGTACGAGCCTGACCGGAGGACCACCGATGACCGTCACCACCGACTGGGGGCCCGACCTGGCCGCCACCCTGCCCACCGACGGCGCCGTCCCGGCGCTCGTGGGGCGCGTCTGGGACCCGCAGGCAGGCGGCCCGAGCGTCGTCGTGGTGCGGGATGGCACGGCGTACGACGTGAGCGGGACGTACGCGACGGTGCGCGACCTCTGCGAGCAGTCCGACTCCGCTGCCGCGCTGGCGGACGTGCCCGGCGAGCCGCTGGCCACGGTGGCCGACCTGCTCGCCAACACGCCGCCGGAGGGCCGCGACGCCGCCCGCCCCTGGCTGCTCGCGCCGGTCGACCTGCAGGCGGTCAAGGCCGCCGGGGTGACCTTCGTGGTCTCGATGCTGGAGCGGCTCATCGAGGAACGCGCTCGGGGCGAGGCCGACGCCGCGGCCACGGTGCGCGCCGAGATCACCGCGGCGATCGGCGGCGGACTCGGCGAGCTGGTTCCCGGCTCGGCGGAGGCGCAGCGGCTCAAGGAGGTGCTGCGCGAGCGTGGCATGTGGAGCCAGTACCTCGAGGTCGGCATCGGACCCGACGCCGAGATCTTCACCAAGGCCCAGCCGCTGTCCGCGGTCGGCACCGGCGCCGAGGTCGGGGTGCTGGCCGCGTCGCGCTGGAACAACCCCGAGCCCGAGGTGGCGCTGGTCGTCGCCTCCGACGGCCGGATCGTCGGCGCCACCCTCGGCAACGACGTCAACCTGCGCGACGTCGAGGGCCGCTCGGCGCTCCTGCTGCCCAAGGCGAAGGACAACAACGCCGCCTGTGCGATCGGCCCGTTCGTACGGCTATTCGACGACGGCTTCACCCTCGACGACGTGCGCGCGATGACCGTCTCGCTCGAGGTGCGTGGCGAGGACGACTTCGAGATGGTCGGCACCTCGTCGATGCGCGCGATCAGCCGCGACCCCGCGGATCTGGTCAGCCAGCTGATCGGCCCGCACCACCAGTATCCCGACGGGGCCGTGCTGCTGCTCGGCACCATGTTCGCGCCCTCCGACGACAGGGACGAGCCCGGTATGGGGTTCACCCATCACTCGGGCGACGTCGTCCGGATCTCCGCGCCCGAGCTCGGCACCCTCGTCAACCGCGTCCGGGCGAGCGAGGAGTGCGCGCCGTGGGACTTCGGCGTCGCCGACCTGATGCACAACCTCGCCGGAAGGAACCTGCTGTGACCGTCCTGTTCTCCCGCGACCCCGCCACCGGCGAGGAGACCCCGACCGCGCTGCGGGCCACCACCACCGAGGAGGTCGACCGGGTCGTCGCGGAGGCACATCTCGCCGTGCCCGCGTTGGCGGCGCTGGGTCGCGAAGGGCGCGCCCGCCTGCTCGAGGCGATGGCCGAGCGGCTCGAGGAGAGCCGCGCCCGGCTCGTCGAGACGGCGATGTCGGAGACCGGGCTGACCCGGCCTCGCCTCGAGGGCGAGGTCGGCCGCACCAGCTTCCAGCTGCGCCTCTTCGCCGAGGCCGTCCGCGAGGGCAGCTTCCTCGAGGCCGCGATCGACCACGCCGGTCAGACACCGCTCGGGCCGGCTCCCGACGTACGCCGCATGCTCGTGCCGCTCGGCCCGGTCGCCGTCTTCGGCGCCAGCAACTTCCCGCTCGCCTTCTCGGTGCCGGGCGGCGACACCGCGTCCGCGGTCGCGGCCGGCTGCCCGGTCGTGGTCAAGGCGCACGAGTCGCACCCGCTGACCTCCCAGCTCGCGTTCGAAGCGCTCCGGGCCGCGGTCGCGGACCTCGGACTGCCGCGCGGCACGGTCGGCCTGGTCCACGGTCGCCAGGCCGGGGCCGACCTGGTCGTCCATCCGCGCATCAAGGCGGTCGGCTTCACCGGCTCGCCCGCTGGCGGCCGGGCGCTGCTCGACCTGGTCAACGCACGCCCCGAGCCGATCCCGTTCTACGGCGAGTTCGGGAGTCTCAACCCGCTCGTCGTCACTCCCGGTGCCGCGACGGCGCGCGGGACGGTCATCGCCGAGGGCCTCGCGGCCTCGATCACCGGGTCGGCCGGACAGCTGTGCACCAAGCCGGGACTGGTGTTCGTGCCGGTCGGAGAGGCCGGCGACGCCTTGGTCGAGGCATTGGCCGCGATCCTGGCCGAGTCGGCCGCGCAGCCGCTGCTCAACGTCGGCATCGCCGGCTCCTACCGAGAGATCCTCGGTCGGCTCGCGTCGGCTCCCGGCGTCACCGCAGCCGTGACGGCACAGGAGCGGAGCGAGCCCGCATGGGCCGCCGCGGGACTCCTGGTCTCCGGCACGGCGGGACTCCCGGAGGTACTCGAGGAGTGCTTCGGCCCCGCCGCCGTCGTGGTGAGGTACGCCGACGAGGCCGACCTGCTCGCCGCCCTGAGCCAGGTCCCCGGATCGCTGACCGCGTCCCTCCACTCCGAGCCCGACGAGTCCGTGCTGACCCGGGGACTCGTCGAGGCGGTCGCCCCGATCGCCGGCCGCCTGGTCTTCAACGGCTTCCCCACCGGCGTACGTGTCTCCTGGGCGCAGCACCACGGCGGACCGTGGCCGTCCACCAACACCCTGCACACCTCGGTCGGTGTCACCGCCGTGCGCCGCTTCCTGCGCCCGATGGTGTGGCAGGACGCGCCGCAGGAGCTGTTGCCCGAGGAACTGCGCGACGGACACATCGGTACGCCACGTCGCATCGACGGCGCCCTGCACATCTGACCCCAGCCGAGGGGTCGCCCGCGTCGGCCGAGACGTCGCCCGGGTCGGCCGAGGCGTCGCCTGCGTCGACCGAGACGTCGCCTGCGTCGACCGAGACGTCGGCCGCGTCGACCGAGGCGGCAGCGCGTGCCAACTCGCCCGACGTAC
>NZ_JBEPDH010000013.1:0-148606 GCF_040300245.1 Nocardioides sp. NPDC000445 | reverse complement strand
CGTACCTGACGTCTCGCCCGACGTACCTGACGTCTCGCCCGACGTACCTGACGTCTCGCCCGACGTACCTGACGTCTCGCCCGACGTACCTGACGTCTCGCCCGACGTACCTGACGTCTCGGCGCTGCTTGCTCTCGGCATCACCCGGGCCGTACCATTGCGCAAACGATTGATCGCGCGAGGGGGAGTGGCGATGCAACCGGAGGATCTGCCTCTCGCGGGGACCGTTGTCCTGGACTTCAGCCAGTTCCTGGCGGGTCCGGTCGCAGCGCTTCGGCTGGCCGACCTGGGGTCGCGGGTGATCAAGGTCGAGCGGCCGCACACCGGCGAGATCGGCCGTACGCTCGCGTTCGCAGGCCGCTCGGCGGCGGGGGACACACTCTCGTTCCACGCGATGAACCGCAACAAGGAGGCGGTCGTCGCCGACCTCAAGGACCCGGCGGACCTGGCTCGGGTGAAGGACCTCGTCGCTCGCGCCGACGTCATCATCGAGAACTTCCGTCCCGGGGTCATGGAGCGCATCGGCCTCGACTACGCGAGCGTGCGGGAGCTCAATCCGGGGCTCGTCTATGCGAGCGCCTCGGGCTACGGCGACACCGGACCCTGGGCGAGCCGACCCGGCCAGGATCTCCTGGCCCAGGCGGTGTCAGGGGCGACGTGGCTCGCCGGTGCGGATCGGCCCATGACGGTCGGGCTCTCCCTCGCGGACCACCTGATGAGCTGCCACCTCGCCGAAGGCGTGACCGCTCTGCTCGTACGCCGGGCCAGGACCGGCCGGGGCGGGCTCGTGGAGACCAGCCTGCTCGAGGGCATGCTCGACCTGCAGGCGACGCTCCTGACGCGACCCGAGGGTGAGGACCTGGCGGGCTCGCCTCGTCCGATGTCCGCCTGGACCCCCACCGGGATCTTCGCCACCAAGGACGGCTACGTCGCGCTGACAGGAGTGCCCCTCGACGAGCTCGCGACCACGCTGGGCGACGCCGAGCTGGCCCAGCTCGCGGCCACCGGGTCGTGGGAGAAGGACCCCGACCGGGTGAGCGACCTGATCGCCGCCGCCCTGAGCCGTGACACCACGGCCGCCTGGCTGGACGCGCTGCACGCACAGGATGGGAGCAGCGAGTGGTTCGCGCCGGTGCTCACCCTCGAGGAGCTGCTCGCCTCGCCGGAGTTCGCCGCGCTCGAGATGACCCAGCAGGTCGAGCGGTCGGCTCCGGAGCCGGGCGGCGCATCGGTGACGCTGACGACCACGCGGAGCCCCATCCGCATCGACGGCGAGATCCTCAGGCATCGACGGGGTGCGCCGCGGCTCGGAGAGCACGGGATCCTGCGTGACGGCGCCGACCCTCTCGAGGGTTGGCCCGCATGACCGATGTCAGTCAACCGGCTCCGGCCACGCCGGAGCCGCCGGGTGCCCAACCGTCGCAGCCGGGCAGAGCTAGGCTGCGGCCCATGGCCACCCTTGGCGATGTCGCAGCTCGCGCCGGTGTCTCGATCTCGGCCGTCTCGAGGGTGCTCAGCGACGCGCCCTCGGCCCGGGTGAGCGAGGCCACCCGCGAGCGGATCGTGCAGGCGGCCAAGGACCTGCACTACCGACCCAACTTCGCCGGGCGCGCCCTGAAGTCGGCGCGGACCCAGGTCGTAGGACTGGTCGTCCCCGACCTGACCAACGCCCTGTTCACCGAGCTCATGCACGGCGCCGAGGACGAGTCGGCCGCGCGGGGCTACACCCTGCTGCTCGGCCGCGCCGACGACGTACGTCCCGAAGGCGAGATGATCGCCCGGCTCATCGGCGAGGGACGCGTGGACGGCATGGTCATCCAGGTGGGCGACGGGGTCGCGCCGGCCGGGATGGGGGACCTGCTGGCCTCGGGCGCTCCGATCGTGCTGATCAACTCCACCTACCCCGGACACGTCGGTTCGGTCGCTCTCGACGACCGCACCGGTGCCCGGATCGCCACCCAGTACCTGATCGACCTCGGCCACGAGAGGATCGCCTTCGCCAACGGCCTTCCCCGCTCGTTCACCGCGAAGCGGCGGCGGGTGGGCTACAAGGAGGCCCTCGTCGAGGCCGGGCTGCCGGTACGCCAGGACTACGAGACGCGGGTCGGCTACACCGCCGACAACGGCCGCACCGCCCTGCGGCGACTGATGGAGCGGGAGCCGAGGCCCACGGGGATCGTCGTCGCCAACGTCAACGCCGCCATCGGTCTCCTCGCGGCCGCCCGAGCCGACGGGATCCGTGTCCCCGAGGACCTCTCCGTGGCCACCGTGCACGACTCCTGGACCGCTGAGAACACCTGGCCACCGCTGACCGCTGTCAAGATGCAGTTCTACGACATGGGCCGTGCAGCCGTACGCAGCGTCGTCCGCCGCATCGAGACCGGTGAGATGGCGGACGAGATGATCACTGACCCCGCCCCGGAGCTCATCGTGCGGGAGTCCACGGCGCCACCGCGCCGGCCGTCTGAGAACTGACGGACGAGCACCCCGCGGCTGCGCGGTGGGTCTCGCGCGCGCCCCGAATCGGCCCCGGCTGGGCCTCATGCGCGGCTGCCCTGAGGAAGATCTACTCAAACGATTGACCACTCCCGGTGATCTGCTCTAACGTTTGAGCAGTGGCCTGCGTCACATTGCATCCGCTCGGGACACATCGTCGAAGGAGCCATGTCCATGAAGCGAAACCCACTCGGTTCACGTCGCCGGCCGGCCCTGATGGCCGCCGCGACCCTGCTGGCAGCCTCGGTCCTGGGTGCCTGCGGCTCCGGCGGAGGAGATGATGCCGCGGGCGAGAAGACGGACTCCGGTGGCGCGATCACCGTCTGGGTCGACCCGCCGCGAGTGCCCGCCGCGAACGCCTTCAAGAAGGCGTACCCGGACATCGACATCAAGATCAACCAGATCGACGGGACCGTCGGTGGCAAGTCTCTTCAGCAGCAGTTCGCCCAGTTCAACGAGGCCGGGCAGGGTTGGCCGGACGCCATCTTCTTCCCCTCCAACGACGACATCGCCTGGGCCTCCGGCGCGCAGATCGACTACACGCTCGACCTGACCGACCACCTGCCCGACGTGCTCGACGGCTACGAGGGTTCGATCAACGCCGCGTGCGAGATCGACGGTCAGGTCCGGTGCCTGCGCAACGACGCGGCCCCTGACGTGTTCTGGTACAACAAGGCCTTCTTCGACGCCAACGGCTACGAGGCGCCGACGACCTGGGAGGAGTACGGCGACCTGGCCGTCCAGATCGCCAAGGAGCACCCGGGCAAGATCAGCGGCTTCACCGGCGACGCGTACGCCCCGGACCGCTATCTGTGGGGCTCGGGCTGTCCCACCAACGACCGACAGTCCGAGACCGTCGTCCACATCGACACCTCCGACGCCAAGTGCACGCGAGCGGTGGACCTGATCGGCACGATGCTGGAGGGCAAGGCACTCTCGACCGTCGGCATCTTCGACCCGGACGCGGCCAAGGTCGGCAAGGACCTGGTCATGAGCCCCGGTGCTGCGTGGTGGGGCGACTACCTCTTCAACCAGACCTGGAAGATCCCGGCCGGTCAGATGACCGCCGTGGAGCCCCTCGCATGGGACGGTGAGAGCGAGCCCTCCACCGGTAACGAGGGCGGCGGCCTCTGGGGCGTCTCGAACCACATCACGGGCAAGCAGCTCGAGAACACGCTGACCTTCGCCGAGTTCGTCGCCACCGACCCGAGGTGGCAGGTCGAGCTCTCCACCGGTCTCCCGGCGTACGGTCCCGTGCAGGACGCGTGGGCGGAGAAGCAGGCCAAGGCCAACTACTTCGCGGACAACGAGACCACCTTCGAGGCGATGAAGAAGGCCAACGACTACGTCGTCGACGGCCACGCCTACATGCTCTACAACACCGGAGCGGTGTGGACCGAGACCGTGGCCGCCGCCCTCGCCTCAGGAGGCGACGTCGACCAGGCCTGGACGTCCTTCGGGGACGAGCTGGTCAGCCAGGCGAAGGCGATGGGCTACACGGTCGAGTAGCCCGGCCGCTCACCAGCTCCTTCGGCCCGGAACGCCCGGGCCGCAGGGTGCCATCCCAGTCACATCGGGGCCTCACGGTGGCCCGGACACATCGGAGGAGCAACATGTCGACCGCCTTGATGGAGGACGTCGCCACCTCGCCGCCCGACGCAGGCCAGAGGCGCCGTCCCCGGCGACGAGTCGCGCGGCCCAGCGAGACGCGTGGCGCCTGGGTGCTGATGGCGCCCTACCTCGTCCTGCTGATGATCGCGGGCATCATCCCGGTCGCGTACGCGATCAAGACATCTCTGGAGAAGGCGCCGACGCCGCTGGACCCCACCGGCGGTTTCGGGGGCGTAGACAGCTTCAGGACCGTCGTCACCGACTACCGGTTCGTCGACACGTTCGTCAACATCTTCGCGACACTGGTGGTCTGGCTCCCGATCATGACGATCGGCATCGTCGGGCTGGCTCTGCTGGTCCACGCCAGCCCCGGATGGTTCGGGTCGTCGATGCGGTTCGTCTACTACATCCCCGGCGCCCTGGCAGGCGTCGCCAACCTCGTGCTCTGGGTCTATCTGCTCAACCCGAGCCAGTCCCCGATCGAGGGGTTCTGGCAGGCGCTGGGCATCGACACCATCAAGCAGGCGGTCGCCGGACCCGGGAACCTGCCGTTCATCCTGGCCGCGATGATGTTCTTCCAGGGCGTCGGTCAGTGGGTCATCGTGGTCAACGGCGGCCTCAACGGGATCTCGGAGGAGACGCTGGAGGCGGCGCGGCTGGACGGTGCCAACGAGTGGCAGCTGGCCTGGCACGTGAAGCTGCCGATCATCCGGCCGTGGATCGGGTACGCGGTGCTGATGAACCTCGCCTACGGGTTCCAGCTGTTCCTCGAGCCGCAGCTGCTCGACCAGGTCGCCAGCAACGCCCTCGAGGACCAGTGGACGCCGACCCAGCTGGGCTACGCGTTCGCCTTCAGCAACTACAACTTCCCCGCGGCGGCCGCGATGTCGCTGATCCTGCTCGTGATCACGCTGGGCATCGGCCTGCTGGTCGTCTTCCGGACCGGCCTGTTCGGTGAGGAGGAGCAGCGATGAGTCAGATCACCGCAGACGTACGTCCGAAGGCCCGGCCTCGGCGGGCCATGTTCGACTGGAGCATCGGCAAGACCGCGCGCGTCGTCACGATGCTGTTCGTGGCGTGCCTGTTCGTCCTGCCGATCACCGGCTTCATCGCGATGGCGTTCCGGTCCAACGAGGGTGTCGCCTCCGGCGCCGGCGGGCCCTTCGGGTTCGGCGACATGTCGTGGGACAACGCGCAGTACAGCTGGTCGCAGGTCAACGGGTTCGGACCCGGCGGCGGGCTGTACACCAGGTGGTTGCTGAACACGCTGGCCGTCGCCGGCGGGGGTGCGCTGCTGGCGGTCTTCGCCGCACTGCCGGCCGGCTACGCGATGGCCCGGCTCCGGTTCCGCGCCCGACGTCCCATCCTGCTGATCACGCTGGTGACGATGGTGATGCCGAACACCGTGCTGGTCATCCCCATCTTCCTCGAGGTGAACGCCATCGGCGCGGTGGGCCAGCTGTGGCCGGTGGGGCTGATCATGGGCTTCTTCCCGTTCGGGGTCTACCTGGCCTACATCCACTTCATGACCACCATGCCTCAAGAGCTCGTCGAGGCAGCCCGGATCGACGGTCTTGGCGAGGTGTCGATCTTCTGGCGGGTGGGGCTCCCGATCTCGCGTCAGGCCGCCGTCCTGGTCGGCTTCTTCGCCTTCGTCGCCAACTGGATCAACTTCTTCCTGCCGCTGGCGCTGCTCTCCTCCAACCAGAACAACCAGACCCTCCCCGTCGGGCTGCAGCAGCTCATCGGCGCCAGCCCGCTGTTCAATCCGACCGTCGCCGCCGGGCTGGACGTGAAGCTCTACATGCCGCAGCTGGCGCTGGCGACCTTCATCTCGATGCTGCCGCTGCTGATCGTCTTCCTCGGCGCGCAGAAGTTCCTGATGCGGGGCGAGACGATGGGGGCGGTGAAGGGCTGATGGCCCCGCATCCGCCACCGGAGCGCGACCCGCACCCCGGCTACTCGGCCGAGATGCCGAAGTCCCCGCGGCCGATCGTGCTCGTGGGCGCCGGCGGGATCGTCCGTGACGCCCACCTGCCGGCGTACGCGAAGGCGGGGTTCGAGGTCGCCAGCATCACCGACCTCGTCCCCGAGCGAGCGCGCGACCTCGCCGAGCAATACGGCATCCGCACCGTGTGCGCGGACGTCGCGGACGCGGTCCGGTCGGCTCCGGCCGACGCGGTCTACGACGTCGCCCTTCCGCCCGAGGCGCACGTCGAGGTCCTCGAGCAGCTGCCCGACGGCGCTGCGGTCCTGCTGCAGAAGCCCTTGGGGAACCACCTGGCCGAGGGGATCCGCACCCGTGAGGTGTGCCGGCGCAAGGGGCTGGTGGCTGCGGTCAACACGCAGCTCCGGTTCGCGCCGTACGTCGTGGCTGCCCGCGAGCTCATCGCTGCCGGCACGATCGGGGAGCTCTACGACCTCGAGGTCCGGGTCTCGGTGCGGACCCCGTGGGAGATGTTCCCGTACGTGCTCGATCTGGACCGGCTCGAGATCAACATGCACAGCGTCCACTACCTGGATCTGGTCCGTTCCTTCCTGGGGGACCCGACCGGGGTCCACGCCGTCACCGTGCGTCATCCCGAGAAGGCCCACGCCAACAGCCGCTCCGACATCGCGCTGAGCTACGGGGACCGACCGATCCGGGTCGTCGTCTCCACCAACCACGACCACCACTACGGACCCCGGCACGAGGAGTCCTTCGTGAAGTGGGAGGGCACCCGCGGCGCCATCCGGGCACAGCTCGGCCTGCTGCTGGACTACCCCCCGCGGCGGGGAGGACTCGCTCGAGCTCGTCACCGACGACCGGCTCGACGACGGCTGGCGGCCGGTGCCGTTCGAGGGGTCCTGGTTCCCCGACGCGTTCATCGGCTCGATGGCCGTGGTCCAGCGTTTTCTCGAGGGATCGATCCCGTCCCTGCCCACCGGGGTCGAGGACGTCTTCCGCACCATGGCGGTCGTCGAGGCGGCGTACACGGATGCGGCCCGCGGGGGAGAGCGGCCGCCATATGACCGGTAACCAGCCGAAAGGAACGTCGATGAGCGACGCTCAACCCTCCGACCTGCCCCTGGAGGGCGTCACGGTCCTGGACTTCAGCCAGTTCCTGGCCGGTCCCGTGGCGGCGCTGAGGCTCGCCGACCTCGGCGCCCGGGTCATCAAGATCGAGCGACCCGCCGGGGGAGACGCGGGCCGCAGCCTGGCCTTCGCCGGACGGACGGTGAACGGCGACAGCCTCTCCTTCCACGCCATGAACCGGAACAAGGAGAGCGTCGCAGCCGATCTGAAGGATCCCGCCGACCTCGAGCGCGTACGCGCACTGGTCGTGGGTGCCGACGTGATCGTCCAGAACTTCCGGCCCGGGGTGATGGAGCGGATCGGTCTCGACTACGACTCCGTCCGCGCGCTCAACCCGAGCATCGTCTACGGCAGCGTCACCGGGTACGGCGGCGTCGGTCCGTTCCAGGACCGCCCGGGCCAGGACCTGCTCGCCCAGGCCATCGCCGGGCTGCCCTGGCTCAACGGGTCGGCCGACGACCCACCGGTCCCCGTCGGGCTGGCGGTGGCCGACCACCTCGCCAGCTGTCACCTGGCCCAGGGCATCACCGCCCTGCTGGTCCGGCGGTTCCGGACCGGGAAGGGCGGGCTCACGGAGACGAGCCTGATGGAGTCCCTGCTGGACCTGGAGTTCGAGCTGCTGACCACCCGGCTCAACGATCCGTCGGTCGAGGTACGCCGCAAGGGACCCCGGTCGGCCCACGCCTTCCTCTCGGCTCCCTACGGCATCTACCCGACGAGCGACGGCTACCTGGCGATCGCGATGAACCCCGTGCCCACCATCGGACGGCTGCTCGGGCTTCCCGAGCTGGAGGCGATGACCGACCCGCAGACCTGGTGGGACCGGCAGTCGGAGATCGAGGAGGCGATCGGCGACCGCCTCCGGAGCGACACGCGGGACGCCTGGCTGGCCGTGCTGGACGCCGAGGACGTGTGGTGTGCCCCCGTGCTCACGCTCTCCGAGCTCGTGGAGCACAAGGGCTTCGAGGCCATCGCGATGACCCAGCAGATCCGTCGTGACGGCCTCACCCTGACGACCACTCGCAGCCCGATCCGCATCGACGGCGAGCGGTTGACCAATCCGCGCCCGGCGCCACGCCTGGGCGAGCACGACCTCGAGGGAGACCGATGACCGTCCTGCACGGGATGACCTGGGAGCACCCGCGTGGCTACGACTGCCAGGTCGCGGCTTCCCAGGAGTACGCGCGCCGGACCGGTGTCGAGGTGCGCTGGGCGTACCGCTCCCTGCAGGCGTTCGCCGACGCGCCGCTGGCTGAGCTGGCCGAGCGCTTCGACCTCCTGGTCATCGACCACCCGCACGTGCCCCTGGCCGTCGCGGAAGGGGTGCTGGCGCCCCTGGACGGCGCCGGGCACGACGACGAGCTGGCCGCCCTGGCCGCCGATGCCGTGGGCAGCAGCCACGCGTCGTACCGCCACGGTGGGCGCCAGTACGGCCTGGCCACCGACGCCGCGGCCCAGGTCGCCGCGTACCGCCCGGACCGCCTGCCGGCCGCGCCGCGCACGTGGGAGGAGGTGCTCGACCTGGCCGCCGAGGGCAGGGTGCTCTGGCCGTGCAAGCCCATCGACGCCTACTCGACGCTGTGCACCCTGGCAGCCAACCGAGGGACGCCGGTCAACGGCGAGCCCGGGACCTTCCTGCCCGAGGAGGACGCGCTGAGCGTGCTCGACCTCATGCATCGGCTCTGCGAGCAGGTGCCGTCGTGGTGCCTGGACGAGAACCCGATCGAGGTCGCCGAGGCGCTGTCCACCGACGCCACCGAGCCGTGGGCGTACGCGCCGTTGCTCTACGGCTACAGCAACTACTCCCGGGCGGGGTTCCGGCCACATCGCCTCAGGTACGTCGACATGCCCTCCGGCCCCCGAGGGGTGGCCGGTTCGCAGCTCGGCGGTGCCGGTGTGGCCGTCTCGGCCCGGTCGCGAGAGCTGGACGCAGCCCGGGCGTACGCACTGTGGGTGGCCTCGCCGGAGATCCAGTCGGGCATCTACTACGACGCGGGCGGCCAGCCCGGCTACGCGTCCTCGTGGGACGATGACCGGCTCAACGAAGACTCCTGGGACTTCTTCCGGGGCACCCGGGCGACTCTCGAGGGCGCGTGGGTGCGGCCGCGTACCGCCGGCTATCTGGAGTTCCAGGACACCGTCTCCCCGTGGGTGACGGAGGCGCTGGCTGGCCGGATGACCGACGCCGAGCTGGTCCGCCGAGCCGGCGAGCTCGCCGAGCGCCTGCTCGGCGTGGGATCCGACGCCTACGGCGTCGAGGAAGGAGCGTCCCGGTGAGAGTCGAGGAACGCTGGTTCGAGGACTACGCGGTCGGGGAGTCCCGGACCACCCTGGGGCGCACCATCACCGAGGCCGACATCGTCCTGCACGCCGGTCAGACGGGCGACTTCTTCCCGCACCACATGGATGCGGAGTGGATGGCCACCCAGCCGGCCGGGCAGCGGATCGCCCACGGGACGCTGATCCTCGCGGTGGCGGTCGGGATGACCGCCACCGACATCAACCCACGGTCCATGTCCTACGGCTACGACCGGATCCGGTTCATCGGCCCGGTGTTCATCGGCGACACCATCACCGTGACCGCCGAGATCACCGAGATGTCGGAGCACAGGAAGAAGCCGGAGGAGCTCGGGTACGTCCACGAGCTCGTCACGGTGACCAACCAGCGTGGCGAGACGGTGCTGGTCCTGACCCACCTCTACCTCGTGAACAAGCGCCACCCATCCCCACAGGAGGATCCCTCGTGACCCGTATCACCGCCGTCGATGTCACCGATGTCCGCTTCCCGACCTCTGTGTCGATGGACGGATCCGACGCCATGAACAAGGACGGTGACTACTCGGCCACGTACGTCGTGGTGAGCACCGACGACCCGGAGCTCTCCGGTTTCGGGTTCACCTTCACCATCGGACGCGGCAACGACATCTGCACCCTGGCGGCGCAGCGCCGCGGTGAGCCGCTGGTCGGGCGCGAGGTGAGCGACGTGGTGCGTGACCTGGGTGGGGTCTACCGGGATCTCGCCTCGGACTCCCAGCTCCGCTGGCTGGGCCCCGACAAGGGGGTCGAGCACCTGGCCCTCGCCGCCGTGATGAACGCGGTCTGGGATCTGGCCGCCCGGGAAGCCGGCAAGCCCCTGTGGCGGCTGCTGGCCGACATGACCCCCGAGGAGCTCGTCGACGTCGCGGATCTGACGTACCTCAGCGATGCCCTCACCCGGGACGAGGCCCTGGACATCCTCCGCGCCGGCGTTCCCCACCGTGAGGAGCGGATCCGGCACCTGGAGGAGACCGGCTACCCCTGCTACACCACGTCGGCCGGCTGGCTGGGCTACTCGGACGACAAGCTGCGCAGGCTGGCCGCCGAAGCGGTCGACTCCGGCTACACGCACATCAAGCTGAAGGTCGGCGCGAACCTGGAGGACGACATCCGGCGCTGCGAGATCGCCCGGGAGGTGATCGGCTGGGACGCGAAGCTGATGATCGACGCCAACCAGGTCTGGGACGTGCCGCAGGCCATCGAGTGGGTCAACGCGCTGGCGCGCTTCGAGCCGTGGTGGATCGAGGAGCCGACCAGCCCTGACGACATCCTCGGCCACGCCGCGGTCCGCAAGGCGGTGGCGCCGATCGGGGTGGCCACCGGTGAGCACGGCATGAACCGGGTGCTCTTCAAGCAGATGTTCCAGGCGGAGGCCATCGACTTCTGCCAGCTCGACTCGGCGCGGCTCGCCAGCGTCAACGAGATCCTCTCCGTCTATCTGATGGCGAGGAAGTTCGACGTCCCGGTCTGTCCTCACGCCGGCGGCGTCGGCCTGTGCGAGCTCGTCCAGCACCTGTCCGTCTTCGACTACGTCGCGGTCTCGGGCACGCTCGAGGACCGGGTCACCGAGTTCGTGGACCATCTCCACGAGCACTTCACGGACCCGTGCATCGTCGAGAACGGCGCCTACCGGCTGCCGTCGAGGCCGGGCTACAGCGCGGAGATGCACCCCGAGTCGGTGGCGACGTACGCCTATCCGGACGGCAGCTACTGGGCGAACCGGTGACGCCGCAGATGATCATCGACAGCCATCAGCACGTCTGGGACCTCACCCGCTCGCCCTACCGGTGGCTGGGGCCCGACGTGCCGGAGTACAACCGCACGTTCACCTTCGACGAGGTCCGGCCGCAGCTGCGGGCACAGGGAGTGGACGCGACCGTGCTGGTCCAGTCCGACGACCACGACGGCGACACCGACCTGATGATCGAGGTCGCCGACCGACATCCCGAGGTGGTGGGGATCGTCGTCTACGTGCCGCTGGACCAGCCGGACCTGGCCGCCGAGCGGCTGGAGTCGCTGCGCGGAGACGAACGGGTCGTCGGCGTACGCAACCTGATCCACAACATCCCCGATCCCGACTGGATCCTCCGCCCGGACGTCGCCGAGGGGCTCGGGCTGCTGGAACGGCTCGGGCTCACCTACGACCACGTCTCGGTGCTGCCGCGCCACCTCGAGCACGTCGCGACGCTCTCCGAACGCCACCCGGACCTGCGGATCGTGATCGACCACCTCTCCAAACCCCCGATCGGCGATGCCGAGCGAGAGCCGTGGTGGAGCCTCATCGAGCGGGCGGCCGAGAACCCGAAAGTGTTCGCGAAGGTCTCCGGGCTGTACCCAGGGGCGGCCCCCGACAGCTGGACCGTGACCGGCATCCAGCCGTTCGTCGACCGGGCGGTCGAGGTGTTCGGCCCGAGCCGGCTGATGTACGGCGGGGACTGGCCGATCTCCACCGCGGCCGGTGGCTACGAGCAGGTCTTCGCCGGGCTCCGGGAGGCGTTGGCCGGCCTGTCGAGCGGCGAGCGCGAGGAGATCTACGCCGGCAGCGCGCGCCGCTTCTACGGGCTCGACGAGCAGCGACTGGCCGCCGCGGAGGCGTCCGCTCGAGAAGCGCGCTGATCCACAGAGATCAGATCATTTGCTCATCCTTCTCATCGCGCTTCGGCCTACATCGGCCATTTTCAGGCCAAATCTCGGCAAGCATCGACATGACGTGTGATGTCTATTACATTGAAACAACCGATGTTTGCCCCGCCTGGGGCGTGAGTCAGGAGGAAGCTGATGGTGGACTTCACGAGACGACGGGTGCTGCAGGCCGCCTCGGCGCTGGCGGGCGGTGCCCTGGTGCAGCCGGTCGTCACCGAGGCGGCCGCAGCCGCCGCCGATGAACCGGAGACCAACCCGCTGGAGCTCTGGTACCGCCAGCCGGCCGCGGAGTGGCTCCAGGCGCTGGCGATCGGCAACGGCCGGATGGGCGCGATGGTCTTCGGCGGTGTGGCCAGCGAGAAGCTGATGCTGAACGAGGACTCGGTGTGGGCCGGCCACCCGCACAGCTACGACCCGCCCCGCGGGGCGGAGGTGCTCCCCGAGATCCGCCGGATGATCTTCGAGGAGAACTGGGTCGGCGCCCAGCGCCTGGCCGATAAGGAGTTCATGGGGCGGCCAAGCGAGCAGGCCTTCTACCAGCCGGTGGGTGACCTGCTGCTCGAGTTCCTCGGCATCGACGGTGAGCCCGTGACGTACCGGCGCTCGCTCGATCTGCGGTCGGCGATCGCGATCTCCGAGTTCGAGGTCGGCGGCGTGCGCTACCGCCGGGAGTCGTTCGTCAGCCACGCGGACCAGGTGATGGTCGTCCACCTCACCGCGGACCAGGCCGAGAAGGTCTCGTTCAACGCCACCTTCGAGTCCCCGCAGCAGAGCGACGTACGTCCCCACGACGCGCGCACGCTCGCGCTGGAGGGCATCAGCGGCCCCACGGAGGGGATGGAGGGCGCGGTCCGTTTCGTCAGCCTCGTCCGTGCCGAGACCGAGGGCGGGACGGTCCTGTGCCAGGGGGACCACCTCCGGGTTCGCAATGCCACGTCGGTGACGCTGCTGGTCTCGATCGCGACCAGCTACCGCAACTATGCCGACGTGAACGCCGACCACATCGGCCGAGCGACGAAGCCGCTGGAGGCAGCGACCGGGCGCGGGTACGGGCAGCTGCGCTCGGCGCACGTGCGGGACTACCAGTCCCTCTTCGGCCGGGTCGACATCGACCTGGGCACCTCCGCCGCGATCGAGAAGCCGACCGACGAGCGGGTGGCCGCGTTCCGTGCCGGCGGCGATCCGCAGCTGGCGGCGCTGTGGTTCCAGTTCGGGCGCTACCTGCTGATCTCGTCGTCCCGGACCCCTGGGCAGCCGGCCAACCTGCAGGGCCTGTGGAACTACAAGATGCAGCCCGAGTGGCAGTCGAAGTACACCCTCAACATCAACGCGCAGATGAACTACTGGCCCGCCGGCCCGGCCAACCTCGCCGAGTGCTGGGACCCGATGTTCGCGATGACCGAGGAGCTCGCGGAGGTCGGGCGGAACACCGCCAAGAAGATGTGGGGTTCGGACAAGGGCTGGGTCGCCCACCACAACACCGACGGCTGGCGGGGAACCGCACCGGTCGACTTCGCCTACTACGGAGTCTGGCCGATGGGAGGCGCCTGGCTGTCGCTGCTGTTCTGGGAGCGCTACGAGTACACCGGCGACAAGGAGAACCTCGCCGAGCACTTCCCGACCCTGCGGGGAGCGGTCGAGTTCTTCCTCGAGACGATGGTGCGCGACGAGCAGTCCGGCTACATGGTCACCTGCCCGTCGCACTCGCCGGAGATCAAGCACCACGAGCAGGACGACGAGGGGGTCAGCATCTGCGCCGGCCCGACGATGGACTGTCAGATCCTGCGCGACCTGTTCACCGCGTTCGAGAAGGCCGCCGCCGCGCTCGGCAAGCACGACCCGCTCGTCGAGAAGGCCGTGGCGATGCGGGACCAGCTGCCGCCCAACCAGATCGGCTACCTGGGCCAGCTGCAGGAGTGGCTGATCGACTGGGAGGACGCCGCCCTCGAGCGGAGCCGTCACGTCTCCCACCTGTGGGGCGTCTTCCCCTCGGACCAGATCAGCCCGCTGCGTACGCCGGAGCTGGCAGACGCCGCCCGCAAGGCGCTCGAGCTGCGCGGCCCGGCGATCACCACGGGCTGGTCGCTGGCCTGGAAGATGAACATCCGCGCCCGCCTGCTGGAGCCCGAGAACGCCTACCTGCACGTCCAGCACATGCTGCACCCCTCCCGGACCGCACCGAACCTCTTCGACCTGCACCCGCCCTTCCAGATCGACGGGAACTTCGGCGGCGTCTCCGGGATCACGGAGATGATCATGCAGAGCCACTCCGGCGAGCTCTTCCTCCTCCCGGCGCTGCCGGCGGCATGGCCGGAGGGGAAGGTCCGCGGCCTGCGTGCCCGCGGTGGCTTCGAGGTCGACCTGAGGTGGGCAGACGGCAAGGTCGAGGTGGCGCGGATCCGGTCGCTGCTCGGCAACCGGCTCCGCCTGCGTACGCAGCAGCCGGTCCAGGTGACCGGGACGGATGTCTCCCGACCGGAGGAGAACATCGTCGAGTTCGCCACCCGGCGGGGCAGCACCTACACCGTGGTTCCGCGCTAGGACCAGACTCAGGCCGGCCGCGGGCTCACCCGCGGCCGGCCTGAGTCTGCCTACGGGTGGACCGGGGTCGGCGCGGGCTCGCCGGCGAGCACGGCGCGGGCGTTGTCGATCGCGAGCATCGCCATCCGGTCACGGGTGGCGCGCCCAGCGCTGCCGATGTGCGGCAGCAGGACGACGTTGGGCAGCGCCAACAGGTCCGGGTGGACGGCCGGCTCGTTCTCGAAGACGTCGAGCCCAGCCGCGCCGATCGTGCCGTCGGCGAGCGCGGCCGCCAGCGCGGCCTCGTCGACGATGGGGCCCCGGGCGGTGTTGACGAGGACCGACTCCGGTCCCATCAGGCGGAGCTCCTCGGCGCCGATGAGATGCCGGGTGTCCGGGGTCAGCGGGCAGTGCAGCGACACGACGTCCGAGGCGACCAGGAGGTCGGAGAGCGGCAGGGTCTCGATGCCGAGGCGTGCGGCCTCGTCGCCGGCGGAGCGGGACGGGGTCGCGATGATGCGCATGTCGAACGCGCTGGCGCGCCGAGCCATCGCCAGCCCGATCCGGCCCAGGCCGACGATGCCCAGGGTCGCCCCGCTGCTGACGTCGAGGCCCACGAAGAGGTCCGGCCGCCAGGACCAGGGCTCGCCGCTGCGTACGAACGCGTCGGCCTCCACCACCCGACGGGACGCGGCGAGCAGCAGCGCGAAGGCGAGGTCGGCGGTCGCCTCGTCGAGCACCCCCGGGGTGTTGGTCACGGTGATGCCGCGAGCGGCGCAGGCGGCGAGGTCGATGTTGTCGTAGCCGACCGCCATGTTGGCGACCACGCGCAGCGACGGGCCGGCCGCGTCGAGCAACTCGGCATCGACGCGGTCGGTCAGCAGGCACACCAGCGCGGCGGCCCCGTGTACGTCAGTGAGCAGCTCCGCGCGGGTCTGCCCGGCAGGATCCGCGGCGCAGGTCACCGGTCCCGGCAGCGCCTCCAGCGCCTGCCGGGCGCGGTCGCTGGGTCGGAAGGTGACGTGCAGCCGCCCCTGGTTCGGCATGCTCACTCCTCCTTCTCCCCGTCCTCGGCGAGGCTGCGGCGGATCCAGTTCTCGATGCCCGCGACGTGGGCCAGCGACAGCGCGGCGGCGATGCTCGGCTGTCGGTCCGCGATGGCCAGGGCGATGCCGCGGTGCTCACGCTGCGTCTGGTCGAAGGAGTCCTGCTGGGTCACGCCACGCCAGATCCGTGCTCGCTGGGTGCGGTTGGCGACGCCGTCGATGAACGAGCAGAGCACGGTGTTGCCGGAGGCCCGGGCGATCCGGTGGTGGAACTCCAGGTCGTTGGCCACGACCTCCTCCAACGACGTCTCGGGGCTGACCGAGTCCACCAGCGCGAGCAGGTCGGCGGACTCCTCCGATGACATCTGCATGGCCGCCTTCTCGGCGGCCAGCGGCTCCAGCGCCCGGCGTACCTCGAAGAGGTCGAGGACGCTGGAGTCCTGGTGGAAGTCGATGACGAAGCCCATCGTCTCCAGCAGGATCTCCGGCGTCAGGCTGGTGACGTAGGTGCCGTCGCCCTGGCGTACGTCGAGGATGCGCATCATCGAGAGCGCGCGCACCGCCTCGCGCAGGGAGCTGCGGGAGATGCCGAGCTGGACCGACAGGTCGGCCTCGCGGGGGAGACGGTCGCCGGGCTTCAGGCTGCCGTCGAGGATCATCTCCTTGATCTTCTCGATCGCCTCGTCGGTCAGCGCCATCGGGATCCTGGTCCTCTCACTCGGTCGGTCGCAACCGTAACGTTGCCATGCCGCCGTCGACAGCGAGGGCCACTCCGGCGGTCGAGCCCGACGAGGGGCTGGCCAGGTACGCGACCGCGAGGGCGACCTCGTCGGCGCTGACCAGCCGGCCGTGCGGCTGCCGCGCGTCCAGGGCGGCACGCTCGGCCTCGGGGTCGTCGGCCGAGTCGAGCAGGCGCTGAACCCAGGGGGTGGCGGCGGTCCCGGGGTTCACGCAGTTCACCCGGATGCCCTCCCGGAGGTGGTCGGCGGCCATGGCCTGCGTCAGGGACTGGACGGCACCCTTGCTAGCGGAGTAGACGGCTCGTTGCTGGATGCCCGTGGTCGCGGCCACCGAGGCCACGTTCACGATCGCCGCAGAAGGGGAGCGCCGAAGGTGCGGGAGCGCGGCGCGCGAGACTCGTACGGCACCGAGGACGTTGACGTCGAAGACCGCGTGCCACTGCTCGTCGGGGTTGTCCTCGACGGTGCCCTGGGCGCCGATGCCGGCATTGTTGACCACGATGTCGAGCCGGCCGAGGTCGGCGACCGTCTGCTCCACCGCGGCCCGGATGCTCGCGTCGTCGGTGACGTCGGCGCGGATGCCGAGGGCCTTGGGGTGGATGCCCTCGGGGTCGAGGTCGAGGGCTGCGACCTGGGCTCCCCGATCCAGCAGGACCTCGACGATGGCGGCGCCGATGCCGGAGGCGCCACCGGTGACGAGGGCGACGAGCCCGTCGAGCTCGCGCGTCTCCTGGCCGCTCATGACTGCGTCCCGAAGGCGACGTACTCCTGGCGCTGGCGGCCGAGTCCGTCGATCTCGATCTCGACGACGTCGCCGGGCTGGATGTAGGGGAAGCGGCCGGAGAGCGCGACGCCCTCCGGGGTGCCGGTCATGATCAGGTCGCCCGGGTCGAGGACCATGAACTGGCTGAGGTGGTGGATCACCGTCGCGACGTCGAAGATCTGGTCGGCGGTCACGGAGTCCTGGCGCGGCTCGCCGTTGACGAAGGAGCGCATGCCGAGCTTCTGGTGCTCGACCTCGTCGGGAGTCACGACCCAGGGTCCGATCGGGCTGAAGCCGGGGGCGATCTTGCCCTTGCTCCACTGGCCACCGGAGATCTCGAGCTGGAACTCGCGCTCGGAGAGGTCGTTGGCGACCAGGAAGCCCGCGACGTGCTCCAGGCTCTGATCGGGGGAGTCGAGGTAGGACGCGCGCTTTCCGATCACTACGCCGAGCTCCACCTCCCAGTCGGTCTTGGTGCTGTTGCGCGGGATGGTGACGGTGTCGTTCGGCCCGGCGATCGTGTTGGGAGCCTTGAAGAAGATGACCGGGACTGCGGGCGGCTCCGCGCCGGACTCGGCGGCGTGTGCGGCGTAGTTCATGCCGATGCAGACGATGGCGCCGGGCTGGGTGATGGGGGCGCCGATACGGAGCGCGTCGGCGTTCTCGATGAGCGGGAGCTCACCCGCGGCGAGGGCGGCAGCGGCACGGGCCGGCCCGTCGGAGGCCCAGAAGGCTCCGTCGATGTCGTCGGTGAGACCGGCCAGGCTGCGTACCTCGTCCTCGAGCACGAGGGCGGGGAGCTCCTCACCTGCGGGTCCCAGGCGGGCGAACTTCATGGTGTGGCCTCCAACGTTGATTAATCGGATCTATGGTGGTCTGAGAGCGCCGAATTGGGCACTCTATGCATATTGACAGCCCAAACATCAGATGTCTAGCCTCGATGTGGCGGTCGGACGACCGTGGAGTCAGAGGTTGAGGAGGGCGGATGGAGATCCCGCTGTTCGGACTCGGCTGTGCACCGATGGGCAACCTGTTCCGGCCGCGCACCGACGAGGACTGTCACGCCACGCTCGAGGCGGCCTGGCAAGCAGGCATACGTCACTTCGACACCGCGCCCCACTACGGGCTGGGACTGTCCGAGGAGAGGATCGGGCGGTTCCTGGCGACACGTACGCGGTCGGAGTTCGTCGTCTCGACCAAGGTGGGGAGGCTCGTACGGCCCAACTCCACCTGGGACGGGAAGTCCCAGGACGACATGGGCTTCGCGGTCCCGGCGAGCTCGCACCGGGTCCTGGACTACTCCGCCGACGGCGTACGCCGCAGCCTGGAGGAGTCGCTGACCCGGCTCGGCCTCGACCGGGTCGACATCCTCTACGTGCACGATCCCGAGTTCTCCGAGGACCCGGCGGCCGTCGAGACCGCGCTCGCCGGCCTGGCGAAGCTCCGCGAGGAGGGGATGGTCGACGCGATCGGGACCGGATCCCTGTCGGTTGAGGCGCTCACCGCGACCGTCGAGACCGGCCTCGCCGACGTCATCATGGTCGCCAATCGCTACACGCTCCTCGACCAGTCCGTCGCCGACGGCGTGCTCGAGGCGTGCGACCGGCATGGCACCAAGATCGTCGCGGCGGCCGTCTTCGCCAGCGGTCTCCTGGCCACCACCCCTCGCAGGGGCGCCATGTACAACTACGGCGAAGTGCCCGAGGACATCCTCGAACGCGCGCTGCGGATCGGCGAGGTGTGCGAGGCGCACGGGGTCGAGATCGCCACCGCCGCGCTGCACTACCCGCTGCAGGACCCGCGGGTCGTGTCGGTGGTGGCAGGCGCGGGGCGGCCCGAGCAGGTGAGGCAGAACCTCGAGCGTCTGGCAGAGACGGTCCCCGAGGCGCTGTGGGCCGATCTGGCCGACCAGGGGCTGGTGCCGCCGTGCGCGTAGCCCTCATGGTCACCTGCATCAACGATGCCCTGTTCCCCGACACCGGTCGTAACGTGGTCCGGCTCCTCCGCCGTCTCGGCGTCGAGGTGGACTTCCCCCAGGGCCAGACCTGCTGCGGCCAGCCGATGGTCAACACCGGCTACCTCGACGAGGCGGTGCCGGTGCTGCGCTCTTTCGTCCGGGCCTTCGAGGGGTACGACGCCGTGGTCACGCCGTCGGGCTCGTGCGCCGGTTCGGCCCGGCACCAGCACGACCTGGTGGCCCGCCGCAGCGGCGACGAGGGCCTGCGGGCGGCGGCCCACGAGACGTCCCAGCGGGTCTACGAGCTCAGCGAGTTCCTGGTGGACGTACTGGGCGTCGAGGACGTGGGTGCCTACTTCCCGCACCGGGTGACGTACCACCCGACCTGTCACTCGCTGCGGATGCTCGCGGTCGGCGACCGGCCACTGCGGCTGCTCCGGCACGTCCGAGGGATCGACCTGGTGGACCTGCCCGGCGCGACCGAGTGCTGCGGGTTCGGCGGCACCTTCGCGATGAAGAACTCCGACACGTCGGTGGCCATGGGCTCCGACAAGGCCTGGCACGTACGCGAGACCGGGGCCGAGGTGCTGGTGGCCGGCGACCGGTCCTGCCTGACCCATGTCGGAGGCCTGCTCTCCCGGCAACGCGCCGGCGTACGCGTCATGCATCTGGCCGACGTCCTCGCCCAGACCGAGCCTGCCGCGGTGGTCGCCTCATGACCGGCACGTTCGTCGGGATGCCGGTTTTCCCGAAGGCCGCGCGCGAGGCGGTCGGCGACTCCCAGCTGCGCCGCAACCTCGCGCACGCGACCGGCACCATCCGCGCCAAGCGCGCCGCCGTCGTCGGCGAGGTCGAGGAGTGGGAGGAGCTGCGCCTGGCCGGTGCGGCGATCAAGGAGAACGTGCTGCTGCACCTCGACGAGCATCTGGTACGTCTCGAGGAGTCGCTCACGAAGGCCGGCGCGACCGTCCACTGGGCGAGCGACGCCGCCGAGGCGTGCCGCATCGTCGGTGACATCGCCGCCGCGCACGACGCCACCGAGGTGGTGAAGGTGAAGTCGATGGCGACCCAGGAGATCGGTCTCAACGAGGCGCTGGCCGCGCGCGGCATCGACGCCTGGGAGACCGACCTCGCCGAGCTCATCGTGCAGCTGGGCGACGATCTGCCGAGCCACATCCTGGTGCCGGCGATCCACCGCAACCGGGCCGAGATCCGGGAGATTTTCGCCTCCGCGATGGGGGACGTCGGCCGTCCCGCTCCGGACGACCTCACCGACGAGCCCGCGCGGCTCGCGGAGGCCGCTCGCCTGCATCTGCGTGAGAAGTTCCTGCGCGCGAAGGTCGGTGTCTCGGGCGCCAACTTCGCGGTCGCCGAGACCGGGTCCCTCGTGGTGGTCGAGTCCGAGGGCAACGGCCGGATGTGCCTGACCCTGCCCGAGGTGCTCGTCTCGGTGGTCGGGATCGAGAAGACCGTGCCTACCTGGGACGACCTCGACGTCTTCCTCCAGCTTCTGCCGCGCTCGGCGACGGGGGAGCGGATGAACCCCTACACCTCAGTCTGGTCCGGCGTCACCCCGGACGACGGCCCGCAGGAGGTCCACGTCGTCCTGCTCGACAACGGCCGCACCCGCGCCCTGGCAGACGAGGTCGGTCGTCAGGCGCTGCGCTGCATCCGCTGCTCGGCCTGCCTCAACGTCTGCCCGGTCTACGAGCGCACCGGCGGTCATGCGTACGGCTCGGTCTACCCAGGCCCCATCGGCGCCATCCTCAACCCGCTGCTGAAGGGGGTCGGCCACGACGACCAGACCGACTCCCTGCCGTACGCCTCGACGCTGTGCGGCGCCTGTTTCGAGGCCTGCCCCGTGCGTATCGACATCCCTTCGGTGCTCGTCCAGCTGCGCTCGCAGGTCGTCGACGCCCACCGGGGTGGCGTACCCAAGCCCGAGGCGGTGGCGATGAAGGCCGCTGGGGCGACGCTCGCGTCCAGCCACCGGCTCGGACTCGCCGAGCGCCTCGTCGGCACCGGCGTCCGGCTTGCCCGCCGCGCCGGGGCGCGCCCCTGGACGCAGGCCCGCGACCTGCCGGACCCGCCCGTCGAGTCGTTCCGCGCCTGGTGGCGCCATACCGAAGGAGGTGCCGATGAGCACCCGTGAGGAGATCCTCGGCCGTGTCCGGCAGGCACTCGGCGAGGTGCCTCACCCGACCGCTGAGGTGCCGCGTGGCTACCGTGGTGGGGGTGACGACCTCGACCGGTCGACGGTGCTCGATCGCTTCGTGGAGCGCGTCGAGGACTACCGCGCCACCGTCACCCGGTGCCGTGCGGCAGAGGTCGCCGAGGTGCTGGCGCGGGCGGTCGCCGGCCGGAGCGTCGTCGTACCCCCGGGCCTGCCGTGGCCGGTCCCCGGATCCGTGGACGACACCGGGCAGTCGGCCGCCGAGCTCGACGCGATCGACGCGGTCGTGTCAGCAGCCGCGCTCGGCATCGCAGCCACCGGCACGGTGGTGCTCGACCACGGACCCGGCCAGGGACGTCGCGCGCTCACCCTCGTCCCGGACCTGCACGTGTGCGTGCTCGGGGCCGCCCACGTCGTGGCCGGTGTCCCGCAGGCCGTCGCCCGGCTCGACCCGGCGAGGCCGCAGACCTGGATCAGCGGCCCGTCGGCGACGAGCGACATCGAGCTCGACCGCGTCGAGGGCGTCCACGGCCCGCGCACCCTGCACGTCGTCCTCGTCGACGACCTCTGACCTGTTCGTTCCCCACCGAGAGGACCCCCACCATGACCCGACACGGCTCCGTGGTCCGGTTGCGCCCCGAGAAGGAGGCGGAGTACGTCGAGCTGCACGCCGCTGTGTGGCCCGAGGTGCTCGAGCGCCTGACCGCCAGCAACATCCGCAACTACTCCATCTTCCTGCGCGAGGGCTGGCTCTTCAGCTACTTCGAGTACGTCGGGACCGACTACGACGCCGACATGGCCGCGATCGCCGCTCACGACGTGACCCAGCGATGGTGGGAGGTCACCGCCCCGTGCCAGGAGCGGCTGCCCTCCGCCGCGGACGACGAGCAGTGGTCCCCGATGACCGAGGTCTTCCACCTTGACTGAGGTGATGGGCGGGGCTCGCCGCATCGACGCCCACCACCACGTGTGGGACCTCGAGGTCCGCGACCAGGAGTGGACGCGCGATCTCCCGGCCATCCGGCGCTCGTTCGCCTTCGACGACCTCCGGCCCCACCTGGACGACCACGAGATCGCCGGAACCGTCGTCGTCCAGACCGTCGCGGTCGCCGAGGAGACCCCCGAGCTGCTCGCGCTGGCGGCGGCCACGCCCGAGATCCTCGGGGTCGTCGGCTGGGTCGACCTCACCACCCCGGACGTCACCGACCGGCTCGCCCGGCTGCGCGAGGGGCCCGGAGGGGAGCTCCTGGTCGGCATCCGGCATCTGGTGCAGTCCGAGCCCGATCCCGGGTGGCTCCTCCGTGACGACGTGCTGCGGGGACTCACCGCCGTCGCCGAGGCCGGCCTCGTCTACGACCTGCTGGTGCGCCAGCCCCAGCTGCCGGCAGCCGTCGGCGCTGTCGAACAGGTGCCCGGCGGGCGCTGGGTGCTCGATCACGTCGGCAAGCCCGTGATCGACCCCGCCGCCTTCGACGAGTGGGCGGGACACGTCGCCGCGCTCGCCCGCCACGACACCGTGGCGTGCAAGCTGTCCGGGCTCGTCACCGAGCTCGCCCCGGACCAGCCGATCGATGCGGTGCTTCCCTGGGCCGCGTACGTCATCGATGTCTTCGGCGCCGAGCGCACCATGATCGGCTCGGACTGGCCGGTCTGCCTGCTGCGCTCCTCCTACGGCGAGGTGATCGACCTCGCCGACACCGTGCTCGCTGGGCTCGACGACACCGCCCGCGCCGACGTCCGGGGTGGCACGGCCGCTCGGGTCTACGGCCTCGTCTCCTGATCGGGGTCGCGCGCCCCGGAAACATTGGAAAACGCTTGCCCGCACCTCGTCTGTGATGTTAGACACATGTCATACGTCATATCTCAAGGAGACGGACATGCAGACTCGCACGACACGCCGCGCCCGCGCGGCGGCGGCCGTGGTCCTGGCGGCACTCGGTTCGACGGTCCTCGTCACCGGTACGCAGCCCGCCACCGCGGCCGAGACGACCCTCACGGTCCACGTCGCCCCGGACGGCGACGACGCCGACCCGGGCACGAAGAGCCGGCCGCTGCGCACGGTGGAAGCGGCCCGCGACGCGCTGGCCGGACGTACCTCCGCCGAGAACCGAGGCACGGTGATCGTCCACGGTGGCGAGTACGTCCTCGACGACGCGATCGACCTGACCGGTCCCGAGCACTCCTGGGTCACCTACCGCGCCGCGGCGGGGGAGAAGGTCCGCCTCACCGGCGCGCACGCCCTGGAAGCCCAGGGCTGGCGGCCGCTCGCCGACCTGTCCGAGGAGGAGCTCGCCCAGCCGCAGTTCTCCTCGAACGCCCGACTCGACTCGCCGGCTCTGCGCGAGGGCGTGTGGGTCTACGACCTGGGTGCTGAGGGCATCGACCCCGGCACGCTCTACAAGAACGGGTTCAACTGGCTGCCGCAGCCCTTCGCTCCCGAGCTCGTCGTCGACGGCGGGACGCAGACGCTCGCGCAGTTCCCCAACCAGGAGGGCTGTACCGGGGCGGACTCCAGCTGCCACCTCTACGGCGACGGCGGCAAGTGGAAGGTCCCGGCGACCAACGACCTCATCCAGTGGACGCTGCGCGACCGGTTCGGGATGGAGCCCGACTGGGCGATCAGCGGAACGACGCCGCGCGCGCAGTTCGAGGACAAGAAGCAGCAGCTCGCCGACCCCGAGGACCGCGACACCTGGTCCCAGGACGAGATGCGCAAGATGACGCCTCCCCTCTACGAGGTCGGTGGCCGGCTGCTCGAGGGCAACCGCTACCAGGGCTGGGCTCCGCAGGGGGTGCCGGAGATCATCGACCACGGCACCCGCGGCTTCGGTGCCTACTCCCACATCCCGGTCCAGGCCGACCCGCAGGAGCTCACCGACGTCGACAACACGACGTACGAGACCGAAGCCTGGCTCTCGGGCTACCTCGGCAACAACTACGCCAACGACATGGTGCGGCTGGTCTCCTGGAGCGGCACCACGATGTACGCCAAGTACCCCTCGATGTACTGGCCCCGCAACGACTACACCAAGGTCAAGGCGATCAACATCCTCTCCGAGATGGACGTCGAGGGTGAGTACTACATCGACCGCCACGCGGGCAACGACGTCGTCTACTACAAGCCGGCGGGCGGGACGATGGCGGGCAAGAGCGCGACGCTGCGCGCCTTCGACGACAACATCTTCCGGCTCGAGGGCACCACCGGCGTGACCCTGAAGGGTCTGTCGATGTCGGACTCGCTGATCAGCGCGGTCCAGCTGCTCGATGCCGAGAAGACGCTGATCGACGGCGTCGACATCTCCAACGTCAGCATGGACGCGATCCGCATCGGCGAGACCACCGAGTCGATCACCGCGCTGCCCGACTACGAGACCGTACGCGGCGGCCACGACAACGTCGTCCAGAACTCCTACCTCCACGACCTCGGCGGCGGCGGAGTCCTGCTCGGCGGTGGTGACCGCAGCACACTCGAGCGCGGCGACAACGTGGCCCGCAACAACGAGATCGCTCGCTTCTCGCGGCTGGCGACCTACACGCCAGCGGGCTACCTGTACGGCGTCGGCAACAGCTTCGAGAACAACTACGTCCACGACGCGCCCCACATGGCGGTGCAGATCATGGGCAACGACATGCGCGTCAACCACAACCACTTCTACGACCTGGTGAAGAACGCCGGCGACCAGGGCGTCGTCTACACCGGGCGTGACTACACCTATCTGGGCAACGAGGTCGCGTACAACTTCTTCGACACCATCGGCGGGTCCAACGACGCGTTCTACATGGACGACGGCGTCTCGGGGATGCGGTTCCACCACAACGTCGTGAAGAACGCGCACTCGGGTGTCTTCTTCCAGTCGGGCCACAGCAACAAGGCGACGGACAACGTGTTCATCGACGTCGACCAGACCGGCCACGACCAGCTCTACCACCGCAACGGCGAGACCGGCCTGCCGGTGCCCAACGGCTGGGTGGTGCAGAGCCGCTACAACTCGTTCCTCGACGTACGCCCGGGCGAGAAGTACTCGGCCACCGAGGAGGACGTCGCCGGCTGGCACCGTCACTACACCGACGGCAAGGCCCGCTACTCCGACGGGAAGCCGATCGTGTTCCCGGAGATCGGGGACTGGTACGTCCCGCGCGTCACCGCGACCGGCGAGGACTGCAAGAAGGCCGACTACGCGCCGGCTGCCACCAACGGCTGCGACCGTGCGACCGTGTGGGAGAACCCGAACTCCCTCTACGTGCCCGCCCGCAACGTGATCGACCGCTCGGTCATCATCGGTGGCGGTGAGTATCGCGCCGGGGAGAACTCGTTCGCGAACCCGGCCGCGACCTATCGCCTCTCCACGTGGAGCGACGCGATCAACACCAACCTCAGCAAGCCCGCGTCGCTCGAGGCCGCCGGGCTCGACGTCGACACGCTGAGCTTCAGCTACACCGGTGAGGTCGCCCAGACCTTCGGCCAGGAGTGGGTGGCGACCTGGAACCGGCTGGTCACCCGGGACGGCATCGGGCTCCCCGGCGGCCCGGCCGCCGGCTGAGCGGTCAGGTCGCCTGCGCGATCCACTCGCGCAGGCGACCGGACTCGCTCGGCAGCAGCGACATGTCGTCGTCGGGCAGGAACTCCAGCAGCACGTCCGTCTGCCGCCCGGTGGCCGCGAGCATCTCCAGGGCTGGCGGCCACAGGTCGGCGCGGGCCGCCAACGGCAGGCGCTCGTGACGTGGCCACCAGGAGAACGCGTGCACCGCGCGTACGTGCGGGAGCAGCCGGGCGAGCCCGGCCAGCGCCACTTCTGCCGGCTCGCCCACCCGTGGCTGCCAGTAGGTGCCGACGTTGGGCCGGTCCACCTCGGCGAGGAGGTCGAGGGTGGACTCGACGGTGTCCGCCAGGGTCAGGTCGTGGTGCTCGAAGGCGAGCTCGAGGCCGTGACCGGCGGCCTTGTCGGCCAGCCGCCGTACGCGGCGTACGACCTCGGCGCGATCGGCGGGGGAGGCCTCGGCCGATCCGGTGGTGCCCGCCCAGATGCGTAGGCGTGTGCACCCCAGTGCCTGGGCCGCGCCGATCAGTGCGCCCCCGTCGTCGTCCGGCGTGGCTCGCCAGTAGGTGCCGTACGAGGCGACGGCCAGCCCGGCGACGGCGGTCGCGTCGGCCAGGCGGCGCAGGTCGCCGGCAGGCGGGGCGTGCACGTCCGCACCCCACTCGATGCAGGCCAGGCTGGCCTCCGCGGTGGCCTCGAGCACCTCGCCCGTCGGGAGATGACGGGCTGTGACCGAGCACAGTCCGGGGCGCAGCAGGGTCATGGTCAGAGCTCTCCCTGATAGGTCGTGCCGAGCGTGGAGACGTCCGTGGGGCGATCGGAGGTGTCCACGCGACGCATGCCGTCGTTGGTCTCGAGGAAGAGTGGCGCCTCGGGGTAGCGCAGCTCGTCGTCGAGCGGCTCCTTGTCGGTCCACGCGAAGAAGTCGCGCCCGAACACCGCCCGGTCCTTGCGGCCGTAGAGGTGGAGGTCGCCTGCGGTCAGCGGACTGCGGATGCACCAGTGCACGCCGTGCTCGGCCCACACGGCCCGGTTGGTCATCAGGACCGACTGGCGCTCGTCGGGCGTGAGCACCGTCGTCCAGAAGTCCGGGCCCGGGTCCTCGACGTCGTCGGCGAGGAAGACCAGGTCGTGGGCGTGCCACGCGGTGCTCGGGGCGACGTCGGCCTCGGTGCCCCAGTGGGTCGCCGAGGCGAAGTAGCCGGCCGGCGCCTGATAGTGCGCGTACGTCGCCCGGCAGCGCGCCATGAACTCCTCGAGCTCGGCATCGGGGCGCACCCGGCACACCTCGCGGATGCCGTGCAGCGACAGTCCCATGCCCGCGATCAGCATGGGGGTGTCGCTCTTCAGCGTCGTGCTGGGTGCGACGTACCAGTAACGGTGGAAGCGGGTCTGGCCGTCCGCGTCGGTCCATGCGGAGCGGGCGACATGGCGGCACAGCCGGACCGCCTCGTCGAGGTAGCGCTGCTCGCCCAGGCGCAGGTGGCCGAGCAGCAGCGGCATGATCATCAGGCCGTAGTACTCCGCCGGCTCGAGGATCCCGCCGGCGACCCGATCCTCGGCCTGGCGCCAGGTGCCCGAGGAGTCGGCGTCCGGGACTCCGGGCTCGTGGTGGCGGGCGATGAGGACGTCGAGGTCCTCGCCGATCTCGGCCAGGCCGCTGTCGTCGCCGGTCACCTCCGAGAGCAGCAGCTTGACCCACACCCGGGCGTACTCCTGGTTGCAGGTGCCGTCCTCGGCCGGGCGGCCGCCGCCGAAGGAGTGGAGGGCGACCAGGTTGCGGCGCACCACGTCGACGATGCGGTCGACCTCGGCGTCGTCGAGCAGGTGCCGGGCGTGCTTGAGCCCGAGGAGCAGGCCGATGCTGCCGGTGGCGTTGTGGATCAGGCCGGTCGTGGCCGACTCCCCGACCTGGAAGCCGACGTGCTTGTACTGGTCGTCGTCCTGCAGCGCGCTGCTCTGGAAGCGCATCATCCGCCGCCACACCTCGGCGGCCCGGTCATCGTGCCGTGCGGCGAGGAGCTGTGCGACGGCGCCGAGAGCCGGCGCGGAGAAGGCGGCGTGGCCGCTGGTCCAGTCGAGGAAGGTCGCGGGGTTCGTGCCCCACACGCTGTGGTTGTGGAAGCCGTTGATCGCCCCTTCGTCGGTGACCCAGGTCAGGAACCAGCGGGTGAGGTGGGCGAGGTCGGGCGCAGGGGTGGGGGTGGTCACGTGGGTCTCCGGTTTCGGGATGGCGGTCATGCGCTGGTGGCCAGGGTGGCGGGGTCGACCGGGTGCAGCGGCGGTCGGCCGTCGACCAGGGCGCGCACCTCGTCGACGGCGGCGCGGCCGAGGCGGCGTAGCTCACTGCCCTGCGAGCCGGCGACGTGCGGGGTCAGGGTGACGTTGGGCAGGCTCCACATCGGATCATCGGCGGGGAGCGGCTCCGGCTCGGTGACGTCCAGGACGGCCCGCAGGCGCCCCGACACGAGCTCGGCGCGGAGCGCGTCGTGGTCGACGACGCCACCCCGTGCGGTGTTGATCAGGGTCGTGCCGTCGCCCATCAGCCCGAGCAGGCGGGCGTCGACGAGGTGCCGGGTCTGCGGCAGCAGCGGCGCGTGCAGCGAGACGATACGAGAGCGTGCGAAGAGATCGTCGAGGCCGACGAGTTCCGCACCCATCTCGGCGGCCCTGGCCGCGTCGATCGTCGGGTCGCTGACCAGGACGGTGAGGTCGAACGGGGCGAGCAGCTCGAGCAGCGCCCGTCCAGTGGCCGAGGCGCCCAGCACGCCGACGGTCGTGCCGTACGCACCGTCGATGGTGTCGTCGACGGTGAGGTCGGGAGCCACCCGCTCGGCGCGGAACCGCTCGGTCAGCGGCAGGACGGACTTCGTCGCCCACAGCACGGCGGCCAGGGCGTACTCGGCCACCGGGCGGGCGTTGGGCTCGACGCCGCAGGTGACCCGGAGGTCACGCTCCCAGGCTTCGGGGGAGAGGAAGTACTTCACCGAGCCGGCGGCATGGACGACGGCGCGCAGCCGTGGCATCCGGGCGAGAGCCGACGCGTCGATGGTCGGCGTGCCCCAGGCCGTGATGAGCACCTCCACCTCGGCGGCACCTGGGTCGTCGTAGGACGTCAGCACGGCGTCGGCATCGATGTCCACGAGCTCGCCCAGCTCGGCCAGCAGGGTGGCATCGAAGAACCGATGCTGAAGGTCGGGAGTCATGGCGAAGGCGGCACGCACGAGGCGGCTCCTCTCGGTGGTCGAGGCTGGTTGGACCGTTTCAAAAATGTCTGGAACGGGCTTGCCCATTTAAACATCATATGTGTTATCTTCGTCACGTTAGTGCCCGGGATAGCGCTTTCCTAATCCTGGTGGTCGACAGCTCGCATCGCCAGGATCCCCACGAACAACCTCCGTCGGAGAGATCGACGGACGACGAAACGGAGACTCCTGTGGAGACACGACGCATGTGGAGGGCGGGTGCTGTCGCGGCGGTTCTCTTCCCCCTGATCGCGACCGCGGCCTGTGGAGGCAACGGCGCGGCCAGCGACGACAGCAAGCAGGTGCGGGTGCTGGTCAACCTGACCGACAACCTCACCAAGGACTTCTGGAACGACCTGGTGAAGCCCTTCGAGGACGAGACCGGCATCGACGTCAAGATCGAGGGGCCGACCGGCACCAACGTGAGCGAGACCTTCAGCTCTCAGCTCGCCGCGGGCACCGCCCCCGACGTGGTGCAGTCGATCTTCCCGGACGACCAGATCGCTCCCGAGGTGCTCGACCTCTCCGACGAGAGCTGGGTCGAGGACACCCCGATGGTCGACACGTACGCCATCGACGGCAAGCGGCTCGTCGCCGGTGTCGGCTCCCAGGCTCAGTCGCTCGTCTACTACAACAAGACGGCGTTCGAGAAGGCCGGCATCAAGGCCGCGCCGCAGACCTGGGACGAGTTCGACGCTGCGCTCGGCAAGCTCGCCGACGCCGGCTACACCCCGCTGCAGACCGCGGGCCAGTGGCAGACCGGTCTCCAGCTCCAGCAGTTGTGGCACCCCACCCTCAACACCGAGCAGCCCGAGTGGCAGTCGACCGTCGCCGACGGGAAGCTGACCCTCGGCGACGCCTTCGAGCCGATGTTCGAGCACTACGCCACCTGGCTGGGCGACGGCTACATCAAGAAGACCGATGTCGGCCTCGACCCGACCACGGCCGACGCCAACTTCATGGACGGCAAGGTCGGGATGTACCCGCTCGGGAGCTGGCTCGTCGCCAGCCTGGACAACGCGGGCGAGCTTCCGTTCGAGGTGGGCGTCTTCTCCCCGCCGGTGGACGAGGGCATGGCCTACCCCGGCCCGCAGGGCGCCACCATGGCGAGCCCCTACATGGTCTACGCCGGCAGCGAGCGCTCCGACGAAGCCCTCCAGCTCGTCGAGTATCTGGTGACCGACCAGGCCGCGATCGAGAGCCAGCTGACCGCCGACGGCGTGTTCCGTGCCGGTGCCTCCGTCGAGCAGTCCCCGGTCGCGACCGAGATCCAGGCGATCATCGACGAGGCCCCTGAGCTGGTGGCGGTGGGCGAGGGCGCGGGCGACATCCGCCTGCCCGTCGTCGGCCTCAACGACAAGTTCACCGAGATCGTGCAGAGCCTCTACACCGGAACCAGCCCCGAGGACGCCGCGAAGGCGCTCGACGACTGGGCCGAGCAGAATGGCTGACCCCTCGGGGCCACGACGAGGAGAACGATGATGGCTCTCATGAGCGTCAGCAACACCGACAGCCCTCCCGCGGCAGTGGACCTGCCGCGGGAGGGAGGGGTCCGGCCTCGCCGGGCGATCGGCCGGTCGTCCGGTTCCCGTCCGCGCACGTCGCGGTGGGTGGAGGCCTCGATGGTGCTACCCGCGTTGGTGGTCTTCGTCGGGCTCCTCGTCGTGCCCGTCGGGTACGCCGTCTACTACAGCTTCACCGACTACAACGGCTTCCCGACGCAGACCCCGGAGATCGTCGGCTTCGACAACTACGTCAGGATCTTCGAGTCCGCCGACGTCCGGGGCTCCATGACGGTGACCGCGATCGTCGCGGTCGCGGGCTCGATGGTGGTCAACGCCGCGGCGCTGGGCCTGGCTCTGCTGTTGTGGCGCACCACCCGCTTCACCGCGTTCGCCCGGGTGGTCATGTTCTACCCGCACGTGCTCAGCCTGATCGTCGTCGGCTTCCTCTGGTCGGCGATCCTGGGGCCGCAGGGAGCGGTCAACTCGGTGCTGGAGAACCTGGGCAGCAGCCCGCTCCCGTTCCTCAGCGACGAGACCTGGGCGCTTGCCACCCTGATCCTCGTCATCGCCTGGGCGCAGTTCGGCGTCCAGCTGCTCATCTATCTCGCCGGGCTCCAGGCAGTGCCCGCCGAGCTCTTGGAGGCCGCGCGCATGGACGGTGCCAACCGCTGGCAGACCTTCCGCCACGTCACCTGGCCGGCGCTTGCGCCCTCGGTGACGGTGGCCCTGATCACCTCGATGATCTCGCTGCTCAAGACCTACGACGTCGTCGTCTCCCTGACCGGCGGCGGACCGGCGGGATCCACGAAGACCTTCGCCTACCAGATCCTCGCCGTGGAGTTCCCCAAGCGGCAGGTGGGACTGGCCTCGGCCGAGGCTGTGGTTCTCATCCTCGTGGCCGCGATCCTCGCCTTCGGCGTGCTCGCGCTGCGCCGCCGCCACGACCAGGGGGCTCAGGCATGAGCGCGCTGCAAGCACTGGCGGGCCGACGGGGCTCGACCGGCGAGCGGCGTACGCCGTTCTGGTACGCCATGGTCACAGCACTCTGCGTGGTGATGCTGGTCCCGATGTATCTCCTGGTCGTCAACGCGTTCAAGGACCAGCGCGACATCATCAGCAGGCCGTTCTCGCTCGCGCCCGGCCAGTTCACGCTCGAGCACCTCGTCGCTGCCTGGAACAACCCGGACTTCGACATCGCGTTCGGCTACGCCGTGACGATCGGGCTGGTCATCTGCGTCAACATCGTCTCCATCGGCGTGTGCGCGCCCGCGGCGTACGTCATCGCGCGCTCGCCGCGGCCGGTGTTCGGTGCGGCGCTGCTGTTCTTCATCTCGGGCATGTTCATCCCGACCCAGGTGATCCTGGTGCCGGTGATCTTCGTGCTCCGGGCGCTCGGGCTGATGTCGACGTTCCCCGGGCTGGTGCTCTTCATGGCCTCGGCGACGGTGCCGTTCACGATCTTCGTCTTCACCGGGTTCATCCGGATGCTGCCCGCCTCGCTCGACGAGGCGGCGGCGATCGACGGCGCCGGTCCGTACCGGACGCTGTGGACGATCATCCTGCCGCTGATGAAGCCGATCCTGGCGACCGTGTTCATCCTGAACACGTTGAGCGTGTGGAACGACTTCGCCAGCCCGCAGCTCATCCTGGGTCCCGGCTCGGGTCTCTACACGGTCACCACGGGCGTCTACGCGTCCGTGGGGGAGTACTCCGCCGACTACACCCAGGTGTTCCCCACGCTCCTGCTGGCCGTGCTGCCCATCCTGGTGATCTTCGTGCTCACCCAGCGCTGGGTGATGAGCGGGATGGCCGCCGGGGCGGTCAAGGGGTGAGGTGTGGGCGGCCGGGTGGCCGCCCACACCCGGGCTCAGTCCTTGCGGTTGGCGTCGGGCAGCGGCAGCCTGCGGCGGCGCCACGCCTCGAGGATGTGGTTGTTCATCGCGTCCTGCGCCCGCACAGGGTCGCCCTCGGAGATGGCGGCGAGCACGGCCTCGTGCTCACGCAGGGTCAGGGCGAACGCGTCGGGTGTGTCGACGCCGTGGTAGCGAGAGCTCTCCAGCGCGTGGTCCATGAGCGTACGAGCGATGTTGCCGGCGAGCCGGTTGCGGGAGAGCTCCATGACGGTCTCGTGGAAGGCGACGTCGGCGGCGCGGAAGACATCCTCGTCGGCCGTGCTCTCCCGCATCCGCTGCATCGCCCGGTCGAGCTCGGCGACCTGCTCGTTCGACCGCCGCTGGGCGGCCTCTGCCGCCATCACCGACTCGAGCTGGGCACGGACGACGCTGAGCTCGTCGAGAATGCCCAGCGTCTCGTCGTGCTTGATCAAGGCGGAGAGGACCACTCGGTCCATCGTGTTCCACGCCGTCATCGGGCGCACCTCGGTGCCGCGCCCGCGCGCGATCGTGACGAGACCCTTCTCCTCGATGCGCTTCACGGACTCGCGTACGACGGTGCGGCTCACGCCGAACTGCTCGCTGAGCGGTCCTTCGGGCGGCAGCGCGTCACCCGGAGCCAGGCGCCCGGAGACGATCGCGTCGACGAGCTCGTCGACGACGACCACGCCGAGCATCGGCTGCCGGTCGCGCGGCTGGGAGAGGACCGTGGTGGTCCGGGAAAGCGGTTGCGGCATAAGCGGAAGTGTAGGACATCGTACGTCGCCGCGACGCTGATCCGACCGTGCGGCGTGGACGCATCCGGGCATCTCATCATCCAGGCAGGTCTTGACACGTCATATGTATGACATCACGCTAGGTGCGTGGCGCATGTCACACGGAGCTCGTCTCGGAGGCCGCACGGCCACCCCTGGGTGGTCCTTCTGCCTCTCGCCGGGCGCTCCGCCCCCATAGAGAAGGGAACGGACCATGCAGCAACCAATGACGCGCCGCCTGGGCGCGCTGGCCGCGGCGGCCGTCGTAGCGGTCACCGGGTTCGCGGTCACCACGCAGACCGCCGACGCGGCGGGAGGAAAGTGCAAGGCCCTCTGGGTCTCGCCCGACGGCAGCGACGAGGCCGCCGGGTCGGAGAGTGCCCCGTTCGCGACCCTGGAGCGTGCCCGCGACGAGATCCGCGACAAGAAGCTCAATGCCCATATGGGTTGCGACGTCACGGTCAACGTCCGGGCCGGTGAGTACCAGGTGGACTCCACGCTCGAGCTCGACGACCGTGACAGCGGCAGCAACGGCCACGACGTGGTCTACCGGTCGGTGGACGGACCGGGTAAGGCGGTCCTGACCGGTGCGAAGGAGCTGACCGGGTGGGAGCCGTTCCGCGACGGGATCTACAAGACGAAGGTCGAGCCGGGGCAGCGGTTCTACACGCTGTTCGAGGACGGTGCGCGGGCAGAGGTCGCCCGCTATCCCAACCGCGGGTCGGAGGACTCCCACGGGCCGTACCTCTTCTCCAAGCTCGGCGAGCCCGAGAAGGAGGCCGTGCGGCAGTGGCTGTATTGGGAGGAAGGTGACTGGGACCCGGCGTGGGACGACACCCCGACCAGCAACCCGTTGGCCAACGCCCAGGTGACCGTGTGGTCCGGTGGCTCCTGGAGCTGGTTCACCGACACCGTGCCGCTCGGTGGGGCCGACTACCGCAAGGGCTTCACCACGCTGAAGTACTGGACCCGCTACGCGCTGGTCAACAGCGGTGGCGGCTCGCGCTACTTCATCCAGAACGCTCTCCCGTTCCTCGACCAGGCGGGTGAGTACTACTTCGACTACGCCAACAACGAGATCTACTACAAGCCGAAGGGCGACATCAGCAAGGTGCGGATCATGGCGCCGACGGTGAAGAAGCTGATCGATGTGAAGGGTGCGACGCCGGAGCGGCGGGCACGCGACATCACCTTCGACGGGATCGGGCTGCAGCACAGCGACTTCGTCGACTGGTACCGCGCGGGGTGGATCTCGGCGGGCGACTCGGGCGAGCCCCACAAGTACCCCGAGTACGACCGGCAGATCGAGATGCCGCGCAACCGCTTCGGTGCGATCACGCTGGAGAACACCAAGGACATCACGCTGACCAACCTGCATGTCTCCGACACCGGGTTCATGGGTGTCTACGCCCTGTTCGCCAACGAGGGGCTGAAGGTCACCAACAGCCTGTTCGAGAACATCGGCGCGGACGCGATCAAGATCGAGGGTGGCTGGCCCGGCGAGGGCGACCTGAGCCACGGACACACGATCTCCAACGTGTTCATCGACCACATCGGCGAGCTGGTGCCCGGCGACGCTTCCGGGATCGAGCTGATGGACACCGGGAACAACCTGGTCGAGAACGTCTTCGTCAACCACTCCGCGCGGTACGGCATCAGCCTGGAGTCGCGTCCGGAGGTCGTCGACGGCGAGCAGTACACCGACAACAACACGTTCCGCTACATCGAGATCCAGAACGCCGGCCTGGACTCGGGTGACATGGGCGCGTTCTACACGTACGGCGTGGCCAACCAGGATCCGCACCCCATCAAGAACAAGGTGGAGCAGATGGTGATCGGTGATGTACTGACGGACCCGGTCGGGGAGATGCCCGACTCCGGCACGCGCGGCATCCACATGGACGCCGGCGGCTGCGGGTTCTCCTTCGCCAACATCGAGGTCGGTGAGACCACCGACCAGTCCTACCAGTCCTACCAGTGCAACGAGGTCACCAACGGCAACTGGAACGACGGGTTCGACGCCTCGAAGATGGAGTACGACAAGATCGGCATCACCTCGGAGTTCCCCTACGACGTGACCGCCCAGATCGAGGCGGCCCGCTCCTAGGGATCCGCTGGCCCGGCAGCGTGCCGCGAGCACTACCACCGCAGGCCCGGCGCATCGCGCCGGGCCTGCGGCCGTGCTGGGATGATCGGCCGGGCCGTCCCAGGGGTCAGGATGGAGCCATGAACATGAACGAACCAGGTGTGGATCTGAGCATCGACGGTGTGGTGGCGACCGTGCTGCTGGACCGTCCTGACGTACGCAACGCCCAGCATCCGGCGATGTGGGCGGCGATCGCGGGGTTCCTCGAGTCGCTTCCGGCTGAGGTGCGGGTCGTGGTGGTACGAGGGGCCGGTGGGACGTTCTCCGCGGGGCTTGACCTGTCGCTGGTCGACCCGGGGCAGACCGAGGTGGCCGGGAGCCTGGTCGCGACGCTGGCGCGGAGCGACCAGGAGGTCATCGACCTGATCGGCGAGTATCAGCGGCCGTTCGCGGCGCTGGCGGACCCGAGGTTCATCTCGATCGCGGTCGTCGAGGGGTACGCGATCGGAGCCGGTTTCCAGATGGCACTGGCGTGCGACCTGCGGATCATGGCAGACGACGCCTGGGTCTGCATGAAGGAGCCTGAGCTGGGGCTGGTTCCCGACCTCGCCGGCACCAAGCCCCTGGTCGACGCCGTGGGCTATGCGCGAGCGCTCGAGATCTGTGCCACCGCGCGCAGGGTGGGCGCTGCCGAGGCCGAGTTGATCGGGCTCGCGCAGAGCGTCTTGCCGGCCGCTGAGCTGGACTCGGCCCTCACCGACCTGGTCGGGTCGCTCGTCGCCCATGATGCGACCGCGGTGCGGCGTACGCACGAGCTCTTGGCGGCTGCGTCGAGCCGGAGTCTCGACGAGCAGCGCCTCGCCGAGCGCACCGCCCAGGTGGGCCGCCTCCGCGCCGTGCTCGGACGCTGATCCCGCTACGACACCGGCTGGCCGTGGTCGACGAAGTCGATGCCGAGGGCCAGTTGGCGCAGCCGGGTGCCGAACCAGGCCGCCGCCAGGCAGATGACGAGGTACATCGAGACGGCCTGGGTCGCGTAGTTGGGGTAGTGGAGCACCCAGATCACCTGGTCGTCGGGGGAGGCCGGGTCGGCCCAGATGTAGGGCATCATCCAGGCGATGAAGCCGCCGGTCAGCTGAGACGCGACGAAGATCAGCAGGGCCTCGCCGGCGCGACTCCACCACTGGCGAGGCAGCTCGCGACGGAGCGCGGGCCCGACCTTGCGGACGAGCCCCGGTCGCCATGCGCCGCCGGGCGCGACCCGGGCCGAGATGCGCGGTGCCACCGCGATCAGCAGGAACGACAGCACCAGAAACGCGGTGATGCCGAACGAGGTGATCCCCGGAACCAGGGCGACCCGGCTCCGCATGAGCCCTGGGGTCAGCAGCAGTGCGGCGAGCGGGGCTCCGACGAGCAGTGTCGCGACGTAACAGCGAAGGAGGGCGCCCGCAAAGGTCGGGGAATCAGTGGTTGCCCGGGGTGGCGACAGCTCGATCTTCATGGCCGGAGACTAGCCTGTTATTTCACTAAGGTGAAACAAATTAGGTGAGGACGGGAGGAGGTCGCGTGTCCGAGGAGGGCGACCGGCTCGGTTCCGAGCTGAGCCTCCATGTGGTGATGTTCCACGAGGCCATCGCCCGCCGGCTGGGAGTCGGCAACAGCGAGCACAAGATGCTCGATCTCGTGGCCCGCCATCCCGACGGCATCACCCCCGGCGAGCTCTCGGCCGCGACCGGCCTGAGCAATGCGGCCGTCACCAAGATCATCGACAAGCTGGTCGCCTCCGACTACGTACGCCGTGAACGCAGCTCGCGTGATCGCCGGTCGTTCCGGATCCACACCACGCCCCACTTCCACCAGACCTCACGCCCGACGGCGGCCGGACTCTCTCGACGGATCGAGGAGATGAACCAGGGCTTCGACCAGCAGGAGCTGGCCGCCATCGGACGCTGGGTCACCGGTGTGATCGAGGCGCTCCGGGTCGAGACCGAGCGCCTCGAATCAGGCGACCATTGACAGGGTCGTCAGTCGGCGTCGAAGACGGGGGTGCCGTCGGTGGGGACGACGATGGCGCTGGCCGGGGTCAGGTCGACCCGGTAGGTGCCACCGGCGCTGACCGTGGCACGCACGGCCTCGGCCTCCGCGCGGCTGCCGAGGCGCTGCGTACGCAGGATCTCGGTGACCTCGGGCCGGATCGACTCGACGGGGCCGACGCCGGGGAGGAAGCCACCGTAGGAGTCGAGGACGTCGAGTTCGAACTGGACATACCAGCCGTCGGGGTCGTGCACGAAGCTGTCGATCTTGATGTTGATGCCGTCGGCCAGGAGTGGGATCAGCGGGTTGCGGTTGAGTGCGCGGTCGTAGCCGTGCTGCACCTGGCCGCCGTCGACCAGCCGGACGCGTACGTCCTGGGCGCCGTTCTCGCGGCCGGGCTTGAACGGACCGTAGGTCTCGATGCTCTGGTAGCCGGGCTGGGTGTCGGCGATGGCGTTGGTGGCGGTGGCGTACCTCTTCTCGAGGTAGTTCACCCACTCACCGGGGACCATCGCGTCGAGCATCGTGAGCTGGCGGTCGCTGTTGGCCGGGTCGTTGTTGTAGGCCTTGAGGGCCTGGTAGATCTCGACGAGCGGGAACTGGTTGGCGTGCTGGCCGGTGACGTAGTCGGGCGCGACCCGCTGCTGGAGCCAGGCGAGGTTGTAGGGGAATCCGAGCCGCTGCCAGCCGTTCGTCGGGGTCACCGTCTTGGAGCTCCAGCCGTAGCCGCCCATGTAGCCGAACGTCAGGCGCTTGCCGTCGCGAGGGTTCTCGACCTCGAACACGAACGAGGCCGACCCGGGAGTGTGCCCGGGCGACCACATCGGCATCAGGCGTACGTTGCCGAAGTCCATCCACTCGTCGTAGACGAGGAAGTCGCTGCGCTCCCGGATCAGGGTCTCGCTCGCGGGCAGCGCCGGTGGGAGGTTCCAGGTGTTGCCGACGGCGTCCTGGCCGAGTCCGACGATGTCCTCGCGCGGGGAGTGGAGCCGGACGCTGCCTCCGGCGTTCTCGATCATCGTCACCAGCTCAACCGTGGAGCCGTAGTGGTCGCCATGGCCGTGGGCCATGATGATGTCGTCGATATCGCGCGGGTCGAAGCCCATGGCTTCGATGTTCTTCCAGTACTGGTAGCCGCTGTTGGGCCAACCGGTGTCGAGCAGGACGAGCCGGTTGTCGCGCGCGCTCCGGGTGCCCATGTCGGTTTTGAACAGGTAGCAGGAGACCTCGTTGTCGCCGACGAAGTAGAAGGTGTCGGGCACGATCTCGAAGGGTTCGGTGCTGCGGGTGTAGGGCGCAGCGGTGACGCCCGTCGCGACGATGTCGACGTAGCGCTGCCCCGAGACCGGGTCGACGCCCTTGTCGGTGAGCAGGTCACTCTGTGTGGGTACGTCCCACACCGGCTTGCCGTCGGAGACGTCCTGCGGCGTGAAGTAGAAGATCTGGCGCACCCGGGCGTCGTCGGCGTCGCGGAAGTCGCGGTCGAAGACGACGAACGCGGCCTGGCGTTCGGTCGTGCTGTAGGCGTAGTCCTTCGTCACCGGCACCGCGGCGAACGTCGAGGACCTCGAGATGGCCCAGTTGGCCGTGTCGACGCGGTAGACCTCGACATCGGCCGCGACCCGGTAGGTCTCCTCGTAGCGCTTGCTCGGCTTGGGGAGCGGGCGGCCGCCGATGTCCTCGGTCACCTTCCGTCCGTCGCCGATCGTGATCGTGCGGCCGCTCTTGGCGTAGACCCAACCGGCGGCGACCATCGCCCCCGGGCTGCCGTCGCGAGGCGCCAGCTCCGGGCCGTACTTCTGCGTCGAGAAGACGGGCCTGGTCGACTTCGTCAGCACCGTGTGGAACGGCTGGGTCTGGTCGTCGTCGACCACGACCTCGCCGCGCTTGACCACGAAGTCGACGAGCGCGCCCGGCGCGAGACCGGCCGCGATCTGTTCGGCTGCGCTGGGACGTACGCGCTGGGTCACCGCCAGCCGGGGGCCGCCCTCTGCCAGCACCGGCACCTCGACGACCGCCTGGGTGCCCTGGTCGACGACCTTCGCGTCGCCGATGACGAACCCGACCGCGACCCCGTTGCGCTCGAGCCGCCGCTCCGGGACCGAGGCGTGCGCTGCCTGCTGGATCCCCGCTCCGCTCGCTGCCAGTGCCCCGCCACCGGCCACCGTCGCGCCGACCTTGAAGAGTGAACGACGATCGAACTCCATGCCCATGCCATTGCCTCTCGCGAATGTCCTCCCTGGAGGGAGGCCGCTGGATTGGCAGCCTAGGAACGGCTCCGAACACGCGTCCAAGCCCGTTTCGGACTGACGTGATGCGCCTTCGGTATGACGACAGTCACACCGGGTCTGCGTGGTCTCGCGCCGTGATCGAGCTTCGTCGGTCTTGGTTTGGTCTTGGTTCACCGCGCTGGAGGTGGCCGTGGTTTCGTTTCTGGGGTTCGCCGCCGACCCTTGGTTCGATTGTTTCTCGATCGCGTACCGCGTCAAGGACGGGCTTCGCCCGCCGGCTTCGCCGGTCGCCTGCGGCGATCCTTGACCCGGTGCGCGATCGAGAAAGATTTGGCCTGTATCGGGTCGGCGGCGAGAGTTTGGCGCAGCGGATTCAGTTGGGTGCGGGCTTGGGGCCGTGGGCTGGCCATGCGCGGGAGTCCCGGTGCCTCGTGGGTGCCTACGGCAGTGGGCGTGATCTTGTGAATCGTTCACAAGGTTGCCGTCGGCTCTGGCGGGCGGGTTCGGACAAGGCGGGTGATCAGTTCCCCACTGATTCGGAGAGTTCCCCACGGGCATGGAGGTTCCCCAGTCTCCGGAGCGTGGGGAACCTTCACTGGAGTGGGGAAGCGTCCCTACGAGTGGGGAGACGGCGCGCGTGGAGTCGAGACAGCCGACCGGAACACTCGTCGGGCACCAGAACGGGCGGCTTCGGCAAGAGCTGAAACCGGTCGGCGGTTGGAGTCGTCGGGCCGAGGGCAGGGCCCGGTGGTGTGATTCCTCGCCTGCCCGGTCAGGGGCGGCGGGTGAATCGGATGGTGCCGTCGGGTAGTCGCTCATGAACGTACGCCGCATTGTGGGCGAGGCGGTGATGATGCGGGCACAACAACGCCCCGTCCTTCAGGTCTGTCCTCCCACCGGCGCCCCACGGGTCGAGGTGGTGGGCGTCGCACCATTCCGGTGGCATGTCGCAGCCTTCGGCTTGGCAGCACTTGTGCTGGAGCCGCATCGCTTTGCGTTGGATCGGTTGGAAGAACCTGCTGCCCCGGCCGGCGTCGAGGACCTCACTGTCACCGCCCAGGACCCAGGGGATGATGGTGGCGGTGCACGCCAACTTGCGGGCCTCGGCCGCCGAGATGGTGGTGCCGTTGGTCTCGTCATAGCCCAGGGTGGCGATCCCGAAGTCCTTGCGGAGTTCCTCGAGGCTGATCACCACGTTGACCACGGTGGCGTCGCCACCGTGACGGGGCAGGGCGGCCGGGTCGACGGTCTCAAGCAGCCGGGCGAAGCCCTGTCCCATCAGCCGTTCCCACGGCGGCAAGGACGCACCCTTGGCAACGAACTGTTGCTTGCGGGGCTGGGCCCAGGCCTCGACCAGCCGCTTGAACCGCATCCCCACCGAAGTCGGCAGCACCCCGTCGAACCCGACTGTGCCGTCGTGGTTGTCCCACACCCGCAGCGCGGTCTTCCGCTGAGCCCGTTCCTCCTCAGCCAACAGGGCTTGGGCTTCGGCGTCGTCGAACCGGGCCGGGTCGATCTCGGCCAGGATCCGTCGTCCGACGATGCGGAGCTCGTGGGCGGTCAGACGGGTGGCGTAGTCAACCAGAAGCTTCTCCGCGAGGACCAGGTCCTCGGCACTGGCGACCGGGTCGGCCTCGATCTTGTCGAGGGCCTGGGTGATCACTCGTGCTTTGTCCTGGGACACCACACCCTCGGCCAGGCCGTCGGCCACGAGGTCGTACTTGGTCACCGCGGCCGCGAGCTTCACCTGCGAGCGAGCCACAGCCTTGTCGACCAGGAGTTCGGTCCGCATCCACCCGGAGGCGTCTTTCGCGCCGGTCTCCTCGGCGATGTCACCGGCCGTGGCGAGCACTCGCAGTTTCAGTGCCGCTTGTTGGGCTTGGAGTTTCTCCAGCCGCTCGAGGAGGTCCTTCTTCTGTCCGGTGCGCCAGTAGGCGGGATCGGTCGACAGGAGGTTGTGGAGGGCGGTTTCGATGGCGGCCAGGGCAGCGTCGATCGCATCGCCGGGGTTGGTTCCCCAGTGGTCGATCGGACGCCCGAGACTCATCGCTGCCCTCTCCCTCGGAGGTGTGCTGTGATGGGTCTGATTCTACCCTTCGCACTCCTGTCTGACCACCTATTTTCGCTGATCAGAGACCATTTTCGCGGCGAGCGAACGGCCTAGCATCTGTGGATGGTAAGTGGCCCGAAGGGCCACCCCTTCCACCCCATAACCTCTCCCGTCCCGAGCAAGATTGCGCTGCGCCACACCCGGGCCGCCGCCCCGATAACCAGCCAAATATTTTCTCGACGGGCCCCGGTGTCAAGGACCGCGAAGCGGCCGGCGAAGCCGGCGGCCGAAGGCCGTCCTTGACTCCGGGGTTCGTCGAGAACACCCTCGAAAACGGGTCGGCGGCCCACCCAACCCTCGAGCGAAACGTCCCGGCAGGGAGAGCTCTCGGCACCCCCAACCAGCAAAGCCACCGTGTTGGTCTCGACACGCTCGCTGGCGCTCGCGGCTCGACCAGCGGTGGAGTCGACTCGACGAGCTGGTCAGGCAGCGAACGGCGTGGTGCCGAAGCGGCCGACGACGATGAAGAGGGCCAGGACGAGGTAGACCACGTTGACCGCGACCAGCTTGGCCTGGCCGAGACGGCCGTGGGTGATCATCGCGCCGATCATCAGGGCGACCCAGCAGGCGGCGGTGACGGGCACCATGACGGGCGCGATGCCGAGCACGGCGGGAAGGACGAGCCCGATCGCAGCCAGGATCTCGAGTACGCCGAGGGTCCGGACGAAGGTGGGGCTGGTGCCGCGGGTCCAGGCGGCGCCGTCGTGCTGGGACAGCGTCTCCAGCGGCACGAAGGTCTTGGTGAGGCCGCCCGCCAGGGCGACGAGGGCGAGCAGGCCGGCGGTGATCCAAAGGGCGATGTGCATGTCTGACTCCTGATCTGTGGGTTCACCCCTGGAGACGAGACGGCTCCTCGCCGTGTGACGTACGGTCGGTGCTCGCCGGGTAGGGCACCAGCGTGCCGGTGGAGCGGCCGACATCGTCGAGCCTCCAGCCGAGGCGCTTGATCTGGCGCAGGACGATCGCGGACTCGACCACCTCGAGCGGTGCGAGGTCGCGCTGGAGATGCTCGTGGAGAAGCATCGCGCTCTCGACCGAGCGCGTCCAGGTGCTGATCAGCAGGTTCGTCGGCCCGGGCAGGCCGACGACCTGTCGTACGCCGGGCGTGGCCCGTAGGCGCGTGACGCACCCGGCGACGTCGCCGACCGGCACCCGGCACCAGGTCTGGACGACGATGGGCAGCGGGGTCAGGCCCTGGGCGACCTCGCAGCGGAAGGTGAGCGCGTCGGAGGCGAGCAGCTGGCCGAGCTGGCGGCGGGTCGTCGACAACGGCCGGCCGGTCTGGCGGGCGATGTCGGCCGCGGTGCTGCGACCGTTCCGGATCAGCGCCTGGGTGAGGGCGGCGTACGGCTCGGTCCAGGGGTTGATCGGAGCAGACGCGGCGCCACCTGTGTCGCGCTGGTCCGGGATCCGGGCCACCGCCCGGGCGTGGTCGTGATCGAGCCCGCCGATGCGCCAGTTGCTCGCGTCGACATGCAGCCGGGCGACATGGTGGGCGCGTACGCCCAGGACCCCCGGCAGGGCGGACAGGTCGTCGAGCAGCAGCTTCGGCATGTCGCCGGCGTCGAGGCCGACGGCCGTCACGATCAGCCCGTAGTCGCGGGCCGCCTCCTCGATGGTGATGATCGTCGGCCACGCGGCCAGCTCCTGGGCGAGGGCACCGGACCGACCGCCGACGCAGGAGATCTCGGCGATGGCGAGGTTCGTCCCGTCGATTCCCCGGGGCCGCGGATGGCCCATGACCCAGGCGCTGCCGTCGGCGCGCAGCCTCTCCCAGCGGCGGCTCAGGGTCGTCGGTGAGGTGCCGAGCGCGGCGGCGAGGTCGGTCCAGGACGCGCGCGGCCTGATCTGGAGTGCGTGGATGAGCGAAATGTCGTCCTCATCCAGCGTCGCCATGGTCACATCCTGTCCGATCGCCCCGGCAGGCGAGCGATTCGGTCCAATTCACCCGTCGTCGGCGTACCCGCCGCGATACTCGTCCCCGCCGTGAGCTCGGCCGTTCCGAGCCTGCCCGAGAGGACCCCGAGAAACATGATCCGACGCTGGACGAAGCGTGTGCTGCTGGCCGTACTCACCCTTCTTGTCGTCGGAGGTGGCGGCTTCTTCGTGCTGGCCCCCGGGATCGTGGAGAACGCCCAGAACAAGATCCGCCCGGCCAGCCTGCCGGAGGTGACGCCCGAGACACGACAGCTGCACGACTCCCTGCAGGTCATCGACATGCACAGCGACACTCTGATGTGGGACCGCGACGTCCTGGAGCACTCGGACCGGGGCCACCTGGACCTGCATCGGATGGAGGACGGCAACGTCGCGCTGCAGGTGTTCTCGTCGGTCTCGAAGTCGCCGCAGGGGCAGAACTACGACAGCAACACCGGGGACAGCGACAACATCACGCTGTTGACCTTCGCCCAGCTCCAGCCGCCCCGTACCTGGACGTCGCTGCTCGACCGCTCTCTCTACCACGCCCAGAAGCTCGACAAGGCGGCGGCGGACTCCGACGGCAAGCTGCGACTGATCCGCTCCCGTGCGGACCTCGACGGCCTGATCGCCGACCGTGAGGCAGGGAAGCAGGTCACCGGTGCGCTCTTCTCGGTCGAGGGCCTCCAGAACCTCGAGGGAGACTTCGACAACCTCGACACGCTCTACGACGCCGGCATGCGGATGGCCGGGTTCACGCACTTCTTCGACAACGAGGTGGCGGGCTCCATGCATGGGGTCGAGAAGGGCGGCCTCACCGATCTCGGCCGCCGCGTGTTCGCCGAGATGGAGCGCCGCGGCATCGTCGTCGACATCGCACACGCCAGTCACGCAGCGGTCGCCGAGATGCTCGCGATGGCCACCAAGCCGGTGGTGCTCAGCCACGGCGGCGTCCAGGCGACCTGCGACGTCAACCGCAACCTGACCGACGAGGAGGTACGCGGGGTCGCCGCGACCGGCGGCGTCGTCGGTGTCGGCTACTGGGACGCCGCAGTGTGCGACCTGACCGTCGAGGCCGTTGTCGACGCCATCGACCATGTCGTCGAGGTCGGAGGCATCGAGACGGCGGCACTCGGCAGCGACTACGACGGCGCCACCACCGTCGGCTGGGACGCCGGTGACCTCGCCGCCATCACCCAGGAGCTCATCGACCGGGGCTATGACGAGACCGAGGTGGCGGCGATCATGGGCGGCAACACGCTGCGCGTGCTCCGCGCCACCCTGCCCGACCAGGTGTGATGTCCAGTCAGCGCTGCGTCTGCGAGATCAGGGCCGCGAGGGTCTTCGCGCCGGCCACGATGTCATGACCCAGGCGTACGGCGGGTTCGGGAGCGTGGCTCTGCTGGGCTCCGCCGACGGCCACGACGAGATCGGGGCGGTGGTCGTGCAGGGCGGTGATCACCGCCGCGGTGGCGATGATGTCGGCGGTGGTGGGGATCACGAGCACCGCGGCGGCAAGGTCGGGATCGTCGACCACGCCGAGCCAATCCTCGACCGGCAGGTCGGCACCCAGGTAGTCGGTGTCCATCCCGTGCCGTCGGGCGGCGACGGCGAAGGCGAAGAGACCGATCTCGTGGCGGGCGTTGGATGCCGTCCCGAGGGCGATGCGGGGCCCGTGGCCGTGGGCGGCCGCCGCCTCGTACGCGAGGGCGAGGCGGCGCATCACCGCGTTCGACGCCAGGTGTTCGCCGGCGATGCTGACCCGGCCGTCGGCCCAGGCGTCCCCGAGCTCCTCCAGAGCCGGGAAGACGTGGTCGGTCATCACCGTCTCGAAGCCACCGAGGGCGAACACCTGGTCCAGGGTCGCAGCCAGGTCGGTGGTGTCGAGTGCCGACGCGGCGGTCGTGAGTCGCTCTACGAGGTCGGAAGAGGAGCTGGCCCCGTCGCCCGGCGCCGCCGCGATCTCGTGAGCGGGCTGCGCGCGATCGAGCCGGATCGCCTCGGCCGCGGCCAGGGCGGCCGACCATCCCTGGTCCACGAGCTGCTTCATCGAGCGCAGCACGGCGACGTCGTGGTCGCCGTAGAGGCGGTAGCCGCTCTCGGACCGGTGGGGAGCGATCACGCCGTACCGGCGCTCCCAGGCACGAAGCGTCGCGGTGGTGATGCCGACCCGCTGTGCCGCGTGCTTGATGGTGTACATCTGCGCGGCTACCGGCCCAGTCGGTCCAGGGTCGCGCGCATCTGCTCGGAGGCGGAGTCACCCAGGCGGGTGAATGCGGGGGTCAGCAGTGGGGCCACCATCCTGGCCATGCCTTTCAGCTCGAACTCGGCCACGTAACGCACAGAGGTTCCGCCCGTGGCTGTCGGGACGAAGGTCATCGTGTCATGTGCCACGACCGTCTTGTTCTCGCCTCGTAGCGTGACGCGCTTCCCGGGTTCGTAGACCTCCACCACGTAGGTGAGATCGGTGTTGCGCCCGAGGAAGCGAGAGGTGTTCGCGTACGCCGTCCCGACCCCGCCGTCGCCGGAGATCCGGTCGGTGCGCACGGTGCCCGGATCCCACTCCTCGGTGTTGGTGAAGTCGGCCAGGAAGTCGAACACCTGGGCGGTCGGTGCGGAGGTCTCCACGGTGCGATCGATCTTCATGTCGTGCCCCTTTCAAACCTTTGACATACCTTGTACAAACATTGTACGTTCGATCTTCGAAACTAGCCAGCGGCCATGCCGTTGCCGGACGAGGGAGTTCTCATGAGCCGAGCGGCCCACACACCGCGGCCAACGGTTGCCGTGATCGGTGGCGGCGTCTCCGGGCTGACCGCGGCGTACCTCCTCGGTCGCAGCCATGACGTCACGCTCTTCGAGGCCGAGCGGAGGCTCGGTGGCCATGCGCACACCCACGACGTCCCGACCACGTCGGGAGCAGTCCTCCGGGTCGACAGCGGCTTCATCGTGATGAACGAGCGCACCTATCCGAACCTGCTCCGGCTCTTCGGAGAGCTCGGTGTCAAGACCCGGCCGACCGAGATGAGCATGAGCATCGACTGCGACGACTGCGGGCTGTCGTACGCCGGCGGCAAGGGGCTGGGTGGCATCCTGGCCGACCCGCGTCGCCTCGGTGATCCGCGTTTCCTCCGCATGCTCGCGCAGGTGCCGCGGTTCCACCGTCGCGCCCGCCGTCTGCTCCAGACCGACAGCGACCTGACGTGGGGAGAGTTCCTCGCCGAGGGCGGTTTCAGCGACTACTTCGTCCAGCACTTCGCCGTGCCACTGGTCTCGTGCGTCTGGTCGTGCGGTGACGAGGACGCCGCCGCCTACCCGGCGCGGCACCTGTTCGCCTTTCTCGACCACCACGGGATGCTCCAGGTCACCGGGTCGCCCATATGGCGCACGGTCGTGGGCGGCTCCCGTGCCTATGTGGACAAGATCGCCGAGCGGGTGGGCGAGATCCGTGTCGGCGAAGCGGTGACCGCCGTGGAGCGGCACGCCGACGGGGTCGAGGTGCGCACCGAGGCCGGGTCCCGGCACTTCGATCGCGTGGTCCTGGCGACCCACGCCGACCAGGCCCTGCGGCTCCTGGCCGATGCGACCCCGGAGGAGAAGGCGGACCTGGCCGCGATCGGATACTCGCGGAACGAGACCTGGCTGCACCGCGACGCCACCCTGCTGCCTGCCTCGCCCCGCGCCCGGGCGTCGTGGAACTATCGCCTCGCCTCGTGCGGCGGTGGCGCCGACAAGGTGGTCGTCAGCTACTGGATGAACCGTCTCCAGGGTCTCGAGGACCACGACGAGCACGTGGTGACGCTCAACGCCACCGAGCACGTCGACCCGGCCAAGGTCACCGCACGGATGAGCTACGAGCACCCGGTCTTCACCACCGAGGCGGTCGCGGCAGCGGCCCGGCTGCGTACGTCCGGAGGACCTCGCCTGGCCTTCGCCGGCGCCCACCTCGGCTGGGGCTTCCACGAGGACGGCTGTCGCTCGGGCGTGGAGGCGGCCGAGTCGTTCGGGGTGACGTGGTGATCCCGTCGCCGGCCTTTCCCGAGGTGCCCGCGCTGGTCGTCGGTCATGTCAGCCACACCAGAGCGGTGCCGTTGCGGCATGCGTTCCGTCACCGCAGCTACCAGTGGCTCATCGACATCGACGACCTGCCTCGACTGCCGCTCTGGCTGCGTCCGCTGGCCGGGTTCCGGGCAGAGGACCATCTCGACGGGGGCTCGTCGGGAGGCGGTGTCCGTGGCGACCTCGGTGTGTTCCTCGCCGGCCACGGCGTCGACCTCGCGCCGACCGACCGGGTGCTGATGCTGGCGAACGCCCGCGTCCTGGGCCATGTCTTCGACCCCCTCACCGTCTTCTGGGTGCAGTCGGACGACGGTGTGCTGCGCGCGGTCGTCTTCGAGGTGCACAACACCTACGGCGGCCGTCACGCCTACCTGCTCGACGTCGATCGAAACGGGCACGCCCGCACCGACAAGGCCTTCTACGTCTCGCCGTTCAACGACATGACCGGGACCTATGACGTCCGGCTCCAGGTCGACCCGCGACACGTCTCGGTGACCGTCGGCCTCGACCGCGACGGCGCCCGCGTGCTGACCGCGACCACCCGCGGGACCGCGGAGCCCGCGACACGTCGTGCGCTGCTGCGAGTCAGCCTCACCCACCTGCTGATGCCTCACCGGGTCAGCGCGCTCATCCGGTTCCACGGGATCCGGTTGTGGCTGCGCAGGTTGCCCATCATCCCTCGTCCAGCCACTCCCAAGGAGGTCACATCATGAGTGCAGAGCCGGTCTCGCTCGAGCTGCCGGTGCAGAGGGAGCCCGCGGCCGCCGCGAGCCTACGAGGCCGTGTCGCCAAGCAGATTCTGCGTCTGGTGACCCGGCAGATCCCGGTCGACGTCATGCTCCCGGACGGCAGCCTGCTCAATCAGCGAGGCGGGTCGCGTACGACCGGGCGGCCGGGCATCCTCCTGGAGCGCCCGGAGTCGTTCTACCGACGACTCACCGAGAACCCGAAGATCGGCCTCGGTGAGGCCTACACCGCCGGGGACTGGCACGCGGCCGAGGGCACCGACCTCGCGGACGCGCTGACGCCGTACGCCGAACGCCTCTCCGGGCTGCTCCCGGGCTGGATGCTGCGGCTGCGCCGCCTCGTCGACCTGCCGATCCCCGCCGACCAGCGCGGCGCCGTGGAGCACACCCGGGAGAACATCTCGGCCCACTACGACCTGGGGAACGACATGTTCGCCGCGTTCCTCGACCCGAGCCTCAGCTACAGCTCGGCGCTGTTCGACCGCAGCCGTCCGGTCGCCGATCAGGACCTGGAAGAGGCACAGCTGCGCAAGGTCAACGCGGCCCTCGACCTGGCCGGCGTCGGCGCCGGAGACGACGTGCTGGAGATCGGTACGGGATGGGGGACCCTCGCGATCGAGGCGGCACGTCGTGGGGCCCGGGTCACCACCATCACGCTGTCCGTCGAGCAGGCGGACCTGGCCAGGGAGCGGATCGAGGCAGCGGGGTACGCCGACCGGGTCGAGGTCGTGGTGCAGGACTACCGACACGTCACCGGCACCTTCGACGCCGTGGTCAGCATCGAGATGATCGAGGCGGTCGGGGAGCGCTACTGGCCCGACTACTTCGCCGCCCTGTCCCGTCTGGTACGTCCCGGCGGCGCCGTGGCCCTGCAGGCGATCCTGATGCCGCACCAGCGCTACCTGGCGACCCGGAACTCCTACGGGTGGATCCAGAAGCACATCTTCCCGGGAGGCCTGATCCCGTCCGCCACGGCGATCTCCGCCCAGGCCGACCGGGTCGGCCTGAGCGTGACCCGCGCCGACAGGTTCGGTGCCGACTATGCCGAGACGCTCCGCCGCTGGCGCTCCGCCTTCCTGGCCTCGTGGCCCGCGATCCGGTCCGAGGAGTTCGACGAGGAGTTCCGTCGCACCTGGGAGTTCTATCTGGCCTACTGCGAGGCGGGCTTCCGGGCCGGAGCCATCGACGTCGCCCAGATCCGGCTGGAGGCCGGGGAACGGGACCACCCATGACCACATCCGTGATGTGGTTCCGGCGGGACCTGCGGCTGGGAGACCATCCCGCCCTGCAGGCCGCGGCCGCCGACGGGCCCGTGGTGCCGCTGTTCGTGCTCGACCCGCGCCTGGCCGGCTCCGGGCGGAGGTGGGAGCGGCTGCTGGCCTCGCTCACCGCGCTGCGCGAGGAGACGGACGGGGCCCTGGTGATCCGCCAGGGCGACCCGGCCGAGGTGGTGGCCCAGGTCGCCGCCGAGGCCGGGGCGACCCAGGTGCACATCTCGACCGAGACGACCCCGTACGGCCGGCGACGCGACGAGGCCGCGGAGCAGCGGCTGGCGGATGCCGGCATCGGGCTGGTCGGCACCGGCAGCCCGTACGCCGTGACCCCGGGCAGGATTCGGAACGCCAGCGGTGCGCCCTACCGCGTCTTCACGCCCTTCCTGCGTGCCTGGCGCGAGCACGGGTGGAGGGCGCCCGCCGGTGACGCTCAGGTCGAGTGGATGACGAAGCTCGAGTCGGACCCGCTGCCGGACCACCCCGAGCATCTGGACCAGGAGGCCGGCGAGCGTGTGGCGCTGCACCGCTGGGAGGACTTCTGCGCCGAGGACCTGGCCGGCTACGCCTCGGCCCGGGACCGGCCCGACCTCGACCGGACCAGCCGCGTCTCGACGGCCCTGAAGCTCGGCGAGATCCATCCGCGTACGCTCCTCGCCGATCTGGATCAGCACGGCAGTGGCGCCTCCGGAGAGGACGTCGAGCGGTTCGTCGCGGAGCTGGCCTGGCGCGAGTTCTACGCCGACGTGCTCTGGCACGATCCCGGATCGGCCTGGCGTGACCTGCGGGACGGTCTGCGAGGCATGCAGTACGACGACGACCCCGAGCTGCTGGAGGCCTGGAAGTCGGGCCGGACCGGCTTCCCGTTCGTCGATGCCGGCATGCGTCAGCTGCTCGCCGAGGGCTGGATGCACAACCGGGTGCGGATGGTCGTCGCGAGCTTCCTGATCAAGGATCTGCACATCTGGTGGCCGGCCGGCGCCCGGCACTTCCTCGACCACCTCCTCGACGGCGACCTGGCCTCCAACAGCCACGGCTGGCAGTGGGTGGCCGGGACCGGAACCGACGCCGCGCCGTACTTCCGGGTCTTCAACCCGATCACTCAGGGTCTCCGGTTCGACCCGCAGGGTGACTACGTCCGGCGCTGGGTGCCTGAGCTTCGCCACCTTCCGGGGGCCGCCGCCCACGAGCCGTGGCGCCACTCGGAGGGCTTTACCAACGGCTACCCTGAACGCGTCGTCGACCATGCCGAGGAGCGTCGCGAGGCGCTGGCCCGGCTGGCAGAGCTGAAGGACTCCACCTCATGACTTTGTTGCGTACGACGACCCACGAGTTCCGCCACACGGTGCCGGACGCGGCCGACGTCGTCTTCGACTGGCACGGCCGACCCGGCGCGTTCCAGCGCCTGGTGCCCCCGTGGCAGCCCGTCCGGATCGGCGAGGAGGCGCAGGACCTCGCCGGAGGCACGGCGGTGCTCGAGTTCCCGGCCGGCCGGCGATGGGTGGCCCAGCACCTGCCCGAGGAGTACGTGGCAGGCCAGCGCTTCGCCGACCGCCTGGTCTCGCGTCCGTTCGTGGTGCCGGTGTCGTGGCACCATCGCCACGACTTCGAGAGCGTCGGCGAGGGCACGACCGTGATCGACAGGGTCACGACGACACTGCCGAAGCGGCTGCTCGAGCCGATGTTCGCCTACCGGCGGCGTCAGCTCGCCGACGACCTGGCGGCTCACCGCTCAGCGGCCGGCACCCCTCGGCTCACCGTGGCGGTCACCGGCGCATCCGGCCTGGTGGGGAGCGCGGTAGCGGCGTTCCTGACGACCGGCGGGCACACCGTGGTCCGCCTGGTGCGCCACCGGCCGACGGCTCCGGACGAGCGTGCCTGGGACCCCGATGACCCCGACCCGGCCTCGCTGGCCGGAGTGGACGCCGTCATCCATCTGGCCGGGCACAGCATCGCCGGCCGCTTCACGGACAGGCACAAGGAGAAGATCCGCGGCTCGCGCATCGGGCCCACCCGTCTGCTCGCCCGGGCCAGTGCGGAGGCCGGCGTGGGTGTCTTCGTCTGCGCGTCCGCGATCGGGATCTACGGAGCCGACCGCGGCGAGGAGGTCCTCACCGAGGACTCCACCACCGGGGACGACTTCCTCGCTCACGTCGTCCGCGACTGGGAGGAGGCGGCCCTGGCCTCGGTCGACGCGGGGATGCGGGTCGTCCTGGTGCGCACCGGGATCGTGCAGAGCCCGCGCGGGGGAGCCCTGCGCCTGCAGCGGCCCCTGTTCGCCACCGGTCTCGGCGGCCCGATGGGGTCGGGGGAGCAGTGGCAGTCGTGGATCGCGATCGACGATCTCGTCGACATCTACCACCGGGCTCTGGTGGACCCCGGCCTCGCCGGACCGGTGAACGCCGTCGCGCCCGCGCCGCTGCGCCAGCGTGCCTACGCCGCCGCCCTGGGCCGAGCCCTGCACCGCCCGGCGATCCTGCCGACACCGTCGTTCGGTCCCCGTCTGCTCCTGGGCGGCGAGGGAGCGCAGGAGGTGGCCTTCGCCAACCAGCGGGTGGTCCCGCAACGACTCCTCACGCTCGACCACCGCTTCCGGTTCGACGAGGCCGAGCAGGCGCTGCGACATGTTCTCGGGAGCGTACGCACATGAAGCACGCCGCAGCATCTGACCAGGGTCTCGACCGCCTGCTCGACCGCACGGTCGTGCTGGGCTACTCCCGCCTCGGCTACGCGATCCGCCGCCGTCGCTGGGCCGAGGGCGACCCGCGTCCGGACGTGCTGGCCGGGCGGACCGCGGTGGTCACCGGCGGCGGCAGCGGTCTCGGCGAGGCCACGGTGCTGGGCCTGGCCCGGCTCGGTGCCCGCGTCCACCTCCTCGTGCGCTCACCCGAACGCGCCGGGCCCGCGGTCGAGAGGATCGAGCGGATCCTCCGCGACGAGGGGCGGGCCGCCGAGCTCCGGACGGAGCGCTGCGACGTCTCCGATCCGGCGATGATCGACGCGTTCGCCGCGGAATTCTGCGCGCGCGACGGCGGCCGCACCGCGCTCGACGTACTCGTGCACAACGCGGGAGTCATGCCGCCCGAGCGGACCGAGTCGGTCGAGGGGCACGAGCTGTCCGTCGCCACCCATGTGCTCGGCCCGATCCGGCTGACCGAGCGGCTGCTCCCGGCCCTGCGCCGCTCGGCGCGCGGCGCCAGGCAGGTCTTCGTCGCCTCGGGCGGGATGTACACCCAGCCCCTTCCCGTCGACGACCCGGAGTTCGAGCAAGGCACCTACCAGGGCGCCGTGGCCTACGCGAGGTCCAAGCGCATGCAGGTGGAGCTGGCACCGATCCTCGACCGGCGGTGGTCACCGGACCGGATCTCCACCTTCGTCATGCACCCCGGCTGGGCGGACACACCGGGCCTCTCCCGATCGCTCCCCGCCTTCCGTACGTTGACCCGACCGCTGCTGCGCCCGGCCGAGGAGGGCGCGGACACGGCGGTATGGCTCGCAGCCACCGAGCCCGCCCCGCCGTCCGGCACCTTCTGGCACGACCGTCGCCAGCGACCGACGAGCTATCGGTCGGCGACCCGTCCGGGTCGCGGAGAGACCGAGGCGCTGTGGAGATGGGCGGCGGCTGCCGCCGGCCTGGAGAGGCCTTAGCTCCGATGTCATCCGCACCGTGGTGGTGCCGGCGGTCTTCGCCCTGGTCGGCGACAAGATCTGGTGGCCCGCCTCGATCGCCCGCCGGCGCTCCAAGGAACCGCTGGTCAGCGACCCGCGGTGAGCACGCGGGCCGCCTCCCGGCCGGCGGCGGCGTTGAGGATGCCGGCACGGGAGCCCGCGAGCTTGGCGGCGATGTGCTCGTCGACGGTGACGTCACGGTAGAGGCGGGGATGCTCCTCGTCGACGAACCCCGGCAGCGGGCCGATGACCGCATGGGCGTCGCCGTCGAAGAAGTACGCAGCCGACCGGCGTCGCTGGATGGTGCCGTCGACGATCGGCGGCTTGACCCGATGCAGGGTCGAGAGCCACTGCTCGTTGGTCAGCCGGGTGGTGAGGTCGCCGAGGTTGATCAGCAGCGCCCCCTCGGCCGGGCTGACGTCGTGCCACTCGCCGCCGTGCAGGACCTGGAGACCCTTGACCCGGTCGGCCCACAGGATCGTGACGATGCCGTAGTCGGTGTGCTCGCCCATCCCGATCATGTCCTCGTCGACCTCGACCCGGGTGCCTTCCGGGAGGGCGTAGTTGTTCAGCCGCAGGACCTCGATCGGGTGGGCCGCGAGGCTCGCGATGGCGCCGCACTCCAGGTCGAGCGCGTCCTCGAAGATGGTGACCATGGTGCGCGCGACCCGGGCGGACTCGGCGCGCCAGGCGTCGATGCGCGCCCGGAAGTCCGGCACCGACGGCCAGGTGTTCTCGGCGTAGTGCGCCGCGACGAGATCGGCGTCCGGGTGGTCGGAGACCGACGAGCCGACATTGAAGGCCTCGAAGAAGTCCTTCATCCGCGTCTCGGACTGGACGCCGGCGCTGAGCGCGAGCGTCTCCGACTTGGGTGGGGTGTAGCCGCGGTTCTCGGCGGCCGGTCGGCGCCACCGGATCTTCTCCGCCGGCGGCAGGGCGAAGAAGTCGTCCATGGCCGCGGCGAGGCCGGCGGCCGCGGCCGGAGCGACGCCGTGACCGAGGATCTGGATGAAGCCGACCTCACGGCAGGCGGCGTCGATGGCGGCCGCGACGGCCGCCTTCTCCTGGGGCGTTCCGCCCTGGACGTACGCGGCGATGTCGACGACGGGAACGTGGAAGTTACTCACGGATGTTCTCCTTGCTCGGAGCAGACAGGTGGTCGTGCCCGGAGGTGTCCGCTTTCCCGGCCAGGAGGCCTTGCTGTCCGTTGAACTCGGGCGCCACCACAGTAGAACGCCGAGGTTTCCGCGCTATTTCGGGGCGAGATGCTCGCCGAAGAAGGCGAGGATGCGCCGCCAGGCGTCCTCCGCCTCGGGCTCGGAGTAGTTGTAGCCGACCACCCGTTCCAGGGCGGGAACGGGGCGGGGAAAGCCCCAGTCGTTCATGAAGCTGTGCCCGACATCCGGGTACTCCTTGACATCGCGCGGCACGTCGCCCGCGGCGAGCGCCGCCTCGACCTTGTCCGCCGCGCCGGGCAGCATGCGGTCCTTGGCGCCGTAGCTCGCCACCATCGGGCACGAGGAGCTCAGCGTGGACAGGCTCCTCGGCAGCACTCCGTAGTTGGGTGCGGCCGCGTCGAAGATGCCGCGCGGGGCCAGCAGCAGGGTGAAGCCGCCGCCCATGCAGAAGCCGACGACGCCGACCTTGCCGGTGCAGCGTGGGTCGTCGGCGAGATGGTCGCGAGCGGCGATCAGATCGTCGACCGCGGTGCCCTTGCCTGTCACCAGCGACTTCATCGTGCTGACGACGCACCCGACCTTCGGGCCTCGCTCGTAGAGCGACGGCGTCAGCGCCAGGTAGCCGTTGGCGGCGAACCGGTCACTGATCCGCCTGACGTCCGAGGCCACGCCGAAGAGGTCCTGCACGACGACGACGCCGGGCCAGGGCCCAGCACCCTCGGGAACCGAAAGATAGCCACGCGTCGGACCCGCGGGAGCGGCATAGTCGATCATCGACATCTCATCACCTCGCCGCGATCCTCGCAGGTACGACGATCCTGCACGCCGGACCACGCCTGACCCGATAGGATTTCGTGGTGATTCGCCAGGCTCGGGCTCTTGACGGAGGCCGGGGTGCGCCATGAGGGCATGTTCGGTCCCAGGCTCCGCCGGCTCCGTGAGTCGCGTTCGTTGACCCAGGGCGCGCTGGCGCGTGCCGCGGGGGTCAGCGTCGCCTCGATCCGCGACCTCGAGCAGGGCAGGACGAGGCGGCCGAGGGCGGCCTCGCTGCGCGCCCTCGCCGAGGCGCTGGACCTGAGCGCCGAGGAGACGGCCCGGCTCGCCGAGGCCATCACGCCCGCCCGCGAGGCCGACGGCGCGGCGGTGCGCATCGCCGTCCTCGGCCCGACCGTCGTGGTCCACGACGGAGTGCCGGTCGAGATCGCCGATCAGGTCGGACTGCTGCTCCGGCGGCTGGCCCTGGAGCCGGGGGAGAAGGTCGGGCGCGACGAGCTGCTCGACCTGCTGTGGCCCGAGCTCACCTCGGCCGAGTCGGGCAGGCGGCTGGCCCAGCTGGTCCGGCGCCTGCGCGCCCTCGTCGGCCCGGTCGCGGTCACCCAGGACGGCAGTGGCCTCCGCCTCGACGCCTCGGCCGACGAGCTCGACCTGGTCCGCTTCCGTGAGCTGACCGGGACCGACGAGATGGCCCCGCTCACCGAGGCCGTCGGCCTGTGGCGCGGGCGTCCCGACAGGTTCGACCAGGCACCCTGGCTGTCGGGCACCATCGAGGACGAGTACGTCGCGGTCGTGCTCAGATGGACGACCCTCGGCGTTGCCGAGGGCCGGGCCATCGACGCGCTCCCGGTCGTGGGCGAGCTCGCCCGGCTGCGGCCCCTGGACGAGCCGTTGTGGGCGGCGTACGTGAAGGTGCTGGCAGCGGCCGGACGGCAGGCCGAGGCGCTCGCCGCCTATGACACGGTCCGGTCCGTCCTGGCCGAGGAGCTCGGGCTGGACCCGAGCCCGGTCCTCGAGGACGTCCGCCAAGGGACGCTGGAAGGGCGTTGGCACACCCGGCGACCGACGCTGGTCGAGGGTGCGCGCCGGCGGGACGTACCTCGGGAGGTGCCGGCGGCGCCGGCGCTGATCGGGCGTGACGCCGAGCTCGAGATGCTGGCGGCGGGGCTCGGCGAGGGCGGCGGTGGCGCGGTGCTGGTCACCGGGCCGGCGGGCTCCGGGAAGAGCGCGCTGGCGCTGACCGCCGCGGCCCGACTGAGCGGCGACTTCCCCGATGGCCAGCTCTACGCCGACCTCCACGGCGTCTCGGGCGATGCGGTCGACCCCGGCACGGTGCTGCGGCGCTTCCTGCGCTCGCTCGGACTCTCCGGCCAGCAGATCCCGACCGACGCCGCCGACGCCGCGGCCCTGCTCCGCAGCGAGCTCTCCGACCGCCGGATGCTGATGGTGCTGGACAGTGTCGACAGCCCCGGCCAGGTGATCCCGCTGCTGCCCGGGCTCGGCGCCACCCGGACGATCCTCACCAGCCGCCACCGGCTGCCGGCCCTCGCGGGCACCATCGACCTGGGCCGCCAGATCCACCTCGGCGAGCTCAGCACCGACGCCTCCGTCCACCTCATCGGCGCGATCGTCGGGCATGAGCGGGTCGCCGCGGCGCCGCGGGCGAGCGAGTCGCTGGCGCTGGCGTGCGGCCGTCTTCCGCTGGCGCTCAGGATCGCCGCGGCCAGGCTGCTGAGCCGCCCGGAATGGTCGATCGAGACGTACGCCTCCCGGCTGAGCGAGAGCTCCCACCGGCTCGCCGAGCTGGCCGTCGGCGAGGTGAGCGTGGCGGCCAGCCTCGAGATCTCCTACGCCGCGATGCCCGCCGAAGCGCAGCGCGCGTTCCGGCTGTGCTCGCTGATCTCGGCCTACGACTTCGACCCCGCTCCGGCCTGCGCCGTCCTCGACCGCGACCCGAGCACCACGCTGCGGCTGCTCGAGGACCTGGTCGATGCCAACATGCTGCAGACTGCCGTCTCCGACGACGGCGTCGGGCGCTACCACTACCACGATCTGCTCCGGCTCCACGCCGGCGACCTGGCCGCCGTCGATCCCGAGCAGCCGCATGCGCAGGGCCGGCTCGCCGACTGGCTGCTGGACACCCACGGTCAGCGCCGCCGACACCGCCTACCCCGGCCGCCTGCGCGCGCTGGAGATCGAGCCGTCGCCGCAGAGCCGCTTCGACTCCGGCGACGACGCCCGCACCTGGCTCGACCGCGAGGCCCAGCTGCTGATCGCGTTCTCGAAGCAGGCGGCGACCGACCCGCTCCGGCGTCACTACGCCTGGAAGCTCGTCGACCAGGCCCGGATCCACTACCGCACCCGCCTCGACGTGACCACCTACCTCGAGCTCGTGACGGTCGGGGCCGAGGCCGCCATGCTGGAGGAGGAGGCGCGGGCCGAGGCCTTCCTGCGTACGCTGCGAGCCGATGTGCTCGGGGTCCTGGGGCGGATGGAGGAGGCCTGGGCGGAGTCGGACCGGGCCTGGAGCCTGCTCGACACGAGCGGGTGGCCGCAGGGGCTGGCGTTCGCGTCGATCGTCGACGGCCACCGCCACCGGGTCGCCGACTCCGGCCGTGAGGCGGAGGTCGCCTACACGCACGCGCTGAAGATCCTCGGCGACGTCGAGGGCACCGAGGGGCTGCGGTCCTGGGCCCATCAGGCCCTCGGCATCGCCTGCACCGAGCAGGGCCGCTTCGAGGAGGGCCGCCGTCACCATCTCCGGGCGGTCGAGCTGAGCGAGGTACAGGGCAGCGCTACCCCGCTCGAGCTCTCCACCCTGGCTGCGGCCGAGCGCGCTCTCGGTCTGCTCGACTCAGCCGGCGAACGGCTCGAGTCGGCGCTGGCGCAGGCCACCCGCAACCGGAGCCCGTTCGCCGAGGCCAACGCGCTCGAGGAGCTCAGCCTGCTCGCCCTGGTCCGTGGCGACCATGCCTCGGCGCTCGAACTCGCCGAGCGGGCCCACCTGACCGCGCGGGCCCACGGGGACGTACGTTTCGTCGCCTCGACCGCGTGCAGCTATGCCGCCGCCCTCGAGGCGACCGGGAACCACCGAGACGCCGCCGAGACGTACGAGTACGCGGTGCGGCTCAGCCACACCCACGTCGCCTCGTTCACCGAGACCCGGGCCCGGATCGGGCTGGCCCAGGCGCTCCACGCGGAGGGAGACACCGCGGCCGCCCGGGTCCACGCCCGCAGGGGCCGGCAGCTGGCCGCCGAGCACGGCTTCGCGCCGTTGCGGCGCGAAGCCGACCGGGTGCTCGGACAGCTCGAGTCCAGGTCTAGTCGACCTTGGAGGGGTGCTTGGCCAGCGGGGTGACCTGGACGTCCATGTAGGGGAACAGCGGCAGGCCGGAGAGGATCTGGTGGAGCTCGTCGTGGGACTCCACGTCGAAGACCGAGAAGTTGGCGTACTCCCCGGCGATCCGCCACAGGTGCGGCCACTTCCCGGCGCGCTGGAGCTCCTGGGCGTAGGCCTTCTCGCGGGCGATCGTGTCGTCGCGGACGTCCGGATCCAGGTCGTGCGGGATCCGGACGTCCATGCGTACGTGGTAGAGCATCAGCCGCGAACCGGGTCGAGTACGAAGCCGTAGTCGACGCTCACCGAGCCGTCCCCGTTGGCGACGGGCGCGAGCACGAGCTCGGGCTTGACCGCCGAGGCGATGTCGTCGTCGTTGTGCTCGTCACCGGGGAAGTAGAGCTGGGCGGTGAGCAGCTCGTGACCCGGAGCCGACACCTTGACGTGCAGGTGTGCGGGACGCCAGGCGTGCCAGCCGGCGGCGGCGATGAGCTTGCCGCAGGAACCGTCGGTCGGGATCTGGTAGGGCGCCGGCTGGATCGTGTGGATCTCGAAGGCGCCGTCGGACCCGACGGTGAAGCTGCCACGCAGGTTCCACTCCGGGATGCCGGGCGCGAACTGCGAGTAGAAGCCGTCGGCGTCGGCGTGCCAGAGCTCGACCTTGGCGCCGTCGAGCGGGGTGCCGTCGGTGGAGGTGATGGTGCCGGTCCAGGTCAGCGGGGTGCCGGCCTCGCCGTCGCGCATCGGGATGGTGCCGTTGGCGCCCTGCTCCGGGGCAGCGGGGACGTAGTAGGGGCCCTCGATGGTGCCCTTGTTGCCCTCGCGGTGCTCGGTGGCGACCTTCTCGATCTCGTGCTCGACCCAGACGTCGAGGAAGAGCGGCCACTCGCCGTCCTTGCCGACCTGGATCAGCCACGCCTTGAGCGCGTTGTACTCGTCGTAGCTGACCTTCTCCTCGCGGATCGTGTCGTAGACGGCGTTGAGCACGCGCTTGGCGAGCCGGTCGACGCGCTCCGGCGGGGTGTCCTTGACGGCGTCGAAGGGCGACTTGTCGGCGGCGAAACGCTCGGTGGCGGAGGCGCCCGAGGCGGCCGCGGTCGCGGCCTCGGCGGACTCGAGGGTCTGGTCGGTGGTCATGGGTGTGTCCTCTCGTGTTGCGGTGGGGTCAGGTGTTCAGTTGTCGGTGCGGTAGCGATCCAGCTTCTCCGGATCGATCTCGACCCCGAGGCCGGCACCAGGACGTACGGCGAGCTCGCCGTCGCGGATCTCGAGCGGCTCGGTGAGCAGGTCATCGGCCATGTCGAGGAAGTTGGAGAGCTCACCGGCCCGGCGGGAGGTGAGCCGGTGGGCGGCGCCGAAGGCGATCGAGCAGGCGCTGCCGAGCTGGCCGTCGATCTGGTTGCCCATCACGACCTCCAGGCCGAGGCCCTCGGCGAGATGGAGCACCTGCTGCGACCCGGTGAAGCCGGTGCGCGCGGTCTTGATGCTGATCGCGGTGGCCGAGCCGCCGAGCACCTCGCGGGTGACGTCGGCCGCGGTCGGCACGGACTCGTCGGCGATGAACGGCACGTCGATCTGGCTGACCAGCCAGCGCCGTCCGAGCACGTCGTCGGCGGGGTTGAGCTCCTCGGCGAAGAGCAGGTCCAGGTCGGCCATCTGCTTCATCGCGCGGGCGGACTCGGCCGCGGTCCAGCCGCGGTTGCCGTCGACGTACAGCTCGATCTCGGTGCCGAACCGCTCGCGCAGCGCCCGCACCACGGCGGTGTCGAGCTCGATGGGGGAGCGGCCGACCTTCACCTTGAACGTCGAGATCCCGTACGTCTCCCGCATCCGCTCCGCCTCGGCGACCATCGCCTCGGGCCCGTCGAAACCGAGCATGTGGGAGACCCGCATCCGGTCGGTGAAGGCGCCGAGCAGGTCGACGACCCGCAGATCCAGGGTCTTGCCGAGGGCGTCCCACATGGCCATGTCGACGGCGGCCTTCGCGGTCGGGTTGCCGACGGTGCGCTCCATCAGGACACGGGCGGTCTCGCGCTCGAGCAGGGTCAGCCCGGCGAGCTGCGGCGCGAAGAGCTGGTCGATGACGGCGATGATCCCGGCCTGCGTCTCGCCGTAGGTGAACGGCCGCGGCGGCGCCTCGGCGACACCCACGACCCCGTCGTCGGTGTGCACCCGGACGAGCACGTGCTGGGCGGTGTGGACCTCGCCGGAGGCGAAGCGCAGCGGCTTGCGGTAGGGGATGGCGAACGGGATCGCCTCGACCTTGGTGATCTTCATGATCGGGGAGCTTCCAGACGGGGTGCGGTGAACAGGTCGGCTGCCTCGAGGATCTCGATGACGGCGTCGACGACGGGGGTGTCGTCGTCGGTGCGGTAGGCGAGGGAGAGCTCGACGCTGCCCGCGTCGAGCAGGTCGCGGAAGACCACGCCCTCCAGCGGAAGGGCCCGGACCGAGGCCGGGAGGACCGCGACGCCGAGGCCCGCGGCGACCAGCGCCAGCAGGACCGCGGTGCTGGGTGCCTCGTGCTCGCGGCGCGGCACGAAGCCGGCCTCGCGACAGCTGCGCAGGACCGCCTCGTTGACCGCCGAGTCGCGGGCGCTGTAGGCCACGAACGGCTCGGTGCGCAGGTCGGCCAGGGCTACGACGGGCTCGACGGCGAGCCGGTGGTCGACGGGGATGGCGAGCGCGAGCGGCTCGACCTCGAGGGTGCGCAGGGTCAGTCCCTCGCCGGTGGCGGGCGGCCGCAGTACGCCGAGGTCGAGCGCCCCGCTCTGCAGCCGCTCGCACTGGGCCGGCGTGAGCAGGTCGGCGTGGATCTCGAGCGCCACCTCGGGCAGCTCGCGCTTGACCACCCGGGCGATGCCCGGCAGGTGCGAGAACGAGGCGGTGCCGGTCAGTCCCAGGCGGACCAGGCCGTGGCGGCCGGCCCCGATGCGGCGTACGCCTCGGACGCTGTCGTCGACGGCGGCCAGGACCCGCGCGGCCTCGGTGCGCAGGAACTCGCCGGCCGGCGTGAGGGAGACCTGCCGGGTCGTCCGGGTGAACAGGGTGACGTCGAGCTCGGACTCGAGCTGGCGGATCGCCTGGGAGAGCGCCGGCTGGGCGATGTGCAGCTGCGCCGCGGCCCGCCCGAAGTGGCAGGTCTCGGCGACCGCGGCGAAATACCGCAGGTGGCGTAGCTCCATGAAGCGCTCCTCACGAGGTGGTGATGACCGCCACACTAGGACCGCGATAGATAAACAACAAGGACGAAACTGACGCTTATTGATCGATTCGAATGATCAATAGGTGCCTAGGTCGGGACTGGGCATTCGCCTGGTGTGACGGTCGCCACGTCTTGCGAAGGTGTGGGGACCGTCACCCGTTGGAGGCATCACCATGACCGCACCGCTCACCGAGAGCCTGGGCCACATCGAGAACGTCCTGTCGGACGCCGTGGTCGAGGACCGCGAGGCCGGGATCTACCGCGCCAACCGCCGAATCTTCACCGACGAGGAGGTCTTCGAGCTGGAGATGAAGCACATCTTCGAGGGCAACTGGATCTACCTCGCCCACGAGAGCCAGGTGCCCAACCCCGGCGACTACTTCACCACCTACATCGGGCGGCAGCCGGTCATGATCACCCGCGACAAGGACGGCGAGCTGCACTGCATGATCAACGCCTGCGCCCACCGTGGCGCGATGCTGTGCCGGCGCAAGACCGACAACCGGATGACCCTGACCTGCCCGTTCCACGGCTGGACGTTCCGCAACGACGGCACCCTGCTCAAGGTCAAGGACCCCGACGACGCGGGCTACCCGGAGAGCTTCGACACGCAAGGCTCGCACAACCTGACCCACGTGGCCCGCTTCGACAGCTACCGCGGCTTCCTGTTCGGCTCGCTCAACGAGGACGTACTGCCGCTCGAGGAGCACCTCGGTGACACCGTCAAGGTGATCGACATGCTCGTCGACCAGTCGCCCGAGGGGCTCGAGGTGCTGCGCGGATCCTCGACCTACACCTACGACGGCAACTGGAAGGTCCAGGCGGAGAACGGCGCCGACGGCTACCACGTCACCGCCACCCACTGGAACTACGCGGCCACGACCTCGCGTCGCAACACCGGCGAGTCGAAGAACACGACCAAAACCGTCGACGCGGGCAGCTGGGGCAAGGCGGGTGGCGGCTACTGGTCCTACCCGAACGGCCACCTGTGCCTGTGGACCTGGGCGGCCAACCCCGCCGACCGGCCGCTGTGGGACCAGATGGACACGCTCAAGGAGAAGTTCGGCGAGGCCAAGGGCGAGTTCATGGTCAAGGGCTCCCGCAACCTGCTGCTCTACCCGAACGTGTATCTGATGGACCAGTTCTCGACCCAGATCCGGCACTTCCGCCCGATCTCGGTCGACCAGACCGAGGTCACCATCTACTGCATCGCGCCGAAGGGCGAGAGCCCGGAGTCACGCGCCTGGCGGATCCGGCAGTACGAGGACTTCTTCAACGCCTCCGGCATGGCCACGCCCGACGATCTGGAGGAGTTCCGCTCCTGCTTCCTCACCTACCAGGCCTCCGCCGCTCCGTGGAACGACATGAGCCGTGGCGCCGAGCACTGGCTCACCGGCCCCGACGAGGTCGCCGAGGCACTGGACATGCCGGGTGTCATCTCGGCCGGCGCGAAGAACGAGGACGAGGGTCTCTACCCGGTCATGCACGCGCAGTGGACCGAGCAGATGCGTACGGCCATCGCGAACGAGAAGGGCAACTGACCATGACGCTCACCCAGAACGCCCCGGCCGGGGCGAAGCTCGTCACCCCCAAGCTCATCACGCACAACATGATCGAGCAGTTCCTCTACCGCGAGGCGCGCTTCCTCGACGACCGCGAGTTCGAGAAGTGGCTGGAGTGCTACGCCGACGACGTCGTCTACTGGATGCCCTGCTGGGACGACGCGGACCTCCTGACCGAGGACCCGCAGACCGAGATGTCGCTCATCTACTACCCCAACAAGGGTGGTCTGGAGGACCGGGTCTTCCGGATCCGTACGGAGCGGTCCTCGGCCACCTCCCTGCCCGAGCCGCGTACGTCGCACAACATCAGCAACGTCGAGGTGATCGAGCGCCGCGGCGACCTGGTCGACGTGCGCTTCAACTGGCACACCATGTACTTCCGCTACAAGACCGTCGACCCCTACTACGGCACGTCGTTCTACACGATCGACTTCTCCGGCGAGCAGCCGCTGATCCGCCGCAAGACCGTGGTGCTGAAGAACGACTACATCCACCACGTCGTCGACATCTACCACGTCTGAGGCACCGCGATGACTGCAACACAGACCGAGCCGAGCACCGGAGTCGCGACCCACCAGGTCGCGCTCTCCTTCGAGGACGGGGTGACCCGGTTCATCACCGTCCGCGAGGACCAGACCGTCGCCGACGCGTCCTACCGCCAGCGGATCAACATCCCGCTGGACTGCCGCGACGGCGCCTGCGGGACGTGCAAGGCGCTGTGCGAGTCGGGGGAGTACGACGGCGGCACCTACATCGAGGACGCGCTCTCCGAGGCGGAGGCCGCCGAGGGGTACGCCCTGCCGTGCTCGATGAAGCCGCGCTCGGACCTCGCGCTGCAGATCGCCACCACCTCCGAGGTCGCCAAGACCGGCGCCGCGAGCTACACCGGCACCGTGGTCGGCCTGGACCGGCTGAGCCCGACCACGGTCGAGCTCGCCATCGACATCCCCAACCGCGGCGAGCTGGCCTTCCTGCCAGGTCAGTACGTCAACATCGCGGTGCCCGGCACCGAGGTGACCCGGTCGTACTCCTTCGCGAACGCCCCGCACGAGGAGCGGCTCGTCTTCCTGGTCAAGCTCACCCCGGGCGGCGCGATGTCGACCTGGCTGACCGAGCGGGCCGCCGTCGGTGACGAGGTCACCTTCACCGGGCCGAACGGCTCCTTCTTCCTGCGCGAGGCGCGCCGGCCGGTGCTGATGCTGGCCGGTGGCACCGGGCTCGCCCCCGTGCTCTCCATGCTGCGTCAGCTGGACGTCGACGGCTGCGACCGCGGCGGCCGCCTGGTCCACGGCGTCAGCACCGACGACGACCTGGTCAAGCTCGACGAGGTCGAGGAGCTGGTCTCGCGGCTGCCCGGGTTCACCTGGGACCACTGCGTCTCCGACCCCTCCTCGACCGCCGCCAACAAGGGCTACGTGATGAGCCTGATCGGCGACGAGGACCTGCACGACGGTGACGTCGCGATCTACCTGTGCGGCCCGCCGCCGATGGTCGAGGCGGTGCGTACCCATGTCGCCGGTGCCGGCATCCAGCCCACCGGGTTCTACTACGAGAAGTTCGCCCTCGCCGTCCCTGCTGCCGAGGCGTCAGCCCCGTCGGCCGAGGCGTCGCCTGCGTCGGCCGAAGCGTCACCCTTCCGCGTCGAGCTGGAGACCCACCCGGAGGCGCGGGCGATCGCGGGGCAGCAGATGCTTCCAGCGCTCGATCTCGGACCCGCTGGATCGGCCGCCACGACGCGTGACGACGGAGATGTCGTACGCCGCATCGCGGGTCAGCTGGTCGCGCCGGCCGCGCTCGACGGAGCCGTCGGCGCGGTCGTCGAGGACGACGGCCTGAGCGTGGCCGCGGATGCCCGCCGGATCGGTGGTCAGGAGGTGTTCCCGGCCGGTGATGACCTCTCGGCCGACGCACCTGACGCCTCGGCCGGCGCGGGCGACGTCTCGACGACTGCGGACGGCTACACGATCGGTGAGGAGCACCCGGACATCTCCGCGTCCGATGCGATCTTCGAGGCCCGGGCGGCGCTGGAGGTGGGAGCGCTCGATCTGACCATCGGACGGCTCGACTCCCAGCAGCTCGCCGGTTACCGACTGCTCGCCGAGTCCACCCTCCCGTACGTCGAGGGCGACCGGTTCCTCGACGCCCACGGCTACACCGAGTCGAACGCGGCCTTCCACGACTACCTGTTCACCCTCACCGGCAACAGCCACCTGCTGGCCGCCTACCAGGCGCTCGGGGTCAAGGGCCGGATGGAGGACGTGCTGCGCAACGCCACCTGGTGCCACCCGCAGTGCACCCAGGACCACCTCGACATCGTCGAGGCGTTCGAGCGCGGCGACCGGGCGGCTGCCCGCGATCTGATCAAGGCCCACAGCGAGCGGTCCCAGGAGACGATGCGGCGCGCGATGGCCGAGTCGGCCGCCGCGAGCAGGCCGCGGTTCATCACGCCGGGCCGATTCGCCGGCCAGGTCGTGGTGGTGACCGGGGCCGCCCAGGGCATCGGTGCCCAGGTCGCCCGCCGGGTGGGCGCCGAGGGCGGAAAGGTCGTCCTCGCCGACCGATCGCCGCTGGTGGCCGAGGTCGCCACCGACCTCACCGGCCACGGCACAGGAGCGACCGCGGTCGAGTGCGACCTCGAGCACTACGAGGGCGCGACCGCGCTGGTGGAGCGGGCTGTGGAGACGTACGGCCGGATCGACGTGCTGATCAACAACGTCGGCGGCGCGATCAACTTCAAGCCGTTCACCGAGTTCACGCCTGCACAGATCGACGCCGAGATCACCCGATCGCTGATGACCACGCTGTACGCCTGCCGGGCCGCCCTGCCGGGCATGGTCGAGCGCGGCCACGGCGTCATCGTCAACGTCTCCTCGGCCGCGACCCGCGGCATCCACCGGATCCCGTACTCGGCGGCGAAGGGTGGGATCAACGCGATCACGGCGTCGCTCGCCCTGGAGTACGCCGGCGATGGCATCCGCGTCGTCGCGACCGCTCCGGGCGGCACCGAAGCGCCGCCGCGCCGGATCTCCCGGGGCACACCCACGCCGCGGACCGACGACGAGAAGGCGTGGTTCCAGGCCCATATCGACCAGACCCTCGAGACCTCACTGATGCACCGCTACGGCACGCTCGACGAGCAGGCCGCCGCGATCTGCTTCCTCGCCTCCGAGGAAGCCTCCTACATCACCGGCACGGTCCTTCCCGTCGCCGGCGGTGACCTCGGCTGAGCCACCAGGTCCTCTCTCGGGGCCGTCCCTCCCTTCGCGAGCACGCTCGCGTCACCCATGGAGACACCCATGTCCGAAAACACCGATGAAATCACTCGGGCCAAGACCGCGCGCCAGCTCGCCTGGGTCGTCGCGCTCTCCGCGCTGGCCCTGATGTTCGACGGCTACGACCTCGTGGTCTACGGCACGGTGCTGCCGACCCTGATGTCAGATCCTTCCCAGATCGGGCAGCTCTCCGCGGGCCAGGCGGGCACGCTCGGCAGCTACGCGCTGGTCGGGGTGCTCGTCGGCGCACTGAGCGCCGGCGCGGTCAGCGACCGGATCGGCCGCCGGAAGGTCGTGCTCGCCAGCATCACCTGGTTCTCGCTGGGGATGGCCGCGACCGCGTTCGCCCAGTCGATCGCCGTCTTCGGCATCCTGCGCTTCCTCACCGGCCTCGGGCTAGGCGCGATCCTGGCGACCGTCGGCGCCCTGGTCGCCGAGTTCGCCCCGCCGGAGCGGAAGAACCGGCTCAACGCGATCGTCTACAGCGGCATCCCCGCCGGCGGCGTGGCCGCCTCCGTGATGGCGCTCATCATCGACCCGAGCGGCTCCAACTGGCGGATCCTGATGGCGATCGGCGCGGCTCCGCTGGTGCTCCTGCTGCCCTTCGCGATCGCCAAGCTGCCCGAGTCGCAGCTGTGGCTCGACTCCCGCGGCCGGGTCGCGGCGACCAGCACGGCCCAGGAGGCGGTCGGCTTCAGCGCGCTGGCGCGCCGCCCGCTCGCGTTCCCGACTGCCGTGCTCGGCCTGATGAGCTTCTCCGGTCTGCTGCTGACCTACGGCCTGAACACCTGGCTGCCGAAGATCATGGAGGACAACGGCTACGGCAAGGCGTACGCGCTCACGTTCCTGCTGGTGCTCAACGGCGGTGCCATCCTCGGTGGTCTTCTCGCCTCGTACGTCGCCGACCGCACCGGGGCCAAGAAGGTGGTCTCGACGACCTTCGTGCTCGCCGGCCTGATGCTGTTGCTGCTGCCCCTCGGGCTGCCGCTCTCCATCCTGTTCCCGGCCGTCGCGATCGCCGGGGTCGGCACGATCGGTACGCAGGTCCTGATCTACGGGCTCGTCGCCAACTACTACCCGACCCGGGCCCGCGGCGCGGGCGTCGCCTGGTGCGCCGGGTTCGGCCGGCTGGGCGGCATCGTCGGACCGATCATCGGCGGGGCGCTGGTCGCCGCCGGAGTGGGCGGCACCACCGCATTCCAGATCTTCGCCGGCGTCGCGGTGCTCGGTGCCCTTGTGACCGTGGCGGTGCCGCGGTCCCCGGAAGAGACCGTCGTGAGCGTCACGCTCGACGACGGCGTACCCGCCTGAAGGGGGCCTAGGGTGTGACCGTGCTCATAGAACGAGCTGGGTGTGTCGGTCGCGAGGACGAGCTCGTGGAGCTCACCTCGCGGCTGGCCCGCGCCCGCACCTCCGGCTCGGCCGCCGTACTCGTCCTCGGCGACCCGGGGCTGGGCAAGACCGCGCTGCTGCGCGGCCTGGCCGACCGGGTCACGACACCGGCGCTGAGGGCCCGCGCCGGCGCGTGGGAGCAGGACTCGCCCGGAGCGGTGCTGCGCCAGCTGCTCGGGGAGGAGCCGCCGGCCGACCCGGTCGCCGCGGCGGATGCCCTGGTCGCGCGAGCCCTGGCAGGGTGCGCCGACGAGCCCGGACTGATCCTGGTCGACGACGCCGACCTCGCCGACACCCTCTCCCTGCAGGCGATCGCCTCCGCGCTGCGCCGACACCGCGTCGCCCCGGTTCTCGTGGTGCTCTCAGCCACCCGCAGCACCGCGTTCCTCGGCGAGATCGCCGCCGAGACCGTACGCATCGAGGGGCTGGACGCGGCCGCGGTCGGCGAGCTCGCCTCGCTGCGCGGACGGGTTCTGCACCCGTCGATGGCCGAGGTCCTCACCCGCCACACGGCGGGCAGCCCGCGTGACGCGGTCGCGCTGCTCGACGAGCTCCCACCGACCCGCTGGGCACGTCCCGACACCCAGCTGCCCGCCCCGGTCCACGTCCGCGACGAGGTCCAGCTCGCCCTCGCCGGGTGCGGCGCCGACGGACGTGCGCTCGCCGAGGCCTTCGCGATCCTGGGAGAGGACGCGTCGCTGGGCCAGGCCGCGGCCCTCGCCGGTCTCGAGGACCCGCTCTCCGCGGTGGATGCCCTGGCCTCGGCCGGGCTCGTGGAGACCACCCGCGACCACCGCCCCCGCTGGCGTACGCCATTGGTCGGCGTCGCCGTGCTGGCGACGATGGGCGCTCGCCGGGCCGCCGACGCGCACCAGCGCGCGGCCGCGATCGTCGACGACGAGGTCCGCCGGGCCCGGCACCTGGTCGCTGCCACCCCGCTGCCCGACGCCGAGCTCGCCGACGAGGTCGCCCGGCTCGCCCAGCGGCGCGGGGACGAGGGCGCCTGGGCAGAGGCCGCGGCCCTCTACCGTGACTCCAGCCGGCTCACCGAGGACCCCGTGCGGCGCGACGACCGGCTGATCCACTCCGTCGACGCGCTGGTCGCGGCGGGTGACGGCATGGGCGCCGCGGCGCTGGTCCCGATCGTGGAGAGTCTGCGCGAGACGCCGCTGCGCGATGCGGTGCTCGCCTACCTGGCGATCCTGCGCGGCCGCGCCACCGAGGCCGAGGTGCGGCTCAAGCGCGCCTGGGACATCGTCAACGCCGACCGCGAGCCGGAGACGGCCGCGCTGATCGCCACCCGACACGTGCTGCACTCGCTGGCGCTGTGCCGGGGCGACGAGCTGGTCACCTGGGCCGACCGGGCGATCTCACTGGCCGGCCGGGACTCGGCGGCGGGGGTCGAGGCGGCGGCGATCCGCGGGCTCGGCCTGGCGATGGCCGGCCGGTTCGAAGACGCCCACGAGGCGTACGCCCTGGCCGCGCGCCGCGTCGGACACAGCGCCCAGACCCAGCGGGTCACCATGGGCCGCGGCTGGCTCGACGTACTCTCCGACGAGCCCGATGAGGCTCGCAGCCGCCTGGAGGGCGTCACCGACCCTCGGGTCCTCGGCGGCTCGACCCGGATCTCGATGTGGGCCCTGGCCTGGCTGGCACGGGTGCAGTTCCTGACCGGTGAGGGCGAGGCGGCCCTGCAGACGGTCGCGGCCGGCCGGGCGCTGGCCGCCGAGTCCGGCATCGCCCTGGTCACCCCGCTGCTGGAGTGGACGGCCACCGAGACCCACCTGCTGCGCGGCAGCTGGGAGGAGGCGGCCCGCACCGCCCGCGCCGCCGAGATCGGGGCGCAGGGCTACGAGATCATGCGCGTCCCCGCGCTGCTCGCCCGCGCCCACATCGCCGAGGCCCGCAGCGACTTCCGCGCGGTCCTCCGCATCCTCGAGCCGCTCACCCAGGCCCCGGCCGGAAGCGCGCTGACCGAGCCGGCCATCTGGCCCTGGGCCGAGACGTACGCCGCCGCGCTGATCGCGGAGGGCCGCTTGGACGAGGCGGATGAGTTCCTCCGCCCGCACGAGGCCCGCGCCCGGGAGGAGCAGCACCGCTCCGCCCAGGCCAGGCTGGCCACCGCCCGGGGCCGCTGGCACGGCGCGCGTGGCGACCTCGCCGGGGTCCGGGACACGTTCGACCGCGCGCTCGGTCTGCTCGACGGGCTGCCGCTGCGCTACGAGCGCGCCCGGGTCACCTTCGCGTACGGGCAGGCGCTGCGCCGCGCCGGCCGCCGTCGCGACGCCGAGGCGCTGCTCTCCTCCGCGCGTGATCTGTGGGACGGGATCGGCGCGGTGACGTACGTCGACGCCGCCCAGCGCGAGCTGCGCGCCGGGGGAGTGCGGGCGCCGCGCGGTCAGCGTGGCCCGGTGGACCTGACCCCGCAGGAGGAGACCGTCGCGCAGATGGTCGCCTCGGGGCTCTCCAACCGCGAGGTGGCCGCGCAGCTCTTCGTCTCGCCCAAGACCGTGCAGTACCACCTGACCCGCATCTACGCGAAGCTCGGCGTCCGCAGCCGGACCGAGCTCGCGGCGATGGCGGCCGAGCCGACGGAGGAGCCATGAGCACCGAGCTCGACGTCCGCGAGCCCCGGGCCGGTCTGCGGCGCGACCTGGGCCGTCACGAGCTGGTCAACGGCTTCATCGGCTTCCTCTTCTCCTGCACCGGCCCGGTCGCGGTCATCCTGGCCGTCGGCCAGGGCGCCGGACTCTCCGCCGCGGTGGTCGCCTCCTGGGTGAGCGCGGTCTTCTGCCTCAACGGCGTCCTGACGATCATCGCCTCCCGCTGGAGCCGGCAACCGCTGGTCTACTTCTGGACGATCCCCGGCACCGTGGTCGTCGGCCAGGCGATGGCTGCCGGCACCACCTGGCCGGAGACGGTCGGCGGCTTCATCATGGCGGCGGTGCTCCTGGTCGCGCTGGGCCTGACCCGGCAGGTCGACCGGGTCATGCACCTGCTGCCGATGCCGATCGTGATGGCGATGGTGGCCGGTGTCTTCCTCCGCTTCGGCACCGACCTGGTCCTCGCCGTCGACCGCGACCTGGCGATCGCCGGGCCGATGGTGGTCGCCTTCGTCGCCGTCAGCGCGGTCCCACGACTCGCGGGCTGGCTCCCGGCGGTGCTGGTCGCGCTCGCCGTCGGCGCGGTCGCGGTGAGCCTCGCCGACCGACCGGCCGTCTCGGTCTCCGGGCGATGGCTGGCCGACCCGGTCTGGACCACGCCGGTCTTCACCGGGTCCGCGTTCATCGAGCTCACCATCCCCCTGCTGATCACCGTCCTCGTCGTCCAGAACGGCCAGGGCATGGCGGTCCTGCGAGCCGCCGGCCATGACCCGAGGATGAACCAGGTGACCGGCTGGTGCGGGGTGACCTCCCTGGTCGCGGCTCCCTTCGGTGGCGTGTCCACCTGTCTGGCAGGGCCGACCAACGCGCTGGTCACCGCCTCGGGCGAGCGTCGTCGGCACTATGCCGCGGCGATCTGGTGCGGCGTGCTCGCGATCGGGTTCGGCCTGCTCGCCCCCGGCATGGTGCGGGTCATCACCACCATGCCCGAGGCGTACGTCGCCGTGCTGGGCGGCCTGGCCATGCTCAAGCCGCTCCAGGGCGCCTTCCAGACCGCCTTCAGCGGGCCCTACGTCACCGGCGCGCTGGTCACCTTCCTGGTGACCGTCGCCGACATCACCGTCTTCAACATCGGCTCCGCCTTCTGGGGGCTGGTGGTCGGTGTCGCGGTCAGCGTGCTGCTCGACCGCGACACCCGAAACAACAGCAGGGAGAAGTCATGACCACCACCGACACCACCTACCCCGATGCGACGATGCGCTACGGCGCCACCGCCCGTCAGGTCGCCGACGTCTTCGAGCCGGCGCAGGCGACCGACTCGCTCGTGCTGCTGCTCCACGGCGGGATGTGGCGCGACTCCGACCGGATGCGCACCTGGTCCGCCGGCCGGGCGCTCGCCGAGGCCGGTCATCTGACCGCGACCGTGGAGTACCGGCACGGGCCCGGCCAGTGGCGGCAGGCCTTCGACGACGTCGAGACCGCGATCGAGTCGATCCAGCTCAGCGGCCGGGAGTGGACCATCCACAACGACGCACCCCGCCGGATCACCCTGGTCGGACACTCCTCCGGCGGCCAGCTCGCCCTGTGGGCGGCCTCCCGGGCGGGCACCCTCGTCACCGGCGTCGTGGCCCTGGCCCCCGCCGCCGCGCTGGCCGCGATGAGCCAGGACGGCCTCGGCGACGGCGCGGTCGAGGAGTTCCTCGGTGGCACCCCGTCCGAGAACCCCGAGGCGTACGCCGCCGCCGACCCGCTCGGTCTCGCCCCGCAGGTCCCGGTGCGGGTCCTGCACGGCGCCGCCGACACCGTGATCCCGCTCGCGATCTCCGAGCGCTATGCGGCAGCACACCCCGGCGTACGCCTGGAGGTCGTCGACGGCGCCGACCACGCCGCCTGGGGCGACCCGGCCTCGACGGCCTGGCCGCACCTGCTCACCGCGGTCAGCCAGGTCTGACGACGACGTCGTCGGCCTTGTCGCCGACGCCGGGGTAAAGGACCAGGACCAGGAGTACGCCGACGGCGAGGCCGACGAGCTGCGCGAGGACGAACGGCGTCACCGAGCCGGGAGCGATGCCCGCGAAGGTGTCGGAGAAGACCCGGCCGATCGTGACCGCCGGGTTGGCGAACGAGGTGGAGCTGGTGAACCAGTAGGCGGCGCCGATGTAGCCACCGACCGCGGGCGCTGCGAGAGCGCCGCGGTCGCTGCGTACGAGAGCGAAGATCAGGACCACCAGGCCGGCGGTGGCGACGATCTCGGCGACGAAGTGGCCGCCGGTGGCCCGGTCCTTGGTCGAGATCGCCTGGTCGACGTCGAACATCACGTTGGCCAGCAACGCGCCACCGATCGCGCCCGTGACCTGCGCCACCACGTAGGCGCCGACCTCGGCGAGCGAGAGCCCCTTGCCGGCCCGGCGCCCGAGGAACCAGTCGGCGAGCGAGACCACCGGGTTGAAGTGCGCGCCCGAGACCGGGCCGAACATCAGGATCAGCGCGGCCAGTCCGAAGACGGTCGCCATCGAGTTCTCCAGAAGCTGCAGGCCGACGTCGTCGGGGGAGAGCTGCTCGGCGGCGATGCCCGAGCCGACGACGACGGCGACGAGCAGGGCGGTGCCCAGGAATTCGGCCAGCACGCGGCGCGGGAGGGAAGAGATCACGGTCGCATTCTTGACGTACGACGATTACTCAGTCAATATTGAGTCAATGGAGGTTGAGAGACAGCCGGAGCTGGAACGCCGGGCGAAGATGCACGCAGCGCTCGGTGATCCAGTGCGACTTCGGATCGTCGACAGCCTCCAGATGAGTGATGCCTCCCCCACAGAGCTCGCCGGGATGCTGAATGTCCCGTCGAACTTGTTTGCTCACCACGTGCAGACCCTGGTGAGCGCAGGCGTCGTGTCCCGTCATCATTCCGAGGGCGACGGGAGACGCACGTACCTGCACCTCGAGCAGGACGCGCTCGAGAGCCTGGGCACCGCATCCCCCGTGGCGGTGCCCAGGCGTGTCCTGTTCGTGTGCACCGGCAACTCGGCCAGATCGCATCTGGCCGCGGCGCTGTGGCGTCAGGTCAGCGCGATCCCGGCCGCCTCCGCCGGCACCCATCCCGCCGAGCAGATCAACCCAGGGGCGGTCGATGTCGCATCCCGCCACGACCTGGAGCTCCCCATCGTCGATCCCCGTGATCTCGACGACGTGCTCGACCCGGACGATCTGGTGGTCACCGTCTGCGACCGCGCGCACGAGACCCCGAAGGTTCGCGGCGAGCTGCACTGGTCGATCCCCGACCCGGTGGGCAGGGGCCCCGAGGCCTTCGATGCTGCGTACGTCGAGCTCGAGCACCGGATCCGGACGCTCGCTTCCCGTTTCGACTCCTGATCTCGACTCCTGACCCCACACCCCACCGCAAGGAGAACCACTCGATGAACACCGACGGATCAGCGGCCGAGGCCAAGCCCGCCGTCCTCTTTCTCTGTGTCGAGAACGCCGGTCGCTCGCAGATGGCGCTCGGCTTCTTCACCCACTACGCCGGCGACCAGGCGATCGGCTGGTCCGGAGGCTCGGCTCCGGCCGCGGCGATCAACCCGGTCGCCGTCGAGGTCATGGCCGAGCTCGGGATTGACATCTCGGGGGAGTTCCCCAAGCCCTGGACCGACGAGGTCGTACGCAGTGCCGACGCCGTCATCACCATGGGCTGCGGTGACGCCTGCCCGTACTACCCGGGCAAGCGCTACGAGGACTGGAAGGTCACCGACCCGAAGGGCGGGGGCATCGAGCACGTACGCGGCATCCGCGACGAGATCGAGCAGCGGGTGCTCGGTCTCCTCGGTGAGCTCGGTGTGACCCCCGCCCGCTCCGTCACGAGAGGGTGATCGGCGCGCGGCTGATGGTGAACAGCTCCTCGCTCGGAGCCGTCGGGCCGCAGCAGCCGCCACCGCTCGTGCTCTCCGGGTCGTCGAAGCGATGTATCGAGCTTGTCGAGATGACGCCGGCGCCGCCGCAGACCCCGGTGTCGGGGAGCTCGAGCTCCACCCGAGCGGCCGCGTCGTGGTCCCCGGCGAGCTCGGCGACCACGCTGCGTACCTGCTCGTAGCCGGTCATCGCCAGGAAGGTCGGCGCGCGACCGTAGGACTTCATCCCGACGAGGTAGAGGTCGGGCTCGGGCTGGGCGAGGTCCTTGGCGCCGGTCGCGCTGACCGAGCCGCAGGAGTGCAGGTTGGGATCGATCTGGACCGCGATGTTGCGCGGCGCCTCCAGCGTCGGGTCGAGGTCGAGGCGCATCTCGCTGAGGAAGCCGAGGTCGGGACGGTAGCCGGTGAGCACCACGATCTGGTCGGCCTCGATGGCGCGGCCGTCCTCGGCGATGACGGTGCCGCCGTCCACCCGCTCCGTGCGGAACCCGGTCACCAGCTCGACCGAGCCGTCCTGGACCGCCTTCCTCGCGCGTACGCCGAGGGCGCCCCGCTCCGGGAGCTCGTCGGCCTCGCCGCCGCCGAAGGTGTTCGTCGAGACCGCGCGGCGGATCGCCCAGGTGATCCTCGTTCCCGGGTAGTTCTTGGCGATGGCGGTGAGCTCGTTGACGCCGTTGAACGCGGAGTCACCCGCGCCGATCACGACCGTGTGCCGGCCGGCGTACGCCTCGGGGTGCGCGCGGTCCGGGACGGCGTAGCCGAGCGCGCCGGCGGCGTGCGCCGCACGCTCCCCGAGTGCCGGGAGCCCGTCGGCCCCGGCCGGGTTGGGGCGGCGCCAGGTGCCGGAGGCGTCGATGACGGCGCGCGCCTCGATGCGTTCCTCGGTGCCGTCCGCACCGGTCACGTGCAGGACGAACGCCTGCTCGGCACGGTCGGCGTCGACGAGGCGGTCACGGCCCTTGCGGGAGACGCCGGTGACCGTGGCGCCGTAGCGGACGTGGTCGCCGAGCGCCTCGGCGAGCGGGGCGAGGTAGCGCTCGCGCCACTGCGCACCGGTCGGGTACCCCTGAGCGGGTGCGGTCCAGCCGGTCGGCTCCAGGAGCCGGGCGGCGGCCTTGTCGACGAGCTCCGGCCAGGCCGAGAAGAGACGTACGTGGCCCCACTCGGCGACGGCTGCCGCAGGCTCGCTCCCTTGCTCGAGCACGAGCGGGATGAGGCCGCGCTCGAGGAGATGGGCGGCGGCCGCGAGGCCCTGGGGGCCGGCGCCGATGACGGCAACGGGAAGGTCGGTCATGATGCTCCTCAGATTCAAGAACGTCGATATGTCGGCGACCTTAGGCGACGTATCGACGTTCGTCAATATCATTCGGTAGACTCGTCCTCATGACCGTTCTTCCCGTGCTTCCCTCCGCCGCCGTCGCGTGCTGCTCTCCGGTGACCGCAGGCGTCCTCGACGACGACCAGGCCGAGGCGCTGGCGCGGATGTTCAAGGCGCTCGGTGACCCCAACCGGGTCAAGCTGCTCTCGATCATCGCGGCCGCCGAGGACAACGAAGCCTGTGTCTGCGACCTCACCGAGCCGGTCGGGCTGTCCCAGCCGACGGTCTCCCATCACATGAAGCTGCTGGTCGAGGCCGGGCTCGTCACCCGCGAGCAGCGCGGCCGATGGGCCTACTTCTCCATCGTCCCCGGCGTCCTCGACTCGCTCGCGGGCGCGCTGGCGTCCCGCTAGGCGCCCGGCTCAGCGGGTCGCTGCGGCGATGACCTCCAGCAGTCGGCGATGGAGCTCCATCAGCTCGTCGACGCTCATGTCGAGACGCTCGACGATCGCGGGCGGGATCTTCTCGGCGTCGTCCCGCAGTGCGCGCCCGCGATCGGTCAGGACGACGGCGAGCGAGCGCTCGTCGAGCTTGTTGCGTTCGCGCCGGATGTAGTCCTGGGCCTCGAGGCGCTTCAGCAGCGGCGAGAGCGTGCCGGGGTCGAGCTGCACCTTGCGGCTCAGCTCGGAGACGCGGAGAGGCTCCTCCTCCCAGAGGGCCAGCATGACCAGATACTGCGGGTGGGTCAGTCCCATGGGCTCGAGCAGGGGTCGGTAGAGGCCGATGACGCTGCGGGCGGCGACGGCCAGGCCGAAGCAGACCTGTTGATCGAGGGCGAGTGGGTTCTCGATCTCCGAGAGGGGGTCCTTCTTCGTCGGCATGTGAGTTAGCGTACCAATAGTTGGTGCACAAACAGTTTGCCTGGTAAGTATGGAGCCGTGAACGATCAACCGCGACGACCACGCCACCTGATGGACCCGGACAACCCGATCCGGCCCGTCAACGACAAGTCGCTCACTCACGTGAAGCAGTGGGTGGCGTCCGTGCTCGTCGTGTTCACCGTCGCCCACCTGGCGGTCGGGCTGGTCATCGGTGCCGTCGCGATCGACCCGGTCTACCAGAGCTCGCGGGTCGGGCTGTGCATCATCGCTGCGGCCTTCGGGGTGCTGGGCCTGGCTGGCGGGTTCCTCATCCACCGGCGCAGCCCGCTCACGCCCTGGCTGGTCCTCGGTGTCCTGCCGGCAGCTGTCGGGCTCTGGTACATCCTGCGCTGAGGCCCGAATGCCGAGTCGGCGCGTTCGAACGCGCCGACTCGGCGGGGTTTCTCCTCAGAACAGGTCCGGGACGGTCCAGCCGTCGAGGTCGTACTCGGCCAGGAACTCGTCGGCGAGCCCCTTCATCGCGTCCGCCCCGCCGCGGTTCTGGGCGGCGAAGAGGAGCTCGGCCTTCACGTTCTCGTGGTTGCCGGAGTAGTTGCGCTCGTAGAGCTCGTGACGGCCGCCGAACTCGGAGCCGATCGAGTCCCACAGCGCCTTCATGACCTTGACCCGGTCGACGGCGGTGATGCCGTTGGAGCCGCGGACGTACTTGTCCAGGTACGGCCTCACCTCGGGGCTCTTGAAGTCGGCGGCGCCGGAGGGCAGGTAGATCAGCCCGGAGGCCACGTCCTGCTCGATGATCTCCTTGACCCGCGGATAGCCGTGGATCATGAACATCCGGTACGTCAGGCCGTACTCCAGCTTCGGGATGACCGCGTCGCCGACCCACGGCTCGGGGTCGCGGGCCATCGACTCGGTCAGCGACCAGAACAGGTTGCGCCAGCCGATCACCTCACCCACCCGCGTCTGTACGCCGCGGAAGCCACCCGAGCCGGTGGCGTCGAGCGCCTTCATCAGCAGGCCGGCGATGAAGTCGAGCTTCACGGCCAGGCGCGTGCAGCCCTGGAAGGTGAACCGGGGCAGGAACCCCGACTGCGGGAAGAACGAGTTGATCCGGTCGACGTCGCCGTACATGAAGACGTTCTCCCAGGGCACGAGCACCTTGTCGAAGATGAAGATGGTGTCGTTCTCGTCCATCCGGCTCGACAGCGGGTAGTCGAACGGCTCGCCGTTCTGGGCCGCCTGCTCGGTGTAGGAGGAGCGGCAGATCAGCTTGATGCCGGGGGCGTCCATCGGGACGGTGCAGATCAGCGCGAACTGCTTCTTGCGGATCGGCAGGCCGTAGTGGGCGATGAAGTTGTAGTTGGTGATCGCGCTGCCGGTCGCGACGACCTTGGCGCCGGAGACGATCAGGCCGGCGTCGGTCTCCTTCTCGACCTTCATGTAGACGTCGCCGACCTCGTCCGGCGGCAGCTGGCGGTCCACCGGCGGGTTGATGATCGCGTGGTTCCAGTAGAGGACCTTCTCCTGGGACTCGCGGTACCAGCGCTCGGCGTTGTCCTGGAACGGCGTGTACAGCTCCTTGTTGGCGTGCAGGGTGCCGAGGAAGCTGGCCTTGTAGTCGGGGGAGCGGCCCATCCAGCCGTACGTCATCCGGGACCAGCGCGCGATCGCGTCGCGCTCCTTGAGCAGGTCGGCCGAGGAGGTCGGCGTCTTGAAGAACGGCATCGTGACGCCGCCGTTGCCGGTGTCGGTCGGCACGGTGAGCTCGTCGACGTGCGGGCCGGTGTGGAGCGCGTCGTAGAGGCGCGCGGTCATCCGCACCGGGTTGCGGAAGGCCGGGTGCGTGGTGACGTCCTTGACCCGCTCACCGTGCAGGTAGATCTCGCGGCCGTCGCGCAGGCTCTCGATGTACTCGTCGCCGGTCATCGGACGGGAGGCGAAGTTGGTCCGCTGGTTGGCGGGCGAGCCGGCGGCCGGGTTCACGGTCGGCGGGCCGTCGGACTGGGACTCCTGGGCGAGGGTGTCGGTCATGGTTCTCTCCTTGGTCTGGCAGTTGGACGGATCAGTAGTGGGTGGAACGTGGGATCACGGGGACATCGATGGCGGTGAACGACGTGGTCGCGTCGAACCAGCCGGTACTCGGGTCGTCCTGGCAGCCGAGCCAGACGACCTCGGAGGACGGGTTGCCGATGTGGTGGAAGGCGCTGTCGTGGAAGAGCAGCGGCTTGCGGTCGGTGGTGATCACCTCGACGACCTCGCCGAGGAACAGCAGGTGGTCCCCGCCGTCGTCGGTACGCCACGGGCGGCACACCAGCGTTGCGGCCGTCCCGCCCAGCCGCGGCGCCGTCGCGCCCTCGCGCCAGGGGAGCGGGTCGCTGCCGGGACGCCCGGCGAAGTGCATGGCGACATCGCTCTGGTCATCGGCGAGGACGTTGACCGCAAAGGCCTCGCCCTCGAGATATGCGGCCGCCTTGGACGTACGCGTCAGGGCGACCTGCACGAGCGGCGGGTCCAGCGAGATCGGGGTGAAGGCCGTGACCGTGGCGCCGTGGTGGGCGCCGTCCGGGGTGCGGCAGGTGATCACGGTGACGCCGGTCGCGAAGCGGCCGAAGGTCGACCGCAGGGTGCGTGGGTCCATGGAGCTCCTCCTTCATCGGGCCGCGGGTCGTGTGGCGGCGGTCACGTCGGAGGACGACGCTAGATCCGGATCACGAGGGCGGCGATCCGCTGGGCGAACGGGCTGTCCGGATTGCGCACCGGGTTTCCGGACGCTCTCGGCCACGCTCGGATGCGCTGTTACTGTGAAGGACGTCACTAGGGGGTGGCAGATGAGCACAGGCACTCTCGCCGCATCGTCCGGCGACCTGGAGAGCTTCTCCGACGAGGTCGCCCGGGCGTACTTCCCGCATGCCCTGACCATGCGGGGCCGGCCCGCGCGCCCTGCGGAGCTGCGTGCGGTCGACCTCGGCCCGGTCCGGCTGACCCGGATCGGCTGGGGTGCGGAGGTGTCGGTGGAGTCGAACCATCCCGGCGCCTGGGCAGTCAACGTCCCGCGCAGCGGTGTCCTCGAGGCCAACGTCGGTGGCGCTCACGTGCTCTCGCTCGACGGCCAGGCGACGGTGTGCCCTCCCGATAGGCAGACCAAGATGACGCGCTGGTCGGCCGACTGCTCCATCGTCGGGATGCGGGTCGAGCGTGACTATCTGGTCGAGGAGGTCGCGGCCCTGGTCGGCCTGCACACCGACCGGTTGCCCGCTCAGCTCGACCTGCGAGCCCATGGCGCCCGCGCCTGGATCGGTCTGCTCGGCTCGCTCGGCACCGAGGCGATGCGCAACCCGGCTCTGGTGGGCGACGAACGGGTCCGGACCCGGCTGGCCGGGACGTTGACCGCCGCCTTCGTCGCCGCCTGCTTCCCCGAGGAGCCCGCCGTCGGCTCCATCCAGCCCCGCATCGTCTCCCGCGTCGTGGAGGCCATGGAGGCTGACCCGGCGCGCGAATGGACCGTCTCCGACCTCGCCCGCGAGGCCGACGTCGGCATCCGCCGGCTCCAGCAGGGCTTCCAGCGCTACCTCGGCCGCACCCCGACCCAGAGGCTGCAGGAGATCCGCCTCGAGCGGGTCCACGCCGACCTCATCGCCAGCCGCGGCGACACCGTCGCCGAGGTCGCCTACCGCTGGGGCTTCACCCACCTCGGCCGCTTCGCCGCCGCCTACCGGCAGACCTACGGCGTAGCCCCCTCCCAGACCCTCCGCTGCCGCTGACCGGCGTTTGCCGAGTCGGCTCGTTCTGACCGAGATCCGTGCCGAGTCGGCTCGTCATGACGCGCCGACTCGGCGTCGTGTCGTCAGTTCGCGCCGACTCGGGGCTCGTCGGTGCTGAGGCCGGCCAGGATGTCCAGCGCGCGGGTGATCAGCGGACTCTCGTCGCCGGCGCGGGTCGCGGCGACGAGCTCGACGCCGGGGGTGCCCGAGAGGGGGACGTACATGACGCCCGGGACGGCGAGGGCCGCAGTGGGCTCGGGGACGATGGCGACGCCGAGACCGGCGGCCACGAAGGTGACCAGGGTGGAGGTCTCGGCGACCTCGTGGGTGATGTGGCTGCGGATCCCGGCGGAGTCGAAGAGCTCCTGGATCATCGCGTTCATCGCCGAGCGGCCGCCGCCGGCGTGGATGACGAGGCCTTCGCCGTCGAGGTCGGCGATGCGTACGCTGCGACGGCCGGCGAATCGGTGGTCCTTCGGCATCGCCACCAGCAGGTTCTCCTGGCGCAGGTGGGTGATCGAGAGGCTCCCGGAGTTGCCCGTGGGCAGGGGGCGGAGCAGGCCGAGGTCAAGGGTGCCGTCGGCGAGTGCCGCGGCCTGGTCCGGCGAGAGCATCTCGCCCCGGAACCCGAACTCGACCTCGGGCAGCTCGGCGCGCAGGGTGCGCGCCAGAGCCGGGAGCAGCGAGTACGTCGCCGACCCGACGCACCCGATCAGCAGCCGCCCACGCCGCCCCGAGGCGATGCTGGCGGCCTCGTGGGCGGCTGCGTCCACGGCACCCAGGATCTCCCGCGCCCGTTCCAGGTACGCAGCACCGGCCGGGGTCAGGTCGACCCGTCGCGTCGTCCTGGTCAGCAGGGTCAGCCCGAGCTCGGCCTCGAGCTGGCGGATCTGCTGCGACAGCGGCGGCTGTGCCATGTGGAGCCGCTCCGCCGCCCGCCCGAAGTGACGCTCCTCGGCGACCGCGACGAAGTAGCGAAGGTGGCGCAGCTCCATGCACTCATACTCGCAGAGTCTCAGTCGCTCGGCAGTGATATGCCTTGCCGAGGCGTCACGTACGTCGGCCGAAGCGTCGCCCGCGTCGGCCGAGTTGTCACGGCGCTGCCCACTCGACCGACGTAGCTGACGCCTCGGCTGTCGGGGGCCTCGGCTCAGGCCGGCAGCGTGTCGCCCTGGACGGCCTGGATGTCCAGCTCCACCTTGAGGGTCGTGCCGATGGCGGCGATGCCGGCGGCGACGGCCTGGTTGTAGTTCATCGCGAAGTCGTCACGGCGCAGCTGAGCGGTGGCGCGGAAGGCGGCCCGGGTGCCGCCCCAGGCGTCCGGGCCGGTGCCGAGGTAGGCGACGTCGAGGTCGACGGAGCGGGTCTGCCCGTGCATCGAGAGCTCCCCGTGCACGGTCCAGCGGTCCGACCCGGCCGGAGTGAGGCCGGTGGAGCGGTAGACGATCTCGGGAAAGGCCTCGACGTCGAGGAAGTCCCCGCTGCGGAGGTGGTCGTCGCGCATCCGGTTGCCGGTGTCGATCGAGGCGGCACGGATGACCGCCTCGACGCGTGACTTCTCCAGATGGTCCGGCGCGATCTCGACGACTCCGGCGAAGTCGGTGAACCGGCCGCGCACGCTGGAGATGCCCAGGTGCTGCGCGATCGCGCCGACGGTGGAGTGGGCGGGGTCGATCGTCCACGGCCCGGGAGCGGGGAGGGAGGTGTCTCCCTGGCGGGTCAGGGTGACGGTGCCGAGCGCGGCCGTCCCCGAGGCCGTGACGATCGCGGTCGCCGCGGTGGGGGACCAGCCGATCGCGGTGACGATCGCGACGTACGGCCCGGGGGCGAGGACGGTGTCGTCGGCGACGACACCGTCCTCGTCGGCCTCGGCGCGCAGCACCTGACCGCCGGCCGTGTCGGTGAGGGTGACGACCGCGTGCGCCACGGCCCAGCCGTCGCGGGTGCGGATCTGTGCGGTCAGTGCCATCGCGGATCAGTCCTCGGGGTGGGAGAGGACGATCTCGTGGCCGTCCACCCCGTGGCCGGAGAGGCTCACCGCGCCGGCCACCGGCGGGTAACTGGTCGCCAGGACCGTGTAGTCCCCGCTGTCGAGATCGGCGAAGGCGTACGCCCCGTCCGGGCCGGTCGTCGCGGTCCCGGCCACGTTGCCGGCCGCGTCGACCAGCGTCACCCGAGCGTCGGCGAGCGGCCCGAAGGCCGCCTTGACGACACCGGTCAGGCGAGCGCCGGTGACCATCTCGACCTCGATCCGGGTCAGGCCGGTGGCACCGATCTCGATCGGCACCGCGCGCGGGCGGTAGCCCTCGGCGTTGACCGCGACCGTCGCCGGTCCCGGGACCAGCTCGTCGATGAAGAAGGTGCCGTCCGCGACGGTGGTGCCGGTGGAGAGCAGGTCGCCGCGTACATCGGTCACGATCACCATCGCGTCCTTGATCGGCGCGCCGTCCTCGCCGCCGCGCACGATGCCCTTCAGGCCCGTGGTGCCGCTGAGCAGGAGGTCGTACGCCACCGGCTCACCGCCCACGACGACCGTGGACGCCTGCGGCTGGAAGCCGTCGGCCGAGGCGATCAGGACGTACGTCCCCGAGCCGGGCGCGTCCACCGCGTAGGAGCCGTCGGCGTGGGCGACCGAGCGGCCGAGCTGACGCCCGGACAGCGAGATCAGGGTCACCGCGGCGTGCGGGACCGGGACGTTCCCGGAGCCGCGGACGAAGCCGTGCAGCGCGATCCCGTTGGCGACCGGCGCAAGAGCGGCGGCCTGCTGCTCGGGCACCCCGGCGACGGCCTCGGCGACCGCTGCGGGCCGGTCGACCTCGACAGCCTCCGTGGCGGCCTGGGCGATCCCGCCCTTGGTCTTCAGCGGTACCTCCTTGATGAACACCACGAACAGCAGGGCGATGACGGCTGCCCCCGCGGCGACGAGGAAGATGTCGGCGATGCCGTGCCCGTACGCACTCTCCAGCACCGACCGCAGCGGCTCGGAGACCTTGTCCATGTCCGGGATCTCGCCCGAAGTGCCTTGGGCCAGCGCGGCGTAGCGCGGACCGAGGTCGGCCAGGCCGTCCTGGACGTAGTCGGCGACCCGGTGGGCCATCAGCGCGCCGAGCGCGGAGACGCCCATCGCGCCGCCGAGGCTGCGGAAGAACGTCACCATGGAGCTGGCGGCACCGAGGTCGGCGGGTGCGACCTGGTTCTGGGTGGAGAGGACCAGGTTCTGCATCGTCATGCCGACGCCGAGGCCGAGGACCGCCATGAAGACGGCGACGTGCCAGTACTCGGTGTCGTAGCGGATCGTGCCGAGCAGGCCGAGCCCGCCGACGATGAGGAGGGCGCCGACGACGAGCCAGGCCTTCCACTTCCCGGTGCGGGTGATGACCTGGCCGGAGACGGTCGAGGAGAGGAACAGCCCCGCGATCATCGGGATCGTCATCACCCCGGCCATCGTCGGCGACTCGCCGCGGGCCAGCTGGAAGTACTGGCTGAAGAAGATCGTGCCGGCGAACATGGCCACACCGACGAAGAGCGAGGCCAGCGAGGAGAGCGTGATCGTGCGGTTGGCGAAGAGCCGCAGCGGGATGATCGGCTCCTTGGCCCGAGACTCGACGAGGACGAAGATCAGCAGGAGCAGCACGGAGCCGCCGACCATGGCCGCGGTCTCCCAGGAGGCCCAGTCGTACTTGTCGCCGGCGAAGGTGACCCAGACGAGCAGCAGGCAGACGCCGGCGGCCATGAAGAAGGCGCCGGCCCAGTCGACCTTGACGCCGTCGCGCTTGATGACGGGCAGGTGCAGCGTCTTCTGCAGCACGATGAAGGCGATGACCGCGAACGGGATGCCGACGTAGAAGCACCAGCGCCAGCCGAGCGAGTCGGCGTCGGTGATGACCCCGCCGATCAGCGGGCCGCCGACGGTGGCGACCGCGAAGACGGCGCCGAGGTAGCCCGAGTAGCGGCCACGCTCGCGCGGGGAGATCATCGCGGCCATGATGACCTGGGCGAGGGCGGTCAGACCGCCCATGCCGATGCCCTGGACCGCTCGGGCGGCGATGAGCTCGCCCGGGTTCTGGGCGAGGCCGGCGACGGCCGAGGCCGCCACGAACAGGACCAGCGCGATCTGCATGAGCAGCTTCTTGCTGAACAGGTCGGACATCTTGCCCCACAGCGGGGTGGTGGCCGTCATGGTCAGCAGGGAGGCGGTGACCACCCAGGTGTAGGCCGACTGCCCGCCGCCGATGTCGGCGATGATCTCGGGCAGGGCGTTGGAGACGATCGTGGAGGAGATCATCGCCACGAACATGCCGAGCAGCAGACCCGAGAGCGCCTCCATGATCTCGCGGTGAGACATCTCACCGTGCGAGGTGGGTGCGCCCCCGGACGGGCCTCCCGGTGGACCGGCGTGAGTCCGTTCGGCTGTCGTCGTTGCCATGGACTTCCCTTCTGTATCGAGCAGATCGGTGGTGGGGCAGAGCCCTAGGTGCGTACGTGGGGGAGGGCGGGTGCGGGGCAGACGAGGCTGTCGTGCAGCTTGGCCATGAGCCGGATCAGCTCATGCACCTCCTCCTCGCTCCAGTCGCTGAGCCGCTCGGCGAGCAGCTCGGTGATGTGGTCGGAGAACCCGGCGAGCAGATCGTTCCCGGAGTCGGTGAGGCGCAGCAGGCGCGAGCGCCCGTCGGCCGGGTTGGGGGTGCGCTCGAGCCAGCCCTGGTCGGCGACGTACGAGACGTGGCGGCTGGTCACCGAGATGTCGACGGCGAGCAGGTCGGTGAGCTCGCTGATGGTCATCTCGCCGTGCTCGCTCAGCAGTCCCAGCACGCCTGCCGAGCCGGCCGGCAGGTCGGGCGGGAGGTTGCGGGCCAGGCCCTTCCTGACGGCCCCGACCTCGATGAGTCGATGCATCAGCTCGCGGTAGGTCGCCTGCGTCATCATCGCCCCCTCTGATTGGTTGACTTTTACAACCTTATGGAGGATAGGGGAACGATGCAAATTGCCGCGCCGGGTCGCAGACGGAGACCTCGGGCGGCTAGGCGACGGTGCCGCGGGCCGCCCAGGCCGTCGCGGTCACGGTGAACGGACCGTTGCCGAGCCGGCGCCGGGCGACCTCCTCGAGCGCCGTGCGACCGGCGTCGTCGAGGGTGCTCACGTAGTCGCCCGCCGGCCCGACGCCGAAGGTGTACGGATCCCACCAGTCCTCGAACGTGGGATGCGTGACGCGGACGACCAGGCCGCTCGGCTCGACCTTGCGGAGGCCGACCTTCTTGAACAGCTTCTCCAGGTCACCCAGCCGGGCGCCGGCGAGCAGGGCCTCGTCCTCGGCCTCCGGGTCGATCTCGTGCACGCAGTCCCAGAACGGCGCGACGGCACCGGTGTCGCCGTCCCAGACGCACGCCGCGACGGTGCCGCCGGGTCGGGTCACCCGGACCATCTCCCTGATCCCGGCCTCCGGATCGGTCATGAAGTGCACGACGAGCTGGGCCAGGGAGACGTCGAACCAGTTGTCGGCGAAGGGGAGCGCCTCGGCCACGCCGGTGTGCACATCGACCCTGGCCAGCTGCCGGGCGACCGCCTCCATGAACGGTGGCGAGGGATCGATCGCGGCCACCAGGTGGGCCTCGGTGAGGGTCACCAGATGACGGGTGAGCGTTCCCGGTCCGCAGCCGACGTCGAGCACCCGCTGGCCCATGCTGACCCGGGCGAAGTTGGCGAAGTGGGGTGCAAGCGGTTCGGCGTAGCGCCCCATGAAGCGGGCATACCTCTCAGCGGCAACGTCGAACCCCATGCTTCAGGCTAGGTCTGCCGTCGCCGCCGCTGACAGCCCCAAGTTCGGTATCTCCGCCCGGGCAGTATCCCTAGTGCGTCGAGGGCGTCGTCGGGATCTCCGAGCGGTCGTCGGACCACAGCGTGTGGAACGTGCCGTCCTTGTCCACGCGCTTGTAGGTGTGGGCGCCGAAGAAGTCGCGCTGGCCCTGGATGAGCGCGGCCGGGAGCCGGTCGGCGGCGAGCGAGTCGAAGTAGGCGAGCGCCGAGGAGAACCCCGGTGCAGGTACGCCGGAGGCCGCCGCGATCCCGACGACGCGCCGCCACGCCTCCTCGCCGGACGCGACCGCGTCGGCGAAGTAGGGGTCGACCAGGAGCGTCTCCAGGTCGGGCTTGGTGGCGTAGGCGTCGACGATGCGGTTGAGGAAGCGGGCCCGGATGATGCAGCCGGCGCGCCAGATCTTGGCGAGCGCACCCAGGTCGATGTCCCAGCCGTACTCCTTCGCTCCGGCCACGATCAGGTCGAACCCCTGTGCGTAGGCGACCACCTTCGAGGCGTAGAGGGCCGCGCGTACGTCGTCGACGAACGTGTCGGGGACCGCTGGCGCCTTCGGGCGGTTGGTCACCGAGGCCCGCATCGCCCCGCGCTGGGCGGGCTTGGAGGAGACCGCCCGGGCGAAGACGGCCTCGCCGATGCCGGAGACCGGGATGCCGAGGCCGAGGGCGTTCTGCACCGTCCAGACGCCGGTGCCCTTCGAGCCGGCCTCGTCGAGGATGACGTCCACGAGCGGCTGGCCGGTCTCGGCGTCCTTCTGGGCGAGCACCTCCGCGGAGATCTCGATCAGGTAGGACTCCAGGTCGCCGGTGTTCCAGTCCCGGAAGACGTCGACGAGCTGCTCCACCGAGAGCCCGGCCACCCGCCGGAGGAGGTCGTAGGCCTCCGCGATCAGCTGCATGTCGGCGTACTCGATGCCGTTGTGGACCATCTTCACGAAGTGGCCGGCGCCGTCGGTGCCGACGTGGGTCACGCACGGCTCGCCCTCGGCCACCGCGGCGATGCTCTTCAGGATCGGGCCGAGCGTCGTCCAGGCCTCGGCCGAGCCGCCGGGCATGATCGAGGGGCCGTTGAGCGCGCCCTCCTCGCCGCCGGAGATGCCGGTGCCGACGAAGTTCAGGCCGCGCTCACGCAGCTCGCGCTCGCGGCGGATGGTGTCGTTGAAGTTGGCGTTGCCACCGTCGACGATGATGTCGCCGGGCTCGAACCGCTCGGCCAGCTGCTCGATCGCCGCGTCGGTGCCCTTGCCGGCCTGGACCATGATGATCGCCGTACGCGGCTTGGCCAGCGTCGCCACGAAGTCGTCGATCGTCTCGGAGGCGAGGAAGCCGGCCTCCGGGTGCTCGGTGATGAGCTCCTCTGTGCGGGCGTAGGTGCGGTTGTAGACCGCCACGGTGTTGCCCTCGCGGGATGCGAGGTTGCGGGCCAGGTTGGACCCCATCACGGCCAGGCCCACCACGCCGATGTTCGCGCGGCCATTGTCGTTGTTCGGCATCGTGCTCCTCGGTTGAGTCGGTGATGCCATTCAACTCTGCTCGTCAAGCGGCGGCGGTGGGTGGCTCGGCCCGGAAACGCGCCGGCCGGCCATCCACGCCGAGCACCTTCCAGGACCACCGCGTGAGCGGCGTACGCAGCCCGAGGTTGTCGAAGAGCATCCGGACGTCGGCGAAGAGATGACGGCGGAACGCGGCGGCCTCGGCGCCGGTGCCCCAGACCTCGCGTACGACCGAGTCGGGCAGCCCCATCAGCTCGCGGTCGGCGCGCGAGGGGATGATGATCGCGTCGGAGCCCAGCCGCATCGCGAGCGGGGTGAGGATACCGAGAGCCAGGCGCGAGACCGGGTTGAGCGAGGGGGCGTGCTCCTCGAGCCAGGCGTGCGCGAAGCCGATGTGGCGGGCCTCCTCGGCGATGTGGATGGCCATGATCTGGTCCAGGAGCGGATGGGTTCCGCCGGCGCGCATGGCCTCCTTCTGCACGTGGTCGATCGGCTCCTCGCCGGCGAGGATGATGGCGAAGAAGAGGGAGGGATAGAGCCCGCCGAGATGTCCCACGAGCGGGATGGCACGCATCAGCCAGCCCGGTGCGCCCACCACGTCGGGGCAGGCGCGGTTGGTGAACTCCTGGAACATCTGGATGTGATGGGTCTCCTCGGTGAGCTCGTGCATGAAGTAGCGGAACTCGGGGTCGCCGTTGTCGACGCCCATCAGGAACTGGGTGCCGCCGAGGAGGAGCAGCTGCTCGAACTGGGAGCCGGTCTTCACCATCGCGGTGAGCCGGTGCCGGCCGACCTCGATCTGGCGTGCCTTGGGCAGCGACTGGTACCACGGATGGGCGCCGAGCAGGTCGAGCGTCGGCAGGATCCAGCGCTCGTCGTCCTCGGGCAGGGCCATCTCGGGCGCGTCCCAGTCGACGTCCTTGAAGGCGTTGAAGTACATCTCGACCGACGCCTCGGACAACGTACGCAGCGTCTCGCCGTACTCCCGCCGCGGCAGGTGCCTGGTCGGCGTGACCATCCGGACCGGGGTGCCGGCGACCGCACCCACGTAGCCACCGATCGAGCGCAGTGTCTGCACAACCATCCGAGCCTCCTTGCACGACGTTGATACGTCACCAAGGTACATGGGATTTGTGTACCAGGAAACAGGTTCGGCGCGCGTGTTCCGCTCAGCAGATCTCGGCGGCGAGGGCCTTCCGGACGCCGGCGACGAGGTCCTCCGGGGTGCGGGCCGGTCGGTCGAACGTGGTGCGTGCGCTGTGCGCCCCGCCCTCGTCGACCCACTGGAACTCGAAGCCTTCGGCGCTGAGGCCGGTGATCTGGGCGGCCAGGATGGTGTCGACCGGGATGTAGGAGCGGGTCGCGACCGCCTCGCGGAGCTCGTTGCCGTGGTGGTTGTTGAGGTGGTCCTGGTTGCGGTGGAGCACGCCGTCGTTGAGGTCGAGGTCGCGGTCGGTGAAGGCATCGAGGGGGATCGGGACCGCCTCGCCGGTGCGGCGCACCAGCATCACGTTGGAGACGTCCATGACGACTTCCTCCCACTCCGTCTCGCAGCACGTGCAGGCATCCGTACGCAGCCACCTCAGCGCTCCGGTCAGCCGGACCGCCTCGCCGTTGCCCAGCACGCCCTGGAGGACCAGCACGACATGGCTGCCGCGGCGCCCGGCGTACGCCATCCGCTGCTCGGGCGGACACAGGAAGGTCGGGCGCCCGCCGTCGTCGGCGAAGCCCTGCATCTCCAGCTCCTCCATCGAGTAGGGGATGCCGTCGATCACCACGCTGCCGCCACGAGGGCATGACAGGATGCTGCGGGCAATGCTGGCGGTCGAATCCATGACACCTCCGTGTTTAGGTAAGGCTTACCTAAACATGACTGTGGCTGATCGAGCAAGAGCCGCCGACCGTTCAGAAGCCGATCGGCAGACCCGCGTAGTTCTCCGCGAGCCCGGCGGCGGCGTGGTCGCTGGACGTCACCCAGCGGAGCTGGGAGAGCTGGAGCTGGGTGTCGAACGGGTCCTCGGCGGTGTGCAGCATCGTGGTCATCCACCAGGAGAAGTGGGTGCAGCGCCAGACGCGGCGCAGCGCCGTCGCGGAGTAGTCGTCGGCCAGTCGCGAGTCGCCCTTGAGCAGCGCGGTGAGCGCCGGGGCCAGCAGCGCGACGTCCGCGACCGCGAGGTTGAGCCCCTTGGCGCCGGTCGGCGGGACGATATGGGCGGCGTCGCCGGCCAGGAAGAGCCGGCCGTGGCGCATCGGGGTGGAGACGTGCGAGCGCATCGGGAGGACGCTGCGGTCGGTGATCCGGCCCGGCTGCAGGCTCCAGCCGTTCTGGCCGTGGCCGAGGCGAGCGGCGAGCGCGTCCCAGATCTGGTCGTCGGACCAGGTCGCCGGGTCGGTGCCGTTGGGCACCTGGAGGTAGAACCGGGAGACGCTCTCCGAGCGCATCGAGTGCAGGGCGAAGCCGTCGGGGTGCCAGGCGTAGATCAGCTCGTCGGTCGAGGGCGCGACGTCGGCGAGGATGCCGAACCAGCTGTAGGGATAGGTGCGGTCCCAGCTCTCCCGGGCCGGGATCGCGGCGCGGCTGGGGCCGAAGGAGCCGTCGCAGCCGACGACGACATCTGCCCGGATCCGCTGGGGGAGCCCGGCGGCATCGGTGAAGGTCACCGACGGGTGGTCGGACTCGATGTCGTGCAGCGCGGTGTCGCTGACCGCGTAGTGAACCACCTGCCCGGCGGCACGCCGGGCATCGATCAGGTCCTTCTGCACCTCGGTCTGGCCGTAGACGTAGACCGCCCGGCCGACCAGGTCGACGAAGTCGAGGTGGTGGCGCTCCTCGGGCCACTGCAGGTAGATCCCGCGGTGCTTGTCGGCGTCGCGGGCGAGCCGGTCGCCGAGACCGACCTCGGTGAGCAGATCGACGCTCGACTGCTCCAGGATCCCGGCGCGGATGCGGGCCGCGACGTACTCCTCCGACCGGGTCTCGACCACGACCGAGTCGACCCCGTCGGCGGCGAGGAGATGGCTCAGCAGCATCCCTGCGGGGCCGGCGCCGACGATCACAACCTGCGTACGTTCTTCTGTCATGGGGCGAGTCAACTCCCGTTCGGGCGGCTGCCGCCAGCCCGTTCTTCCACTGAATGGAAAGCGGGCCGCTGGGGGTGGAGTCCAAATAGCGCAGACGGGCTCTTGTGTCCGCGCCAACTCGTCCCTACGGTCGAGGCACCTCGATTGTGACCCGAGTCACAAACTACAGAAGGAGCGCTCCGATGCCCGACGTCCTCGCCGACCGCGCCGCCCTCGAGTCCCAGATCGGCGACCAGACCATGGTCGACGTACTCGCCAAGGTGGTCGCCGACCGCGGCTCCGAGCCGGCCTTCTCCGACCGGCACACCCCTGACGGCACGGGCTGGCGCACGCTGACCTGGGGCGAGCTGCACCAGCGTGCCCGCGAGCTGGCCGCCGCCTACATCGCTGCCGGTCTCCAGCCGGGGGAGTCGGTCGCGATCATGGCCGCGAACCGCATCGAGCACGTCGTCGCCGACATGGCCACCGTGCTCGCCGGTGGTGTCCCGATCAGCATCTACAACACCCTCGCGCCGGACCAGGTCGGCTATGTCGCCGAGCACGCCGACCCGCGGATCGTGGTGCTCGAGACCGACGACCACGTCGCCCGCTGGGCGCTCGGGCTCAAGCGCGAGGAGATCGTACGCATCGTCACCATCGACACCGCCGTGACGGACGACCCGCGGGCGGTCGCCTGGGACGACTTCGTGGCCTCGGGCGCGGCGGCGCTGGTCGAGGTCGGCGAGGAGCTGGACGCGCGCAGTGCCGCGGTGAGCCCTGACGACACGGTCACGATGCTCTACACCTCGGGCACGACCGGGCAGCCGAAGGGTGTGGTGCTCACCCACCGCAACATCGTCTTCGAGACGACCAGCTCGCTGACGGTCTCCGGGGTCGTGGAGCCGGGAGTGCTCGTCTCCTACCTGCCGTTCGCGCACATCGCCGAGCGGGTGCTCAGCCTCTACATCCCGCAGTTCAACGGCGGCCACGTCTACCTGGTCCAGGACCCCGCGCTGCTGCTCGGCACCCTCCAGGAGGTGCATCCGACCAGCTTCTTCGGGGTGCCGCGGGTCTGGGAGAAGATCCGCACCGGCGTCACCGCGCTGCTCGCCGCCGAGACCGACGAGGCCAAGAAGGCCGGTGTCGAGAAGGCGATGGCGGTCGGGCTGGCCTACGTCGAGTCGCAGCAGTTCGGGCAGACCACCTCACCCGAGCTGCAGGCGCAGTTCGAACAGGTCGACGCCGCGGTCCTGTCGACCATGCGCGCACTGCTCGGTCTCGACAGGGTCGAGTGGGCGGCCAGCGCGGCCGCGCCGATGCCGATCGAGGTGGCGAAGTTCTTCGCCGGCCTGGGGCTGAAGATCTACGACGTCTACGGCATGACCGAGACGACCGGGGCGGCCACCGGCAACGGACCGGAGGCCTTCCGGCTCGGCACCGTCGGCCGCGCCCAGCCCGGCATCGAGCTGCGCATCGCCGATGACGGCGAGATCCTGTTCCGGGGTCCGATCACGACCCCGGGCTACGTGGGTCGACCCGACGCCACCGCCGCACTCTTCGACTCCGAGGGCTGGCTGCACACCGGCGACATCGGCTCGCTCGACGAGGACGGCTTCCTCACCGTGGTCGACCGCAAGAAGGAGATGATCATCAACTCCGCGGGCAAGAACATCGCCCCCTCCAACATCGAGAATCTCCTCAAGGAGAGCCCGCTCGTCGGCCACGCGATGGTGGTCGGCGACGGCCGTTCGTACGTCGTCGCCGTCCTCACCCTCGACGGCGAGATCGCTCCCGTGGTCGCTCAGAAGCTCGGCGTCGAGGCCGGCTCGCTCGCCGAGCTGGCCCAGCACCCGGTCATCCGGGGCGCCGTCGCCCAGGCCGTCGACGCGGCCAACGCCCGCCTCTCCCGCCCCGAGCAGGTCAAGGCCTTCGAGCTGCTCGGCGAGGAGTGGACCGCCGAGTCCGAAGAGCTCACCCCGACCCTGAAGCTCAAGCGGCGGGTGGTGAGCAAGAAGTACGCCGACGTCATCGACGGCCTCTACACCCAGGACTGAGCCGGGCGGCCTACGCGGCGACGGCGTCCAAGCGGCTCACCTCCTCGTCGGTGAGCCGCAGGGCGCCGGCGGCGATGTTCTCCTCGAGGTGGGCGAGGTCGGCGGTGCCGGGGATGGCGAGCACGTGCGGACCCTGGTGGAGCGTCCAGGCGAGGCGTACCTGGGAGGGGGTGGCGGAGTGCGCCGCGGCGATGGCCTCGACGACCTCGCGACCGGTCTCGTCGGGAGCGGTTCCGGGGACCGCGCCGGCGACAGCGGCGCCGATGGAGTTGAAGGGCACGAACGCGACCCCGTGCTCGCCGCACAGCCGCAGCAGGGCGTCGTCCTCACGGCGGGTGGTGAGTCCGTACTGGTTCTGTACGCAGGCCACCGGCCCGATCGCGAGCGCCTCGGTGAGCTGCTCGGGGCCGATGTTGGAGAGGCCGACGTGCTCGACCAGGCCGGCCTCACGCAGGTCGAGCAGGGCGCCGAAGTGGTCGGCGACCGATCCGGTGCCGCGCTCGCGCCCGACTCCCCAGCGCAGGTTCACCAGGTCGAGGTGGTCGAGGCCGAGCTGGCGGATGTTCTCCTCGACCTGGTCGCGCAGCCGCTCGGGTCGCGGCTCGGACTGCCAGGCGCCGTCCCGGCCGCGCGGGGTGGGGCCGACCTTGGTCGCGATCAGCAGGTCGTCGGCGTACGGCTGGAGGGCGGTGGCGATCAGCTCGTTGGCCAAGCGCGTCGGGGTGAAGTAGATCGCCGCGGTGTCGATGTGGTTCACGCCGAGCTGGACGGCGCGGCGGAGCACGGCGATCGCGTTCTCGCGGTCGGGGACGATCGGGGTGGAGAGGTTGCCGATCAGGCGCATCGCGCCGAAGCCGATCCGGTTGATCCGCTTGTCGCCGAGCTGCCAGGTGCCGGCGGCACCGGCGGTGATGTGGTTCGTGGTCATGCCCTCCAGCGTCACGACCCGGGGCCGCGTACTCACGCCGTTGGCAGGTTGTTGCCGATCGCTCCTCGCGTCTTGGCGGGCGGGGGAGAATCGATGCCGTGACGAACACGGTGGGGACGATCCGGACGGGCGGGACCGTCGCCGTCGTACGCGGCGAGGAGGAGCTCGTGCGGCGCACCTCGCACCTGTTCGCGGCCGCCACCGACATCGCCTGTGCGGCGATCGACCTGCGCACCTGGTCGGCCGCGCGCACCGAGTCCGGCATCAGAGCGGCGCTGTGCGGTCGCGACGGGGCCGAGGTGCGGCTGCGGAAGGTCTACCGGCCCAACGTGCTGCTCGACCCGGTCTCCGCCGCCCACCTGCGCGAGATCCGCGACGTTCGCGGCGCCCAGATCCGGATCACCCCCGACGTGATCAACGAGACGATCCTGATCGACCGCCGGGTCGCGATCCTCGCCGGCGACCCGCGTCTGGGCGAGCGCAGCTTCAGCATCGTCACCCAGCCCGAGGTGGTCCAGGGCGTCACCTCGCTCTTCGACGCGGCCTGGCGCTCGGCGACGACCGTCGACGCCTACGACGCCCGGATCGCCGAGCTGCGCGACATCGCGCCGCAGGTGCTCGACCTGCTCGGCCGGGGCGTGAAGGACGAGGCCGCTGCGCGCACCCTCGGGCTCGGCGTACGCACCTACCGGCGCCGGGTCGCCGAGCTCATGGAGGCGCTCGGCGCCGCGTCCCGGTTCCAGGCGGGCGTACGCGCTCGAGAGCTCGGGCTCGTCTGACCGATCCGGTCAGCGGTGTCCGGATCCTGACGGCGGAGTCACGTTCTCAGGGGCCGCCCGGTAACGTCGAGGACGACTTGTTCGGGCGGGTCAGGAGGTCAGCAGTGCGTTGCTTCATCGTCGTCAAAGAGCGCAGCGATGCCGAGAGATGGGACTGGGTCCTGGCCGGTCCGGGGCTGCAGGCGGCGGGATCGCTGGGCGCCCGCGGGACCGAGGACGCGATCATCGCGGCGGTCGGGGCGGCGTACGACTCGCTGGAGTCGCTCGCGCCGGTCCAGGTCGTGGTGGCGCTGCCGTCCAACGCGCGGTTCTGGATACTGACCGACGAGATCGCCGACGCCTATCCCGGGGTCACCGTGGTGCCGTTCGCCGACGAGGACGCGGACATCCGGGCGGAGGCGGTGGAGGCGCTGGCGATCCATCGGGCCGGCCCGATGCCGCCGCTGGTGGTGGCGACCGACGGCTCGGCGCACCGCGGGTTCATCGGCTGGGGATGGCTCGCCGGCGACGGCCAGCACGGCTTCGGCCGGCAGGTGCCCAACGCCCGGATCCGCGACCCGCAGTCGCTGGTGGTCCTGGCCGAGCTGCAGGCGATCGCGGAGGCGGTGCGGGCGCTGCCCCGCCGCACGCTGACCATCCGGACCGACTCCCGGGTCGCGCTCGCGATGATCGAGGACTGGCTCCGGGGTGAGCTGTCGATGCCGAAGGGCTATGAGAGCGAGCACCGCGCCGAGCTCGCCGGCCTGACCCGGATGCACGACGACCTGTGCCGCGAGTCCGACCGGCTCTCCTTCGAGTGGGTGCGCGGCCACGTCGGCGAGGCGCTCAACGAGGGTGCCGACTCCCTCGCGAAGCTCGCCCGGCGCTTCGCCGAGGGGACCTGGGGGCTGACCGCCGACGAGGTGCCCGGGAGGGCCCGCGCGATCGCGGAGACCTTTGCTGCGCCCGTGGCCGCTGGGTCCGCCACCGCCGGGTAGGTTCGGCCCTCGTGAACGCTCCTACGGTCACCATCGCCCCCGACGAGCCCGCGCAGCTCCGCGCGCGGCTCGATGCGCTGGGCCTGGACGGCATCTTCGACGTACACACCCACTTCCTGCCCGCGCGGATGCTCGACAAGGTGTGGGCCTACTTCGATGCGGTCGGGCCGTTGACCGGTCAGCCGTGGCCGATCGCCTATCGGCACTCCGAGGAGGAGCGGCTCCGGGTGCTGCGGGATCTCGGCGTACGTCACTTCTCGGCGCTCACCTATCCGCACAAGCCCGGGATGGCGGCGTGGCTGAACCAGTGGGGTGCGGAGTTCGCGGCGGACAAGCCGGACTGCCTGCAGTCGGCGACGTTCTACCCGGAGCCGGGTGCGGGTGACTACGTGCGCGAGGCCGTCGAGGCGGGTGCGCGGATCTTCAAGGCGCACGTCCAGGTCGGCGACTACGACCCCAACTCGCCGCTGCTCGACCCGGTCTGGGAGGTGCTCTCGCAGTCGGGTACGCCGCTGGTGATCCACTCGGGACACGGCCCCGCCCCGGGCCGGTTCACCGGACCCGGCGGCATGGAGGCGCTGCTCGGACGCTATCCGGACCTGGTGCTGATCGTCGCTCACATGGGGCTGCCGGACTACTCGCGCTTCCTCGACCTGGTGGAGAAGTACGACGGCGTGCACCTGGACACCACCATGGCCTTCACCGCCTTCACCGAGGCGTCGACGCCCTTCCCGGCCGAGGAGCTGCCGCGCTTGAAGGCGCTGGGCGAGCGGGTGCTGTTCGGGAGCGACTTCCCGAACATCCCCTATCCCTATCTCGAGGCGGTCGACGGGGTCGTGGGGCTCGGGCTCGGTGAGGCGTGGACGCGCGGGGTGCTCTACGAGAACGCCGCGCGGCTCTTCGGGCTGCCGCCGGCCGGCTAGGCCACGGCGGTCTCGTCGTAGCTGTCGGTGAGGATCTGGACGATGTCGGGGACGCCGAGCGCGAGCCGGTTGAACCGTGGCGACTCGGCGGCCACTTCCAGGTGCTTGGCGAGTTCGACCTCGTCGCGGGCCCACGGGATCAGCCCGGCACGGTCCAGGTTGGCCGAGTTGGCGGCGCCGTGGCCGGAGATCGAGCGGTAGGTGATCACCGGCGTGCCCGAGGCCAGGGCCTCGAGCGAGGTGAAGCCGCCGGCGTTCTGGACGACGCAGTCGCTGGTCGCCATCAGGGCGCGTACGTCGGTGCGCCAGCCGAGCGCCACGACACCGGGGATCCGCTCCAGGCGGCGCTTGAGACAGGGATCGGTCGCGCAGAGGACCACCGGGGTCATGTCGCTGTGCTCGAGGATGTCGCGGGCGGTCTGCTCGAGCGCACCGGCGCCCAGCGAGCCGCCGGTGACCAGCGCCCGAGGACCCTCCAGGTCGAGGTCGGCGAGCGGATCGGGGAAGACCTGCCCCGGGACGTACGCCGCCCCCGGCGGGACCAGCGGCTGGACCACCGCCGCGTTGCCGCCGAGCATGCGCGCCTCGCGTGCGGCGACCTCGTGGATGGCGAGGTTGAGGTCCATGCCGGGGTTGATCCACAGCGCCGGGACGGCGGCGTCGGTGAGATAGGTGACCGCCGGCACGGTCAGCTGTCCGCTGGTGCGCAGGTGGCCGATGACCTGGGAGCAGAACGGGTGGGTCGAGATGACCAGATCGGCGCCGCGCATGGCCTCGGTGAGGTTGCGCGTGGAGAGGCGAAGGAACCGGGTGAACGGCTTGTGGAGCGGGCGTCCCGGCATGACCAGACTCATCGTGGTGCCCCACGAGTCGGGGCTGACCTGGAGCTGCATCTTGTAGCCGACCTTCAGTCCGTGCCCGAGCCGCCAGGGCATCAGGTCGACGAAGTCGAAGATCTCGACGTCGCATCCAGCCTCCCCGAGCGCTCGTGAGATCTCCCGGGAGGCCGAGTTGTGGCCGGCGCCGTAGCTCGCGGAGATGATCGCCACGCGGGGAGCCGTGCCGGGCCGGAGGTGAAGGAGGGGCCCGAGCCGCTCCGAGTCGATTGACATGCGCCGGATTCTGTACGCACGGTGTGACGTTGTGGTGAACGGGGGCACCCCGGCGCGTCACTCTTCACCATCGGTTCGTCTCCGCGAACCTGCGGGCGTTCTATGGTTCATCCTGTGATCACGCCCCGGGCACTGCGCACTCGAGCGCGGTCGGCGGTTGCCGAGCTGGGCGGCGGCCCCTCGGCGGTGGCGGCGGTGATGCGCAGTGTCGTGGCGGGGTTCGCGCGGGCACGGGGGATGGTGCTCACCGATGCTGCCCTGGACGCTGCCGGCTTGCTGGCGTGCGCGGACGGTCCGCAGCCGGATCATCTGCTGTCGAACTATCTGTTCCTGGATGGGGCCGTCGATGATCTCGTTCTGGAGGAGATCGGTTACGTCTACGAGGCGCTGCTCGAGGTCTCCTCGCGACGCGACAACGGCGCCCACTACACCCCGCCCGAGCTCGCCGACGAGGTCGTCGCCCACGCGCTGGCGCCGGTCGCCTCCGCCGACGCGGCCGTGGTCGACATCGCCGCCGGGACCGGGGTCTTCCTCCTCGCCTCCGCCCGTCATCTGGCGTCCGTGTGCGAGCGGCCCGTGGCCGAGATCGTCACGCGCTGCCTCTACGGTGCCGACATCGACCCGGTCGCGGTCGACATCGCCAAGCTCTCCCTCTGGCTGCTCTGCGAGGACCCCTCGCTCCCGCTGACCTTCCTCGACGACCGGATCCTGTGCGGCAACTCGCTGGTCGGGCTCGTCGACGCGGACGAGCTGCCGGCCTGCGTCGATGACCCCGAGGCGTACGCCGATGCCATGGTCGCGGTCGCGCTGCCGCTGGGCGGTCGGCCGGGGAGGCGGCTGGAGGAGGCCTACGCGGCACTGGGTCGGTGCCGGCGCCTGCCCGTTCCCGCCGTCCGGCCGATCCACTGGGCGCTGGTCGCACCCGAGGTGATGGCGCGCGGCGGCTTCGACGCGGTGGTCGGCAACCCGCCCTACCTGGGGGTGAAGCGGGTGCGGGACGCGATCGGCCAGGAGCTGCGCGACTACCTCGCGCACACCCTCGCCGGAGGCACGACGAGGCGGGCCGACTACGTCATCTACTTCCTGCTCAGGGCGGCTGCTCTGAGCCGCGGCGAGATCGGGCTGATCACGACCGACTCGATCAGCGAGGGTGACACCGCGCGCTTCGGCCTGGGTGCGCTGCTGGACCGCGGCTGGCAGGTCGCCCGGGCGGAGCGTTCGGCCCCGTGGCCGACGGCGGGCGTGCGGTTCGCGAAGATCTGGCTCACCACGCGGCCGCTCGACAGCGCGTGGCTCGACGGGCGCTCGGTCCCGGCGATCACCGGGACGCTCGAGGACGGCTTCTCCCTCCCGGAGCCGGCGCGGCTGGACCTCGACGTACCGCTGCCTCACGGCTATCAGGGCACGATCGTGCTCGGCCGCACGCTCGTCCTGGCGCCGGCCGATGCGGAGGCTCTGGGACGCGGTCCGCTCGGGCACACCGTGCGCCCCTATCTGAGCGGTGAGGACCTGGTGACGCCCTGCGGTTCGACCGCCTCTCGCTTCGTGCTCGACGTCGGCAAGCTGGGCCTCGAGGAGCTAGCCGAGGACCGCGCGCTCGCGCGGCTGGTGCGGTCGAAGGTGCGTGCCGAGCGCCGCCGCCAGTTCGTGAAGTACCCCCAGCTCAAGGAGCGCTGGTGGGGCTTCCTCAGCCCGGTCGACGAGCTCTACCGCGACGCCGCCGGGCTCTCGCACGTCATCGCGTTCAGCAAGCACAGCAAGCATCTGTGGCCCGTGCTGGTCGGTGCCGACCACGTCTTCTCCAACGGGCTGGTCGTCTACCCCACCCAGGACCCGGCTGCGTACGCCTTCCTCGCCTCCGACCTCCACCGGGTCTGGGCGATGCGCGCCGGCGGCACCATGCTCAACACCGCCTACCGCTACAACCCCTCGCGCCTGCGTGCCACCTACCCGTTCCCCGCTGACCTCGAGCCGCTCCGCCCGGCCGGCATTACGCTCTTGGCGGCCCTCGACCGGGTCGGCGAGGAGCGCCGGATCGGCATCACCGGCGTACTCAACCTCGTCGGCGACCCCGACACCCACGACCCCGCGACCACCGACCTCCGCCAGGCCATCGCCGACGTCAACCACGCGACCGCCCGCCTCCACGGCATCGACGAGTCCCTGGCCACCCCCGACCTCACCCCCTCCGGCTTCGGCCTCACCCCGACCCGTCAGCGAGCCCTCATGGCCGCCCTCGTCGACCAGAACCTCGCCCTAGCCGAGAAGGCACAAGCGCCCGCCGAGACGTCAGGTACGCCGGCCGAGACGTCAGGTACGTCGGCCGAGACGTCACCACGGTGACGCTTCGGCCGACGCAGGCGACGCTTCGGCCGACGGGGGTGACGCCTCGGCTAGACCGGGGTGGCGGGGCCGCCCTCGAGAGGGGCAGTGAAATCGACGGTGCGCTTGGCGTTGGCCAGGGCGGTGACGGTGGCGGTGCCGATGGTGCCCTCGCGGTCGAAGACCTCGGCGGTCCCGACGGAGATGCCCTCGTGGGCGACGTGGTCGATGGTGGCGAGGCCGACCTCCATCCCGGCCGGGCGCCGGGCGAGGGCGAGCGAGATGTCGGTGTTGATCCACTCGACGCCGTTGCTGCCCCAGTTGGTGACCATCGAGGTGGCGTCGGCGATGGAGGCCACCGTCTGGAACGGGGTCATCGGCTCGCCGGCGACGGTCGGTACGGCAACCTGCCAGGTGACGTGGCGCCCGGCGTTCTGGTGCTTGCCGAAGTCGTCGGACCAGGGGTTGTCGGAGACGAAGAAGGGTACGTGCGGGTCGGACGTCGGCGGGGCCACCGAGAGCGGCGGGGGAGTGGCGCGGTCGGTCGACGACCAGACGTCGCCGGCCGGGTTCTCGCCCGCGAGCAGGTAGGTGCACGTCGCCCGCGCCACGACCTGCTCCGAGCCATCGGCCGAGGACTGGACCATCTCGGCGTCGAGCAGTGCGATGCGTGGGCCGTTGCGTACGACCCTCGTACGGATCCGCGTCGGCACCATCCGCGGCGGCCGGAACAGGTCCACGTGATAGCGCGACGGCACCAGTTCCGAGGCACGTCCGAGCTCCTCGATCTGGTCCTCGAGACCGCGAGCGATCAGGCCGCTGGCGGCCACTCCGTGCATGTGGTCCTCGGCCCACATGCTGCGAGCCATCGGCGTAGGCTCGAAACCGTCATCGGTGCGCCGGAAGAATGCGAGATCCATGCGGACATTCTAGAACGTGTCCTAACTTCGGATTCAGTTGCCAAAACCGGTAAAGAGTAACGGTTCCGTCATCAAAAGCGGTCCCAAACCACGTACCATCGCACCAAAGCAGCCCCGATCGAAGAGGATGACGATGAGCACCACGCCTCCGTACCAGGTGACCGACCCCGCAACCGGCGAGGTGATCGAGACCTTCCCGTTCGCCACCGATGCCGAGGTGGAGGAGGCGCTGGAGCGGTCCAAGAAGGCGTACGAAACCTGGCGCTCGACCCCGATCGAGGAGCGTTCCGCGATCGTGAAGCGCGCCGCGGACCTCTTCACCGAGCGGGCCGCGGAGCTCGGGAAGATCATCCGCACCGAGATGGGCAAGAAGGCCTCCTCCGGGGCCGGCGAGGCCGAGTTCTCCGGTGAGATCACCGCCTACTACGCCGACCACGGCCCCGAGCTGCTCGCGGAGACCGACCTGCCCGGCCACGAGGGCAAGGCGGTCATCCAGCGTCTCCCGCTCGGCCCGGTGCTCGGTGTCATGCCGTGGAACTACCCCTACTACCAGGTCGCCCGTTTCGCAGCGCCCAACCTGGTCGCCGGCAACACCGTCATCCTCAAGCACGCCGAGAACTGCCCGCGCTCCTCGGCCGCGATCGCGAAGATCTTCGCGGACGCCGGCCTCCCCGAGGGCGTCTACCAGAACCTCTACGCCACCCATGAGCAGATCGCCACGATGATCGCCGACCCGCGGGTCCGCGCGGTCTCCCTCACCGGCTCCGAGCGCGCCGGCACGGCGGTCGCCGAGGCCGCCGGCCGCCACCTGAAGAAGGTCGTCCTCGAGCTCGGCGGCTCCGACCCGTACATCATCCTCGACTCCGACGACATCGACGAGGCTGCCGAGACCGCCTGGGCGACCCGGATGGAGAACGTCGGCCAGGTCTGCAACGGCAACAAGCGGATGATCGTGAACGAGGGCGTCTACGACGACTTCGTCGCGGCCCTCACCAAGCGCGCCGCCGCGATGAAGCCGCTCGAGGGCGAGGACGGCGACGACACCGTCTACTCCCCGCTGGTGGCCCGCAAGGCCGCCGAGGCACTGCGCGACCAGATCCAGGATGCCGTCGACAAGGGCGCCACGCTCCACGCAGGCGGCGAGATCTCCGACGGCCCCGACGCCTTCTTCGCCCCCGCCGTCCTCACCGGTGTCACGCCGGAGATGCGCGCCTACACCGAGGAGCTCTTCGGCCCGGTCGCCGTCGTCTACAAGGTGAGCACCGACGAGGAGGCCGTCGAGCTGGCCAACGCGGTCGAGTACGGCCTCGGTGGTGCCGTCTTCTCGACCGACGAGGCACGCGCGATCGCCGTCGCCCAGCAGCTCGAGGTCGGCATGGCCAACGTCAACACGCCGGCCGGCGAGGGCGCCGACGTCCCCTTCGGCGGCACCAAGCGCTCCGGCTTCGGGCGCGAGCTCGGCCCGCTCGGGATCGACGAGTTCCTCAACAAGCGCCTCTTCTACGTCGAGCGCTGAGCAGACCCGAGCAGTCGCGCCGGATTCTGAGAGAATCCTGGGCGTGGCTGAGAAGGTGACCTTCAAGAGTACGTCCGGACCCATGCTGGCCGGTCTCATCGACCTGCCCGAGGGTGAGGTGCGTGGCTGGGGCGTGTTCAGTCACGGTTTCACCCTCGGGAAGGACTCTCCGGCAGCCGCACGGATCTGCAAGCAGCTCGCCGCCGAGGGCATCGGGATGCTGCGCTTCGACAATCTCGGGCTCGGCGACTCCGAGGGCGACTGGGGCGACGGCTCCTTCACCCACAAGGTCGCCGACACCGTCGAGGCCACCCGTTTCATGGCTGAGCGTGGCACCCCGGCCGAGCTGCTCGTCGGCCACTCCTTCGGCGGTGCGGCGGTCCTCGCTGCAGCCGCTGACGGGGTCGGCGTCGATGCCGTCGCCACCGTCGCGGCTCCGTTCCAGCCCGCGCACGTCGAGCACAACTACGACGCCGTGCTCTCCCGTGTGCTGGAGGACGGCGAGGCGCCGTGGATGGCGGGTGGCAAGTCGCTGACCCTGCGCAAGGCCTTCGTCCATGACGTACGCCGCGCCGACCTGCGCCACAAGATCATGCAGCTCAAGAAGCCGCTCCTGGTCATGCACAGCCCGACCGACACCACGGTCGGCATCGAGAACGCCTCCGACATCTTCAACACCGCCCGCCATCCGCGGTCCTTCGTGTCGCTGGAGGGCTCCGACCACCTCCTCACCAAGCGCGGCCAGGCCCAGCGCGCCGCCCGGATCATCTCGGCCTGGGCGGATCAGTACCTGATCGACTGAGTCGCAGCGCTGTCGCCGCGTCGACCTCGGATAGGTTCGGGCCATTCAGACGGTGGCACGGTCGCCGAGCGACGCGGAGGGTAGATGATCAAGAAGCCGAAGTTTCCGGTCAAGGAGCTGATCACGGCAGGGTCTGCGGCACCCCAGGTGCTGGTCGGCCACCTGGTCGCGACCCAGGGTCCGGAGATCGCCAGGAAGGTGGCCGCGGACCGGTCCGAGCCCGGCTTCGACACCGAGGCGTACGTCGACGAGCTGATCAGGAAGCACCGCTGGTTCGCTCGTCTGCAGGGTGCCAGCGGCGGCGCGATGATCGCCGTCGCCGAGGTGCCGGCCGTGATCGGCGGTCCGGCTGCGGTCGTGGCCGCGGCCGGGACGGCGATCCTCGGCGACCTGATCGCCCTGGCGTGGATCGAGCAGCGCCTGGTGATGCACATCGCCGCCGCGTACGGACACGATCTGGAGGATCCGGTGCGGGTCAACGAGTTCCTCAAGCTGGCCGGCGTGAACCTGCTCTTCGACGGCGGCGGCAGCGTGGCGGGCGCCGCGGGCAGCCGCTTCGGCGTCCGGGCCGTCTCCCGCTGGGCGGTGAACAAGACCGTCGAGGCCACCAGTTCGATGGCGCACCTCGTCGGTGTCCGGGTCGCCCGGCGTGTCGTCCTGCGCGGCATCCCGGTGCTCAACATCCCGCTCGGTGTGGTGCTCTCGGATGTCGCCACCAACCGTCTCGGAAGGCGCGCACGCGAGTTCTACCGGGCTCATCCGAGGCCTGCCTGAGCCTCGCGTTTGATCAATTGACAGAAAACGCCGAACGAGACTTCCGCTAACCGGTGTGGGTGGGGTTACACTCGCTCCAAGCGCCCGGCTCGTGGACGTTCGTCGTGGGGACCGAACGAGTCACTGGCCCGGTCGATGAGGCGCCGATCGCGCGTATCCGCTGTTTGGCCGCGGTCGTCAGTCGTCTGCCATCGATCTGCGTGAGCCCTGGGAGGGCGACCGGCCGATGAGGGTCGGCATTTGGACATGCCACTCACCCGTGCGTGGCCCCAAGGAGGATTCAGTTGGCTCAGGGAGCCGCTACCCGGCGCAACAACCGGTCCGGCCGTTCACGTAGCAACGGCAACGCCGGCAAGTCCGGGCAGAACGGTCGCCGCAAGGGCGTCCACAAGGACAACGAGGGCATCATTCCGGTGCTCGCGCAGGTCGTCCGCGAGGTGGAGTCGGCCGTTCAGCGCCGCTCGGCCATGCCCGACGTACGGACCAAGTTCCAGGTCGTCGCGCTCCTCGCCCGAGACGAGCGCCACCGCGTGCTCGAGGACGAGACCCTCAACGAGGGTCGCCGCGCCGAGCAGCTCAAGCGTCTGGACGGGATCGCCACGATCCTCGCCAAGACCGCGACCATGGACTCGCGCCTGTTCGAGCTCCTCGCCGAGGACGCCGAGATCTCCGAGGCCGCCGTCGACCTCAAGCACGAGCTGATGGCCCGTGGTGGCGTCGACGTGCCGGAGGACGAGGAGGAGGACGAGGACGAGACGCCTGCCGTCGTGGTCCCCGACAAGCGCGTGGTCCCGACCAGCGTCATCCAGCGCCAGCTCTCCAACCCGTTCCTGGTGCCCGACTTCACCAACGCCCGCCCGCCGGTGCACGCCCGCCGTCTGTCCGGCTGGGAGCTCCTCGGGCCGCTGTTCCGAAGCTTCGAGTACGCCGACTCCGGCCCCTCCTGCATGCCGCTGCCCGAGCCGCCCGCCTACGGCCCCGGTCACATCGACGCGCCGGGCACCCGCGAGCTCATGCACCACCAGGCGCAGCTGGTCGCCTCGGCGGCCGAGGGCCACCGCTCCTACCTGCTGGCCGACGAGCCCGGCCTCGGCAAGACCGCCCAGGCCCTGCTCGCCGCCGAGGCGGCCGACGCCTACCCGCTGCTCGTGGTCGTGCCCAACGTCGTCAAGGCCAACTGGGCCCGCGAGGTCGACCTCTGGACGCCGTCCAAGAAGGCGACCGTCGTCCACGGCAACGGCGAGGACATCGATGGCTTCGCCGACATCATCGTGGTCAACTACGAGATCCTCGACCGCCACGTCGGCTGGCTCGGCGAGTTCGGCTTCAAGGGCATGGTCGTCGACGAGGCCCACTTCATCAAGAACAAGTCCTCCCAGCGCTCCCAGCACGTGCTGGCTCTCTCGGAGAAGATCCGGCAGCGTACGGCCAACCCCTTGCTGATGGCGCTGACCGGCACCCCGCTGATCAACGACATCGAGGACTTCCGGGCGATCTGGCAGTTCCTCGGCTGGATCGACGACGTCAAGCCGCTCAACGGCCTGCTCGAGGGGCTCGAGGAGACCGGCCTGACCCCGCAGGACAACAGCTTCTACGGCGCGGCCCGCCGCGTCGTCGTCAACCAGGGCATCGTGCGCCGCCGCAAGATCGACGTCGCCAGCGACATCCCGGCGCGCCGCGTGGCCGACCTGCCGGTCGAGCTCGACGACGCCGAGGGCCGCTCGATCCGGGCCGCAGAGGCCGAGCTGGCCAAGCGGATGATGCAGCGCTACGACACCGCGATCGAGACCCGGGTGACCGGCGCCAAGCCGGCCGCCGGCGAGCTCGACCTCGAGCTGATCCGCCGCGTCGCCACCTGGGAGCGCGAGGACCAGGACGCCTCCACCGGCGAGAACGTCTTCGGGATGATGCGCCGCATCGGTCGCGCGAAGGCCTCGCTGGCCGCCGACTACGCCGCTCAGCTGGCGCGCAACGTCGGCAAGGTCGTCTTCTTCGCCAAGCACATCGAGGTGATGGACACCGCGCAGAAGCTCTTCGAGGAGCGCGGCATCCGCTACTCCACGATCCGCGGCGACCAGACCTCGAAGGCACGTGAGAAGGCCATCGACGAGTTCATGAACGACCCCGAGGTCAAGATCATCGTCTGCTCGCTCACCGCTGCCGGTGTCGGCGTCAACTTGCAGGCCGCCTCCAACCTGATCCTGGCCGAGCTCTCCTGGACCGACGCCGAGCAGACGCAGGCGATCGACCGTGTCCACCGCATCGGCCAGACCGAGCCGGTCACCGCCTGGCGCATCATCGCCTCGCAGACCATCGACACCCGGATCGCCGAGCTGATCGACTCCAAGGCCGGCCTCGCGGCCCGCGCCCTGGACGGCTCCGACGAAGAGGTCACCGACTCCGCCGACGTACAGCTCGAGGCCTTGGTCTCGCTGCTGACCGACGCTCTGCGCAAGCGCGAGTCCGGCCGCCGCGGCCGGCGCGCCGCCTGACACCGACCCAGGACTCATCCGGGCCCCACCTCAGGGAGAATCCTGAGGTGGGGCCTGGGTGGTCCGGCGTACGCTGGATCACATGTTCTGGATTATCTTGCTGGTCATCGCAGCGGCTGTCGGTGGATACGTGTTCCGGGTTCCGATCGTCGCCAAGCTGACCGGGCAGCCACGCAGCCGCATCGAGCGGCAGATCGGGCCGAAGAGCAAGCGCCTTCCCTGATCCCACGAGGAATCCGCACGGGGAATCCTCAGTGACGCACGTGCGTTGAGACGTACGTGCCCGCCGATCCGGCGCGCACCCACCCCAGACCGGAAGCGAGAGCCCCATGCCCACCGTCGAGCTCGGCGCAGAGAACTTCGAGAGCACCGTCACCGACAACGAGATCGTCCTCGTCGACTTCTGGGCGTCCTGGTGCGGCCCGTGCCGCCAGTTCGGCCCGATCTACGACGCCGCCTCCCAGGAGCACCCCGAGATCGTCTTCGGGAAGGTCGACACCGAGGCGGAGCAGGCGCTCGCCGGTGCCGCCAACATCACCTCGATCCCGACGCTGATGGCCTTCAAGAAGGGCAACCTCGTCTTCTCGCAGCCCGGTGCGCTCCCCGCGCCCGCGCTCAAGCAGGTCATCGACGCCGTCGTCGAGCTCGACATCGACAAGGCGCTCGCAGAGCAGTCCTCGAAGGAGTCCGGCGAGTAAGACTCGTCGGTGCTCCGGGGCTCGCATCAGGTTTGATAGCGCTGTGACCGAAGACGCCCACGACGAGCTCCTGCGCCTGCGCGGCAGCATCGACAACCTCGACGCCGCCCTTGTCCACCTTCTCGCCGAGCGCTTCAAGTGCACCGAGCAGGTTGGCCGGCTGAAGGCGCGCGCGGGCTTCCCGCCGGCCGATCCGAGCCGCGAGGCGGTCCAGATCGAGCGGCTCCGTCGGCTCTCCGACGACGCCGGCCTCGACCCCGAGTTCGCCGAGAAGATCCTCAACGTGATCATCGCCGAGGTGATCCGCAACCACCGCCAGTTCGTCGAGGACTGAGCGTCGGGGTAGTCCGGGAGCGAACTGCCCATTTACTCGCCAGTAATAGGCAGTTCGCTCCCGGACTACCCCAGCCGCGTCAGCCGAGCACCCGCTCCAGCCACCCGTTCCAGAACCGCCGGTCCGGGTCGAAGCGGCGTACGAGGTCCCTGAAGTCGTCCCAGCGCGGGAACGCAGCACCGGGGTCCTTGGTGGCGAACAGCTTGCCCCAGTGCGGCCGGGTGCCCGCCGGAAGCCGCTGCTCCAGGTCGGGCAGGAGCTCGCGTACGCCGACGGGGTCGGCCTTCCAGGTGAAGTGCAGCGCCAGCGTGTCGGTGCCGTAGGCGGGGGAGAGCCACAGCTCGTCGGCGGCGACGGCGCGGATCTCGCTCACCTGCAGGAGCGGCCGGACCCGGTCGGCGAGTGAGCGGACCGCCTCGACCGCCTCCTGCGCGCGATCGAGCGGCACCAGATACTCGCTCTGCAGCTCCGCGCCGACGCTCGGCTGGAAGTCGAGCCGGAAGTGGGGCAGCCGCTCGTGCCACGGTCCGGGGACGCCGAGCTGCTCGGTGCACGGGGCCGGGTCGAGGCCGGGGACGACGTGCCGTGGCCCGGTGGCGAGCACCGTCCCGGGGAGCTCCGGCGTCCCCGAGCGCGACTTCACCCAGACCCGCGCGACCGACCCGTCGGGCTCGTCGGACCAGCGCGTGAAGATCGACACCGAGTAGGCCGCACCGAGGATCTCGGTGAGGTGTTCTCGCAGGTCAGCGTAGGTGAGCCCTTCGTGGACCCTCTGGGCGACCTGGTACGTCGGCGAGGTCAGCAGCTCGAGATGGGTCACGATCCCCAGCGCACCGATGCCGACCACGGCCCCCGCGAAGTCGGGCGAGCCGGCCTCCAGACGCACCAGGTCGCCGCGGCCTTCGACGATCTCCAGGGCGGTCACGGAGGTGGCCAGCGAGCCGTTGCCGACGCCGGAGCCATGAGTGCCGGTCGCGACCGCGCCGGCGACCGAGATATGGGGGAGCGAGGCCAGGTTGGGCAGCGCCCGGCCGTGCTCCTGCAACCAGGCGGCGAGCTCGCCGTAGCGCATCCCGCCAGGCACCCGGACCACGTCCCCGGCCAGGCTCGGCGAAGACTCCAAGCCGTCGAGCGAGACCAGCACCCCCGGTGTGTCCGCGAGATCGGTGAAGGAGTGCCGGGATCCCAGTGCGCGCAGCCGCGGCTCGCGCCGCAAGAGGTCGCGTACGTCATCCACGGAACGTGGTCGCACCAGCTCGCGCGCGGTGTAGTCGTAGCTGCGGGCCCACGTCGATCCGGGAGCTTCGCGGGCAGGGGTCTCGGTGGGCATGGACCGGATCGTAGCCGGGATCCAGCTTCGGCGGCATCTTCGGAAAACGTTATCGACAACGATTGACAAAACTCGCGGCCCTCGCCATCCTGATCCCCGTCTGTGATGCCGATCACACTTAGTGCACCTGGAGGCACCGTGAAACTTCGTCACATCGTCGTGACCGTGGCCGCGGCGGCGACCGTCACCGCGACCGCGTCATCCATGGCCCAGGCCGAGCCACGTGGCTTCCGGCCCCCGTCCGACTCGCTCCGCTCCTACGCGTCCCAGATCGGCCTGCACCTCGGTGTCGCCGCGAACCCCGAGGTGCTCGCGGACGAGGAGCTCGCCGGCATCGCCGCGGACGAGTTCTCCAGCATCACGCCCGAGAACGAGATGAAGTGGGAGACCGTCGAGCCGACTCGCGGCACCTACGACTGGTCTGGCGCCGACGAGGTCGTCGAGTTCGCCCGCGCCCACGGTCAGAAGGTGCGCGGCCACACCCTGCTCTGGCACAACCAGAATCCCGCCTGGCTGACGGAGGGCGTCAACAACGGCACGATCAGCAACGACGAGCTCCGCGGGATCCTCAAGAAGCACATCACAGACGAGGTCGCCCACTTCCGCGGCAAGGTCTACCAGTGGGACGTCGCCAACGAGTTCTTCACCGACACCAACCCGTCGCGGCTCAACCCGAACAACTTCTGGGTCTCCCGGCTCGGACCCGGGGTGGTCGCCGACGCCTTCCGCTGGGCCCATCAGGCCGACCCGAAGGCGCGGCTGTTCTACAACGACTACAACATCGCCGGCGAGGACGGCCACAACGCCAAGGCCGACGCGGTCTACGCCTTCGTCAAGAGCCTGGTCGCCCAGGGCGTACCCATCCACGGTGTCGGCAACCAGGGCCACCTCGACACCCAGTACGGCTTCTCCGGCGAGCGCTTCCGCGCCGACCTGCAGCGCTATGCCGACCTCGGTCTCGAGGTCGCCGTCACCGAGGCCGACGTACGCACCTTCGTCGACTCCGCAGAGACCCAGGTGCCCACGGACAACCTGGCGCTCTTCGCCCACCCCTACGAGTTCTCCCAGATGCTCCAGGCCTGCCTCGCCGTACGCGCCTGCACATCGTTCACGGTCTGGGGCATCGACGACACCCACTCCTGGGTACCTGGCTGGTTCGAAGGGGAGGGCTACGCGCTGCTCTGGGATGTGAATCGGCAGCCCAAGGAGGCATATACGACCCTGAAGCAGGATCTCCGTCTTGCCCTGGGGGCGCCACGCCGGCGCTGAGCTGCGGCGATCCGTGGCGGCACCCGGGTGGCGGTGGTCTACTGGAGGCCCAGTACACGGATCGATCTGAGCGAGGGTAGATGAGCGAGAACGCAGCAGAGGCAGACCTCGAGGAGCAGGCGACCGATGTCGTGAAGGAGGCGGTCGACGACGAGGCGCCTCTGGACGCCGAGGAGACGGTGACCTCGGCGCCGGACGACGTCGACGAGGCCGACTACGCCGAGCAGAAGCTCGACGCAGCCGGCCCCGACGACGACTACGACTACTAGTGGGTCACTAGGAGTTCTGGGGGAACCCCAGGTTGATCCCGCCGTGCGACGGGTCCAGCCAGCGGGTGGTGACCGCCTTCTCCCGGGTGAAGAAGTCCAGCCCCGCGGGGCCGTACGCCTTCGCGTTCCCGAACAGCGACGCCTTCCAGCCACCGAAGGAGTGGTAGGCGACGGGCACCGGGATCGGCACGTTCACGCCGACCATCCCGACCTGCACCTCACGCTGGAATCGGCGGGCGGCGCCGCCGTCGTTGGTGAAGATCGCGGTGCCGTTGCCGAACTGGCCCGAGTTGATCAGCTCGAGGCCCTCCTCGTAGCCGGAGACGCGGATGACCGAGAGCACCGGGCCGAAGATCTCCTCGGTGTAGACGGTCGACGTGGTCGGCACCCGGTCCACCAGCGTCGGCCCGACCCAGAAGCCGTTGGGGTCACCGTCAACCTCGATCCCACGGCCGTCGACGACGACCTTGGCCCCGTCGGCCGCGGCCACGTCGACGTAGCTCGCCACCTTGTCCCGGTGAGCGCCGGTGATCAGCGGCCCCATGTCGGTGTCCCGGGTGCCGTCGCCGGTCTTGAGCGTGGCCATCCGCGAGGTGATCTTCGAGATCAGGCTGTCGGCCACCGAGTCGACCGCGAGCACCACCGAGATCGCCATGCAGCGCTCACCGGCCGACCCGAAGCCCGCGTTGACAGCCGAGTCGGCGACCAGGTCGAGGTCGGCGTCGGGCAGCACCAGCATGTGGTTCTTGGCGCCGCCGAGCGCCTGGACCCGCTTGCCGGCGGCGGTGCCGCGCTCGTAGACGTAGCGGGCGATCGGGGTGGAGCCGACGAAGGAGATCGAGGCGACGTCGGGGTTGTCGAGGAGCGCGTCGACCGCCTCCTTGTCGCCGTGCACGACGTTGTAGACGCCGTCGGGCAGCCCTGCCTCGGCCCACAGCTCGCCGATCCAGCTGGAGGCGGTCGGGTCCTTCTCCGAGGGCTTGATCACGACCGCGTTGCCGGCCGCGATCGCGATCGGGAAGAACCACATCGGCACCATGGCGGGGAAGTTGAACGGGCTGATGATGCCGACCACGCCCAGCGGCTGCTTGAGCGTGGTCACGTCCACGCCGGAAGAGACCTGCTCGGAGACCGTGCCCTTGAGCAGGTGGGAGAGCCCGCAGGCGAACTCGACGACCTCGAGCCCGCGGGCGATCTCGCCGGCGGCGTCGGAGAGCACCTTGCCGTGCTCGGCGGTCAGGATCTCGGCGAGCTCGCCCTTGCGGGCGTTGAGCAGCTCGCGGAACTTGAAGAGCACGGCCGTACGCCGGGTGAGCGAGGTCTCGCTCCACTCTTCGAACGCCTTCTTTGCCGCCGAGACGGCGGTGTCGACGTCGGCGGCCGAGGCGAAGCGTACGCGCTTCTGGACGGTGCCGAGCGCGGGGTTGTAGACGTCGCCGAGACGGGTGCCGGTGCCGGGGTTGGTGGCCCCGCCGATCCAGTGGTCGAGGATGGGGAGATCGGTCATGTCATGCGTCCTTTAGAGAGCTGTTACAGCGAGCCGAGCACGTCGTCGTAGATCGAGATCGCCTCGGCGACCTCGTCGGGGGTGACGATGCACGGGGGTACCACGTGGATGCGGTTTTCCATGGTGAACGGGATCAAGTTGCGGGCGATCAGGTCGGACTTGATCCGGCCCATCGTCGCCGCGGGCAGCGGCTCCCGCGTCTCGCGATCGGCGACGAGCTCGAGGGCCCAGAAGACCCCGGTGCCGCGTACCTCGCCGATCACGTCGTGCTTCTCGGCCAGCGAGGCGAGGCCGGGGGCGATGTGGTCGGTGCCGATCGTCGCGGCGTTGTCGACGATGCCCTCCTCGTTCATCGCCTCGATGGTCGCCACGATCGACGCCATCGCCAGCGGGTGGCCGGAGTAGGTGAGCCCGCCGGGGAAGACCTGGTCGTCGAAGGTCGCCGCGACCGGGTCGGAGATGATCACCCCGCCGGCGGGTACGTAGCCGGAGTTGACCCCCTTGGCGAAGGTGATCAGGTCGGGAACGACGTCGTAGGCGTCCAGGGCGAGCCACTCGCCGGTGCGGCCGAAGCCGGCCATGACCTCATCGAGGATGAGCATGATCCCGAACTCGTCGGCCAGCGCCCTGACCCCGGGGAGGTAGCCCGGCGGCGGGATCATGATCCCGGCGGTGCCGGGGATGGTCTCGAGGAGGATCGCCGCGATCGAGGCGGGTCCCTCGGACTCGATGACCCGGCGCAGGTGGCGCAGCGCGCGCTCGGCCTCCTGCGCCGGCGTGGTCGCCCAGAACTCCGAGCGGTAGAGGTAGGGGCCGAAGAAGTGGACGTGGCCACGGGCGTACTCGTTCGGGATCCGCCGCCAGTCGCCCGTCGCGACGATCGCCGCCCCGGTGTTGCCGTGGTAGGAGCGGTAGGTCGAGAGCACCTTGTCGCGGCCGGTGTGGATGCGGGCCATCCGGATCGCGTTCTCGACCGCGTCGGCGCCGGCGTTGGTGAAGAAGACCTTGTTGAAGCCGACCGGCGCGATGTCGGTGATCCGCTCGGCGGCCTCGCCGCGGGTCAGGTTGGCCGTGGTCGGGGCGATCGTGGTCAGCGTCTCGGCCTGCTTCTTGATCGCCTCCACCACCCGGGGGTGCTGGTGGCCGATGTTGGTGTTGACCAGCTGGGAGGAGAAGTCCAGGTACGTGTGCCCGGAGTCGTCCCACACCCGCGAGCCCTGCCCGCCGGCGATGACGAGCGGTTTCAGCGACCCCTGGGCGGACCAGGAGTGGAAGACGTGGGCTCGGTCGAGGTCGTAGGCACGGGCGTCGCTGGCGCTGGTCAAGGCGGTCCCCTGGGGTGCGTGGATGGACATGGATCTGGCTTGCGCGCTTCGCGCGCTTACTCCCTCGCTCGGCGCGAGCGGACGAGCAAGCTCGCCGCTCGACCTGGCTCAGGTCGTCTCTCACTCTACGCCGGGAGCAGCTGGGTCGCCGCCGATCCGGGATACTGATTACGAAGGTATATCAGGACGACGGCTACGTTTTCGTTACATTCTCACGCCACAATCAACGAAATCGCGCGCTCATGCCTTCGTGGTCACCGGCCGGTTGACCCGGGGGATGACCAGATCGCCGTACGCCGCCAGGGTCTGGTCCATCGCGTCGTGCTGCAGGTAGACGGCGAACTGGTCGACGCCGAGGCTCTTGAGCTGCTCGAGCCTGGCGACCTGTTCCTCGACCGGGCCGAGGAGACAGAACCGGTCGACGATCTCGTCGGGCACGAACTGGGTGTGGGTGTTCCCGGCCCGCCCGTGCTCGTTGTAGTCGTAGCCCTCGCGGTTCTTGATGTAGTCGGTGAGCGCCTGCGGGACGGCACCGCTGCCGTACTTGGAGACGATGTCGGCGACGTGGTTGCCCACCATCCCGCCGAACCACCGGCACTGCTCGCGGGCATGATTTAAGGCCTCGGGCGACCCGTCGGTGACGTACGCAGGAGCGGCCACGCAGAAGGTCAGCGACTCGGGGTCGCGGCCGGCGTCGGTGGCCGCCTTCTTGACCGCCCCGATCATCCACTCGGTGATGTCGGGGTCGGCCAGCTGCAGGATGAACCCGTCGCCGACCTCCCCGGCCGCCTTCAGCGCGAGCGGGCCGTAGGCGGCGATCCACACCTCCAGCTCGGAGCGCTTGGCCCACGGGAACTGCAGCGTGGTGCCGTTGATCTCGACCGGGCGCCGGTTGGCGAGCTCGCGGATCACCCGAGTGGCCTCGCGCATCTCCTTGATCGTCGACGGCTTCCCGTTGAGCACCCGCACCGCCGAGTCGCCGCGTCCCATCCCGCACACGGTGCGGTTGCCGTACATCTCGTTCAGGGTCGCTAAGACCGACGCGGTCACCGTCCAGTCGCGGGTCGCCGGGTTGGTCACGAACGGGCCGACCTTGATGGTGCGGGTCTCGGCGAGGATCTGGCTGTAGATGACGTACGGCTCCATCCACAGCAGGTGGCTGTCGAACGTCCAGACGTAGTCGAAGCCGTACGCCTCGGCCTGCTTCGCCAGGGAGACGACCCGCCAGGCGGGCGGGTTGGTCTGGAGGACGACACCGAAGTCCATGACGTCACACCAGGTACTGGGAGAGGTCGCGCTTGAGGTAGCTGCCGTGGCCCTTGGTGCCCTTGAACTCGCCGTCGGCGACGACCACGGAGCCCCGCGAGAGCACCACGTCGACGTGTCCGTCGATCTCGTAGCCCTCCCAGGCGGAGTGGTCCATGTTCATGTGATGGGTCTTGCCGACCCCGATGGAGGTGTGTCCGTTCGGGTCGTAGACGACGATGTCGGCGTCGGCTCCCGGCGCGATCACGCCCTTGCGGCCGTAGAGCCCGAACATCCGCGCCGGTGTGGTCGCGATCAGCTCCACCCACCGCTCGAGCGTGATCTGCCCGGTCACCACGCCCTGGTAGAGCAGGTCGACGCGGTGCTCGATCGACCCGATCCCGTTGGGGATGGCCCGGAAGTCGTCCTTGCCGAGTTCCTTCTGCTCCTTCATGCAGAAGGGGCAGTGGTCGGTGGAGACCATCTGCAAGTCGTTGGTGCGCAGCGCCTGCCACATCGCGTCCTGGTGGCCCTCCTCACGCGAGCGCAGCGGCGTCGAGCAGACCCACTTGGCGCCCTCGAAGTCGCCCCACTCCTCCGACCTCGCGCCGAGCTGGTCCTCGAGGGAGAGATAGAGATACTGCGGGCAGGTCTCGCCGAACACGTTCTTCCCGTGGTCGCGGGCCGTGGCCAGCTGCGCGACCGCCTGCTTGGCACTGACGTGCACCACATAGAGCGGAGCCCCGGTCACGTCGGCGAGCATGATCGCCCGGTGGGTGGCCTCCTCCTCCATCTGCCAGGCACGTGCGATGCCGTGGTAGTAGGGAGACGTCTTGCCGGACTCGGCCAGCTGCGCGGCGAGCACGTCGATGGCCGGCCCGTTCTCGGCGTGCATCATGGTCAGCAGCCCGTGGTCGGTGGCCTTCTGCATCGCCCGCAGGACCTGCGCGTCGTCGGAGTAGAAGACGCCCGGGTAGGCCATGAACAGCTTGTAGGAGGTGATCCCCTCGTCCACGAGCGAGTCCATCGCCTTGAGCGCATCGTCGTCGACCCCGCCGATGATCTGGTGGAACCCGTAGTCGATCGCGCAGTTGCCGGCGGCCAGCTCGTGCCAGTGCGCCAACCCGTCCTGTACGCGTTCGCCGTAGCGCTGCACCGCGAAGTCGATGATCGTCGTGGTGCCGCCCCAGGCCGCGGCCCGGGTGCCGGTCTCGAAGGTGTCGCTGGCGTTGGTGCCACCGAACGGCAGCTGCATGTGGGTGTGGGCGTCGACGCCGCCAGGGATGACGTACTTCCCGCTCGCGTCGATGGTGACGTCGGCCGTGATCGTCCCCAGCGGAGTGCTCCCGGGGGAGATGAGCGCGACGATCCGCTCGCCGTCGACGAGCACGTCTGCCTGGGTGCGCCCGGTCGCGGAGACGACCGTGCCGCCCGTGATGAGCGTGGTGGTCATGCGGGCCTCCTCAGGGTCGGGGGATGGCGGTGTACGAATCGGGTCGCCGGTCGCGGTAGAACTGCCAGTCGTCGCGCATCTCCTGGACCATGCTCATGTCCAGGTCGCGTACGAGCAGCTCCTCCTTCTCGCCCGAGCCGAGCTCGCCGACGTAGTTGCCGCGGGGGTCGACGATCTGCGACATCCCGTAGAAGTTGACCGCCTCCTCGCCGTACTCGTTGTCCTCCAGGCCGACCCGGTTGGGCGCGAGCACGAAGTAGCCGTTGGCGACCGCGGCGGCGGGCTGCTCGATCTCCCAGAGCCGGTTGGAGAGCCCGGGTTTGGTGGCGTTGGGGTTGAAGACCATGTGGGCACCGTTGAGCCCGAGCTCGCGCCAGCCCTCGGGGAAGTGGCGGTCGTAGCAGATGTACATCCCCACCTTGCCGACCGCGGACTCGAAGACCGGGTAGCCCAGGTTGCCGGGGCGGAAGTAGAACTTCTCCCAGAACTTCTCCACGTGCGGCAGATGGTTCTTCCGGTACTTGCCGAGGATCGTGCCGTCGGCGTCGACCAGCACGGCGGTGTTGTAGTAGATCCCGGTGTCGGCCTCTTCGTAGATCGGCAGCACCATCACTATGCCCAGCTCCTTGGCCAGGCTCGCGAAGCGCTGCACGATCGGCCCGTCGGCAGGCTCGGCGTAGCGGTAGTACTTCTTGTCCTGGGTGATCCCGAAGTAGGGCCCGTAGAAGAGCTCCTGGAAGCACATCACCTGGGCGCCCTGGGCGGCGGCGTCCCGCGCGAAGCCCTCGTGCTTGTCCAGCATGGAGACCTTGTCCCCGGTCCAGGTGGTCTGGCTGATTGCGGCTCTGACGATCGTCATGCAACTACCTCCCGACTCACATACAAGCACGCCGCCGCGACCCATGGGGTCGCGACGGCATTTTTGCTTCAGACGATGAGGTGGTTGAAACCCTGTTGCGCTAGGCGGCGGTCGCCGGATGACGTACGACGACGTGCTCGACCGCCCTGGCGAGCTCCTCGCGGAGCTCGGGCGCGAGCTGAGGGCAGTCGACCGAGAGGAACAGCTCCATCGCGGAGCGGGTCGCGCGGGCCCGCTCGCCGGGCGTGCCCTCGGAGAGGGTCGGCGCGATCTCGGCGAGATGGGCACTGGTCTCGACCACGGTGTTGCAGTCGTGCGGGGTGAGTGGGGCGCGGGCCTCCCGGCCGGCGCGGACGAGGACGCTCAGAACCTCCACCTTGGCGGCGGTGGTCAACGACATAGCGCTCCTCGACGAGTCGAACAGATGCGACCCCACACCGTCCGCGTTGTGCGACGACATGTATCTCCTCGGTGGGACGTGTGCCTCCCCCGAGGCACTCTCGCCCACTCCAACGAGCAGGGGAAGGGATCGGTGACGCCCTTGGGTGCTTTGTAACCCAGCTGTGGGCCGACCCGTGAGTAACCTATAGAAATGCTGGTCCTGGTGTTGCAGATCGCCTCGCGTGGGACGACCCGGCACAATTGAGCCCATGAGTTCTCCTGGGGGCGCCGGCATCGGCGGCCTGATGGTCGAGACCGAGGCCGATGTCGTACGCCGCCAGGCACTGCGCCGCATGCGCATCGTCGCCACCGGGCTCCTGGTCGTGGCCGCCATCGTCTATCTGCTGACCCTTCGGCTGGACGGGTTCTGGGGATTCGTGAACGCGGGCGCCGAGGCGTCCATGGTCGGTGCGATGGCCGACTGGTTCGCGGTGACCGCGCTGTTCCGCCACCCGCTCGGGCTGCCGGTGCCGCACACCGCGCTGATCCCGAAGCGGAAGGACGAGCTCGGCGCCAGCCTGGAGGAGTTCGTCCAGGACAACTTCCTGCAGGAGGAGACGATTCGCGAGCGGCTCGGCGTAGCGATGCCGTCGCTGCGGCTCGCGCTCTGGCTCGCCGAGGAGCCCAACGCCAAGCGGGTCGTCGACGAGGTCTCCACCGTGGTCGCCGACGGGCTCTCCCGGATCAACAACCGGCACATCGTCGAGATCATCCAGGACGGGTTCGTACCTCGCCTGCGCGAGGAGCAGATCGCGCCGCTCCTCGGCGGCACCCTGCAGGCGGCGCTGGACGACGGTGTCCACCACGGTCTGGTCGACCTGGCGCTGGTCGAGTTGCACGGCTGGCTCGAGGAGAACGAGGAGATCGTCACCGAGGTGCTCGGCGAGCGGGCGCCGTGGTGGACGCCCCAGGTGCTGCGCGAGCCCGTGACCGCCCGCATCCACGTCGAGCTGGTCCGCTGGATCGCCGACATCCGCGACGACCCCGAGCACCGCGCCCGCAAGGCGATCGACACGATGCTCGCCGACCTCGCCGACAACCTGCAGCACGACGAGGCGACCATGGAGCGCGCCGAGCGGCTCAAGGAGCGGGTGCTCGACCACCCCGGCGTGATCAACACCGCCATCTCGATCTGGGACGCGCTGCGGCGTGCGCTGACCACGTCCCTGCGCGACCCCGACGGCGTCGTCCGCCGCCGCGCCCTGGACGAGGTCGTCCGCTACGCCCAGAAGGTCGTCCTCGACGAGGCCCTCCAGCGCCGCTACGACGCGCTCGCCTCCGACGTGGCCGTCTACGTCGTCAAGCGCTACGGCCGCGAGGCGACCACCGTCATCACCCACACCATCCAGCGCTGGGACGGCAAGCAGGCCGCCCGCCGCATCGAGCTCTTCGTCGGCCGCGACCTGCAGTTCATCCGCATCAACGGCACCATCGTCGGTGGTCTCGTCGGCGTGATCATCCACACCGTCGCCGTCCTGGTGGAATGACCCGCCGAGACGTCACGTACGTCGGCCGAGACGTCACCGCGTGCCGACTCGGCCGACGTAGCTGACGCCTCGGCCGACGCGGGTGACGCCTCGATCGATTTACCTGACGCCTCGGCGCGGGGGAGGATGAGCGGTGTGAGTGAACCCTTCGACGTACCCATCTCCGACGAGGTCATCCGCCTCGGTCAGTTCCTGAAGCTGGCCAACCTGGTCGAGGCCGGCTCCGAGGCCCGCCCGGCGATCACCGCCGGCGAGGTGAAGGTCAACGGTGAGATCGAGCTCCGCCGCGGTCGCCAGCTCCGCGTCGGCGACGTCGTCGAGTACGCCGGCCAGGCGGCCCGGGTCTCAGACGAGGCCGACTTCGACGTCCCCTGGTAGGCCTGGCGGAAACTGAAGCGAGAAATAGGAGCGAGGCGGTGACCCCTGAGGGTCGCCGCCTCGCTGCGTACGAACTGCTTACTTCTCGACCTTGACCAGGTCGCAGACGAAGATCAGGGTCTCGCCGGGCTTGATCGCGCCGCCGGCGCCGCGGTCGCCGTAGCCCAGGTGGGGCGGGATGACGAGCTGGCGGCGGCCGCCGACCTTCATGCCGAGGATGCCCTGGTCCCAGCCCTGGATGACCTGGCCGATGCCGACGCGGAAGTCGAGCGGCTCGCCGCGGTTGTAGGACGCGTCGAACTCCTCACCGGTGGACAGCGCAACGCCGACGTAGTGGACCGATACGCGGTCGCGCTCGGTGGCCTCCTCGCCGTCACCGATGGTGATGTCCTTGATGACGAGGTCGGTCGGAGGGGTGGGGTCGACGAAGTCGATCTCAGGCTTCTGGCTCATGAAATCAGTCTACGTATCGAGACTCGCTGGGGCACACCACCGTCGCATCGACCGTCCCGGGGTAGATCGTGGTCAGGCCGTCGGCCCGCTCCCGGCCGAGGTTCCACTCCAGCCAGTCGCCCTCGCGATCGCTGGGCCCGAGCACACAGCTGCGCAGGTCCTCGGGGAGCTTCTTCAGGGCGGGCACAGCGTCGTCGCTGAGCTCGGCGAGGAAGTCGGTGTCGATCTTCCCGGTCTCCTCATAGCGCGAGACGTTGTGCTCGGCGATCCACGCGTCCGGGTTGATCGCGGCGATCCCGAGCAGCGCGACAGCGCCGCTGACCAGCGCGAACCGGCCGAGCCAGAGCCCGCCGGCGATCGCGGTGCCGGTCACCGCGGCGACCAGCCCGGCGATCACCAGCACGCCCAGCCAGGCCTCGAAGACATCGACGAGCAGGCGGAGCTGGGTGAAGCCGTACGCCTCCTGGTAGAGGTGCATCCGGTACAGCGCCGACCCGACGACGACCAGAGCCTCCGCGGCTAGGAGCCCGAGCGCGATCCGCAGCCACAGCCGGTCGGCGACGGTCTCCACCGGCGCCTTGCGCGCCGCCGCCCAGATCACCAGCAGGGTCAGTGCGGTCGCGACGGTGAGCTGGCCGAACCCTTGGTGGACGTACTCGGCGTACGTCAGCCCCGTCGTCTCGCGCAGGTAGTCCTCGCCGCCGAAGACAGCGGTCGCCTGCGCGATCAGGAACGCGGCGAAGACGGCGACCACGACACCGACCGGAGCCAGCCACTCGTAGCGGTTGGCGACGGGCTGGGACGTACGCTCGCTGCGGTCGATCCGGGGCGGGTTCACGGCCAGGTACGCAGCGCCCATCACGACCCCGAAGACGAAGACGGTCATGAAGATCCGAGCCGCGAAGGTGTCAGGACGTACGTCCGGCACGAACTGATCGACCCAGCTGCCCAGAACCGCGTCGGCGGTGGTGAACAGGAGCCCGAATATCACCAGACCGAGCAGCGAGAGCACCGTGGTGCGGGCGACCGCCGCCCCGTGACCCCTGCCGGAGACGCTGGTCAGCGTGCGGCCCAGCCACGGGATCCCGCGCAGCCCGGCCAGCGGCCAGGAGATCCCGGTCAGCACGATCCCGAGCAGCGTCTTCGCCTGGGTGGAGGCACACAGGATCACCGCGATCGCCGTGAGCAGGCACAGCACGACGAGCCACTCGGCGTCGCGGAAGACCGCGACCGAGGAGAGCAGCGCGAACAGGACGTAGCAGACGATCGGGAACCAGCTGCGACGCTTATCGCTCGCCATCATCACGACCCCGCCGGCGGCCAGCAGCACGATGACCGTCCCGAGCCCGGCGTTGCGGTCGGGGATCAGCAGGCCGCCGAGCAGGCCGGCGACCACGGCACCGATGAAGAGCCCGAACCTGCCCGCGACACCTGAATCGGGCCAGTAGGTGCCGAAGATGTCGTCGAGGACCGACGGGGTGGCATAGGTGGCCTGAGGGTCCGTGTCGGGGTTGTCGACCGGCTGGGCCGGTTCGGCGGGCTCGGCCGCCGGGGGAGTGGTGGGCATCTGGCTCTCCTCATGAGTGGGGGTGAGATGACTGGGACTGAGCTGATGGGGGCCCGGACGTACGGGTGGGCGCAGCGGAAGGTCGACGCGCACCCGGGCGCCGGCGGCGCCGGGGAGCGGATCGAGGAAGGCGATGGAGCCGCCGTGCAGGTCGGTGACCCAGCGGGCGATGGCGAGCCCGAGCCCGGTCCCGCCGCCCTCGCCGGAGGAGCTGAGCGTGCCGAAGGGCTCGAAGACGCGTCCGCGGTCGGCGACGGGGATGCCGGGACCGGAGTCGAGGACCTCGAGGTGGTAGCGCTCGCCGTCGATCCCGGCGCGCACGGTGACCACGCCGCCGCGGGGACTGTGCCGGGAGGCGTTGTCGAGCAGGTTGACGACGAGCTGGCTGAGGCGATCGGGGTCGGCGTCGACGACCAGGTCGGCCGGTACGTCGATCTCGTACGTGACCGGCCGCCCGTTGGCCCGCGTCTCCGCGACGCAGGCCTCCAGCAGCGGGCCGAGCTCGACCGAGGCGGTGCTCAGCGGCGCCTTGCCGGCGTCGACGCGCGCCAGGTCGAGCAGGTCCTCGACCAGCCGGCTCAGCCGCTCGGCCTGGCCGAGCGCGGTCTGCAGCGCGGCGGGGTCGGATCCGACGCCGTCCACGAGGTTCTCCAGCACGACCGTGAGAGCCGCCAGCGGCGTACGCAGCTCGTGGGAGACGTTGGCGACCAGGTCGCGACGCTGGCGGTCGACGGCGCCGAGATCGCTGGCCATCGTGTTGAACGCACGTCCCAGCTGACCGACCTCGTCGGCGCCGACGGCGGGCACGGAGACCGAGTAGTCGCCCCGGGCCATCCGCCTGGCCGCGACGGTCATCTGCCGCAGCGGGGACGTCATCCCGGCCGCCAGCAGCTGGGTGACCGCGAGCGCGATCCCGATCGTGACCGGGATCGAGATCCACGGGGAGACCCCGGTGATCCGCCCGACGGAGGCGACGACCGCCGCCACCAGCGCGCTCGCGGCGACCAGGAGCCCGAGCTTGACCTTGATCGAGGAGACCCGTTCCAGCGGAGTCATTCGCCGGCCTCCAGGGCGTAGCCGACCCCGTGCACGGTCCGGACCCGCTCGGACCCGATCTTGGCGCGCAGCCCCTTCACGTGGCTGTCGACCGTGCGGGTTCCGGAGGCGTCGTTCCAGCCCCAGACCTCGGCGAGCAGCCGCTCGCGGGTGACCACGGCGCCCGGGTCGGCGGCCAGGCAGACGAGCAGGTCGAACTCGGTCGGCGTCAGCCGGACCTCAGAGCCGTCGACCCACACCCGGCGGGCGGCCGGATCCATCCGGAGCCCCCCGATCTCAGCCGTACGCCGCGGCGACCCGGCCAGCTCGGCGGCCCGCTCCACCCGCCGCAGGAGCGCGTTGACCCGGGCCACCAGCTCGCGGGCCCGGAACGGCTTGGTCAGGTAGTCGTCGGCCCCGACGCCGAGCCCGACCAGCACGTCGGCCTCGTCGGCACGCGCGGTCAGCATCAGCACCGGCACGGGGCGTACGGCCTGGATCCGGCGGCACACCTCGAGGCCGTCGTAGCCGGGCAGCATCACGTCGAGGACGACCAGATCGGGCGAGGTCTCCTCGAAGCAGGAGACCGCCCCGGGGCCGTCCCACGCTCGGACGACGTCGTATCCCTCCGCCTCGAGCCGGTCCGAGACGGCCTGGTTGATGACCGGCTCGTCCTCGACGACGAGGACCCGGCGGGTGACGGTCAGATGTTCTGGCACATGCTCAGGCTAGAAGCCCGAGTCGCCGGAAAGGCTGCAGAAGTTGTGCAGGTCCTGTGAAGGTCGGATCCGGACAGGATCTCAGGTCTGGTGGACGTACGCCTCGAGCTGGTCGCGCTCGAAGGCCAGCTGGTCGATGCGGTGCTTGACCAGGTCGCCGATGCTGACGATGCCGACCAGGCCGCCGTCGGGGGAGACGACCGGCATGTGCCGGATCCGGCGTTTGGTCATGATGCCCAGGATCTCGTCGATGGTGGCCTCGGGGGCACAGGTCTCGACCTCGGTGGTCATGATCGAGGAGACCTCGGCGGCGAGCAGCGCGTCGTTCTCGTGGAGGCGCCGGACCACGTCGCGCTCGGAGACGATCCCGGCGACGGCGGTCCCGTCGCCGCTGACGACACAGGCCCCGATGCCGTGCTCGGAGAGCACCCCGAGCAGGTCACGCACGGTGGCGGTTGATGCGATCGTGACGACTTCTGCGATCGCCTTGCGAGTGAGTACGTCCGCGATCTTCATGCACCAACGGTAGCGGCCGTGACGTGCGTCACGCCAGGGTCTGTTCCGGAACGCGGCTACTCGGATGCCGGGCGGCGGAACGCGGTGACCGATCCCGGCTGCGCGGCCGGCCAGTCGGCGTCGTTGTTGCCGTCGGGCAGGCCGCCGAGGAAGGAGAGCACGGCGTCGTGCAGGTGCCCGTTGGTGGCCAGCGCGTTGCCGCCCCATGGCCCCGGGTCGCCGGCCAGCGAGGTGAACTGGCCGCCTGCCTCGCGCACGATGATGTCCAGCGCGGCCATGTCGTAGAGCTCGAGCTCTGGCTCGACCGCGATGTCGACCGCGCCCTCGGCCACGAGCATGTAGGACCAGAAGTCGGAGTAGGCACGGGTGCGCCAGCAGCTGCGCATCAGCGCCAGGAAGTCCTCGAGCCGATCGCGCTCCTCCCAGCCGTGCAGCGAGGAGTAGGACATCGAGGCGTCCTCCAGGCGGCGTACGTCGGAGACCTGGCAGCGGGTCGACTTCATCAGCGACTTGCCGGTGTGGGCACCCTGGCCCTTCGCCGCCCACCAGCGCCGCCCGAGCTGGGGCGCGGAGACGACCGACATCACGACCTCGTTGTCGACCGCGAGCGCGATCAGGGTCGCCCACACCGGCACGCCGCGCACGAAGTTCTTCGTGCCGTCGATCGGGTCGACGATCCAGCGGCGGCTCGACGACCCGGAGGATCCCGACTCCTCGCCGGTGATCGCGTCCCGCGTACGCGCGCGGGAGAGCGTACGCCGGATCGACTCCTCCACGGCCTTGTCCGCGTCCGAGACGGGGGTCAGGTCGGGCTTGGTCATGACGTGCAGGTCGAGCGCCTTGAACCGCGACGTCGACAGCGAGTCGGCGTCGTCGGCCAGCAGGTGCGCCAGCCGCAGGTCGTCGTTGTAGTCAGGAGTGCTCGCCACGAGGATCCACTCTAGTGGCTCCGCTCCCCGTGCGAACCCTCCCCTGGTAACCGGTTCCCCACGAAAACACCGGTCAGGGCATCGAGGGCTCGACCTGTCAGAGGGCGTACGTCGGCACCGACCGCGCCTCGAGGAGGCGACGGAACGAGACGACCCGTTCCGGATCGAGCCTGCCGTCCTCGACGGCGATGTCCAACCCGCACTCCGGCGCATCGGCGGCGTGCGAGCAGCCGCGCGGGCACTCGGCCGTCGCCTCCTGCAGATCGGGGAAGGAGACGATGAGCCGTTCCGGCTCGACGTGAGCCAGCCCGAAGGTACGGATCCCCGGGGTGTCGATGATCCACCCGGCCCCCGGGAGCCGCAGCATCAACGCCGACGTGGACGTGTGCCGCCCCCGGCCGGTGACCGCGTTGACGTGCCCGACCTCGCGGCCGGCGTCGGGAACGATCGCGTTGACCAGGGTCGACTTGCCCACCCCGCTGTGGCCGAGGAGGACCGACGTACGTCCGTCGAGCCTCTCCCGCAGCGCGCTCATGTCGCCGCCCCGCTGGGTCACCACCCACGGCACCCCCAGCGACCGGTAGATCGAGACCAGCGACTCCGGGTCGGCCAGGTCGGCCTTGGTGATGCACAGCAGCGGGTCGATGCCCGCCTCCAGGGCAGCCACCAGCGCGCGGTCGATGAACCCCGTACGCGGCTCGGGGTCGGCGATCGCGGTGACGATGACCAGCTGGTCGGCGTTGGCGACCACGACCCGCTCGACGGGATCGTCGTCATCGGCCGTACGCCGCAGCACGGTCTCCCGGGGCTCGAGCTCGACGATCCGCGCCAGCGCCCCTTCTGCGCCCGAGGTGTCGCCGACGACCTTGACCCGGTCGCCGACGACCACGCCCTTACGACCGAGCGGGCGGGCCTTGACCGCCCACACCTCGACGTCGGGGGCCTCGTCCATGACCAGCGTGAACCGCCCACGGTCGACCGTGATCACCCGCCCGAGGTCGGCGTCGTCGTAGCTGGGCCGGTCCTTCGTCCGCGGCCGGGTGCGGCGCCGGGGACGGTCGTAGTGCTCGACGTCCTCGGTCCCGTAGCGCCGCTGTGCCTTCGCCATGTCGTCGTCAGAACAGGCCGGCCCAGAAGGGCGCGAAGTCGGTGAAGGTCTTGCTGGTGGTGGTGATGTTCTCGACCAGGACGTCCTCGACGGCTGCCCCGATGATCACGCCGGCGTGGGCCATCCGGTGGTCGGCGTAGGTGTGGAACACCCCGCCGTGCAGAGCCGCCGGCCGGATCGTCAGCCCGTCGGGATGCTCGGTGACGTCGGCCCCGAGCGCACCCAGCTCGCGCGCGAGGGCGGCGAGCCGGTCGGTCTCGTGGCCACGGATGTGGCCGATTCCGGTCAGGTGCGAGGGCGTCGAGGCGAGCGCGCACAGCGCCGCGACGGCGGGGGTGAGCTCGCCGATGTCGTGCATGTCCAGGTCGATCCCGGTGAGCCGCTCCGGCCCGGTGACGGTCAGCCCGTCGTCGGTGACCCGAACCTCGCAGCCCATCAGCGAGAGCACCTCGCGCAGCTGGTCGCCCGGCTGGTCGGTCGACTCCGGCCAGTCGCGCACGGTCACGGTCCCACCCGAGACCGCGGCCAGGGCCAGGAACGGCGCCGCGTTGGACAGATCCGGCTCGATGGTGCGGTCCAGCGCCTTGATCGGCCCTGGTGCCACGGTCCATCGGTTGGCGTCGGAGTCGTCGACCGCGACGCCGTGCTCGCGCAGCATCGCGACCGTCATGTCGATGTGGGGGAGCGACGGCACGGGCTTGCCGTCGTGGCGTACGTCCACACCCTGCTCGTACCGCGCGCCCGCGAGCAGCAGCGCGCTGATGAACTGGCTCGAGGCCGAGGCGTCGACCACCACGGTCCCGCCGGGCACGGCGCCCTGCCCCTGGATGGTGAACGGCAGACCGTCGCCCTCGATGTCCACGCCGAGGTCACGAAGCGCACGCAGCACCTCGCCGACCGGCCGCTTGCGCATGTGCGGGTCGCCGTCGAAGGCGACGGTGCCGGTGGAGAGCGCGGCCACCGGAGGTACGAACCGCATCACCGTCCCCGCCAGCCCGCAGTCGACCTCGGCATCGGCGCCGAACGCCCCGGGCGTCACGACCCAGTCGTCTGCCGAGGTGTCCACGTGCGACCCCAGCGACGTCAGCGCTGCCGCCATCAGCATCGTGTCGCGCGACCGCAGCGCACGACGTACGACACTCGGCCCGTCCGCGATCGCGGCCAGCACCAGCGCCCGGTTGGTGAGCGACTTGCTCCCCGGCAGCGACACCGTCGCCGTCACCGGACCGTGCGCGCGAGGCGCCGGCCAGGGGTCGGCCGGTCCGTTGGCAGGGTCGGCGGCACGGTCGCTCGTCGTAGTCACAGGTCCAACTTTAGAGGTTCCGCGAGCGGAGGCGGCCGTCGGTCACCGGGGATGAAATCACTCGATCCCGAGCGCCTTCAGGAAACCCTCCCAGGTCAGACCGCCGGTCGCGGAGCCGCGCTCGACCTCGGGCTCCTCGTCCGGGTCCGCGCTGTCGCTGGGCTCCTGGGGGCCTTCGGGCAGCGAGGGACTCTCGCTCGGAGTGCCCGGGTCGCTGGGCAGCTCCGAGGACGGAGTCGGCACCTGGGGTACGTCCGGAGTGGTCGGTGGTGTGGGCACCTGCGGGACGTCCGGGGTCGTCGGTGGTGTGGGCACCTGCGGGACGTCCGGAGTCTCGGTGGGAGAGGGCGTCGGGGTCGGCGTGGGCTCCGGCGCGGTGGAACCGGAGACGCTGGCGTGGTTGTTGCTCGCGTCGCCGTCCTCGTAACCCTCCGGGACGATGCGAGCATCGAAGGTCCACGTCTCGCCCGCTCTCGGGATGAAGTCGACGTGTGCCGCTGTGCCGTCACCCGTCAGCTCGCACTCGTACGAGTACGTGCTGCCCGTCGGCGGGGGAGCGAAGGTGCCGCAGGCCTGCCAGCCGAGGTAGGCCGGCTCCATGCCCGTCACCGTGATCACGAGCTTGGTCGACCGACCGGCCGCGGCCTCGGGGAGCCCGGTGACCTCTGCGGTGGCGGCCACGTAGCTCGCCCACCCGGACAGACCGAGGAACGACGCACCGAACCCGCCGCCCTGCTGGGTGGCGCTAACCTCGACTTTTGGGTCGTGCTTCGGAGCTTCCTCGAAGGTCACCTCCGCAGCACCGACGTCCTCGCCGCCGTGGCCGTCCGAGATCCGATAGGTGAAGGTGTCGCCGGCCCCGTCGTAGCCGGCGGTCATCGTGTAGACGACCTTGCCGTCGACGATCTCGGCCGTGCCGTGCGCGGGCTGGTCCACGATCTCGACCAGGTCGAGGGTGTCGCCGTTGTCGTCGGTGTCGTTGGCGAGTACGTCGATGGTCCCCTGCGCCGTCGACGGCTGGTTGCCGTTTCCGTTGCCGTTGTTGCCCTGACCGTTGCCGTTCGACCCGGGAGTCCTGGTCAGGGTCGCGGCGTCGCCGACGGCCTTCGGGTCGGCGTTGGGCGTGGTCACGTCGACGGTGCCGGCGACCTCGCCGCCGTTGCCGTCGGTGAGGACGTACTCGATCGTGTCCGTCCCACGCCAGCCCTTCTCGGCCTCGTAGGTGACGGTCGTGACCGGCTCACCGGCCATCCGCAGGCCACCGAAGATCGCGCCGCTGGGGCCGCGTCCCTTGCCGCCGCCCGACGTCGAGGTGCCGCCCACGGTGACGGCGCCGTGGGCAGGGGCACGGACGTTGGCCTCCTTGACCGAGAGCGAGTCGCCGTTGGCGTCGGTGGCGCCCTGGGTCAGGTCGATGACCGCCTTGCCACCCGGAGCGACCTGCACCTCGGGCAGGGGCGAGGTGATGACCGGCGCCTCCTGGGTCTGGGCCGGGGCGGTGTCGGCCGGCGGGTCGGCCGGCTGGTCGGCGGGTTGGTCGGCGGGAGGTGCGGCCGGCGGGGCTGCGGGCTGATCTGCGGGCGGGGCCGCAGGCGGCGCGGCGGGAGGAGCCGCGGGGGCAGGATCGGCGGCGGCGGGCGCCTCCGCAGTGGGCTCGTCCGCGGCCGGCACCTTCGGGGCCGGGTCCCCGCCGGTGAGCACGAGCCCCGCGGCCACGGCCGCAGCAGCCGCGACACCGGCACCCGCACCGACCGTACGTCCCACGGGATCGCCCAGCACCCAGTCCCTGACCCGCCCGAAGAAGAGCACGACGCCACCCTTGGCGGCGACGCCGCTTCCGACGGCGAGGTAGCCCGCGCCCGCGGAGCCGAGCAGAGCCGGAGCGAGCCAAGCACCCATCCCGGAGTTGACCTCGGTGAGCTCGAGGTAGATCGCGGTGCACGGACGGCAGTCCTGGAGGTGGTCGTCGACCTTCGTCGAGTCACGCTTGGACAGGCCGTTGCGGATGTAGGCACCCAGGTTGGCGCGCGTGGTGGCGCAGGCCTCCTCGCCGGCGTCTTGAGCGTGCATCGAGATGAACGCCTGCTTCAGGCCCTCGCGAGCCCGGTAGGCGAGCGCCGAGACCGAGTTGGCCGACATGCCGAGCATCGGCGCGATCTCGGCCGGCTTCTGGCCCTCCACCTCGGTGTGCCACAGCACCTGCTGCCAGCGCTCCGGAAGCTGCTGGAACGCCTTCGCGGCGGCCTGGTTGTCGAAACCCGACACGGCGGTGTCCTCGAACGGCACGCCCGGGTCGAACGGGGTCAGGTCGTCGGTGGTGGTCAGCTTCGAGGCGGCACGGATCTTGTCCACGTGGAGACGGCGCAGCGACGTCAGCAGATAGGCGCGGAACGCCAGGTCCGGGCCACCGCCCCTCTGCAGCACGTTGAGCACCTTGGCGAACGCCTCGGAGACGAGGTCGTCGGCGTCGCCGGGCGACACCAGCTGACGGGCCAGGCGGCGGGCGGCCTCGACATGGCGCTCGAACAGCGTCCCGTACGCATCCAGGTCACCGCCGCGGACAGCGGTGATCAGCTCGGCGTCGCCAGGGGCGTCGAGGGTAGGGAGAGAGGTGGGGGTCGATTCGCTCACAGCACCAGAGACGTTAGAAGGACGGAGGTATGACGCGGCTTGCGCCAACGGGAGACATGCGTTGTGCTAACGACTGCTGGAGCCCGCACGTCACGCCCCTCCCCGGATCTGACAACAAGTTTCGCGAAACCCAGAAAATGTGGGTCGCTACCGCGTCATGGTTGCCGATTTCGTACGTCAAGTCCATGTGGGCACGCGGTAGTTCAGCGCGCGCACCACTGTATCGATGACCCAGCAACTTCGGACAAGGAACGACACCAACGCCAGGAAACACGAGAAAAGAGGTGAGTTGTGCGGCTGTTCTCCCGAGGTCGGCGTGCGCCTGCATCCACCTCGCCTGAGATCACAGAGCTCTCCGACGAGCAGCGTGCGGCGCTCCCGCCGCGGTTCGAGGCCGTCGCGGAGGCGCTCGTCGAGCGCAGCAACTACGTCGCCGAGGCCTGCTGGGTCGCCGGCCACGACCTCGCCGAATCAGGTGTCTCCCTCGGGGAGTGCCTCGAGGACCTTCGGATGACCACGCAGGCCATGGAGGATCGCGACCCGGCCTTCGTCGAGGTGCACGCGCTGTCCGTCGCCTGGAGCGAGGCGACGCTGGGCTATCTGCACACCATCTCCTGCGCCGACCCGCTCACCGGCCTCGCCACCCTCGCGCACCTGCGAGAACGCATCTCGGACCTCTACCGGGAGGCCACGGCGCGCAGCCACGCGCTGGTCGTCACCGACGCCCACCTCCCTGGCGCCCCCGGCGGGAAGACCGACAGCATCGCCACCGCCCGCCGGATGTCGCTGCTCGGCCAGACCGCCCGCACCGTCTTCGCGACCGCGGCCGCCGTCGGACAGGTCGGCCACAGTCGGATGGTCGTGGTCGCCCCGCGCGATGAGACGCTGGTCAAACGGCTCGGGCTCCTCAAGCGGATGGTCGAGCACAGCGCCGACCGGATCTGGATCGAGGGGCTCCCGGACAACGACAGGTCTGCGGGCATCCTGCTCGACGAGCTCGCCCGCGGAGCCTAGAAATACCTCCGAACACCACCGGCACCCGGCGCTAAGGTGAACGTATGTGCGGTCGTTACGCGTCCAGCCGCCAACCCGACGAGCTGGCCGAGGAGTTCGAGATCGATGAGCTGCGCCTGCAGGAGCCGCTCACCGAGAGCTACAACGTAGCCCCGACCAACGATGTCTATGCCGTCCTCGAGCGCCCGCCGCGTGGCGACGAGGACGCGTCCAGCGAGCGCCAGCTCCGTTCCGTACGTTGGGGCCTGGTCCCGTCCTGGGCCAAGGACGTCAAGATCGGCAACCGGATGATCAACGCCCGGATGGAGACGGTGGGCGAGAAGCCCGCCTATCGCCGGGCGTTCGCCAAGCGCCGCTGCCTGCTGCCGGCCGACGGCTACTTCGAGTGGTACGCCACCGAGGCCAAGGACGCTAAGGGCAAGCCCCGCAAGCAGCCCTACTTCATCACCCCCAAGGACGGGGGAGTGCTGGCGATGGCCGGGCTCTACGAGCTGTGGCCCGACCCCGCCAAGGCCGAGGACGACCCCGGCCGGTGGCTGTGGAGCTGCACGGTGATCACCACCGAGGCGGAGGACTCCCTGGGGCGGATCCACGACCGGATGCCGCTCATGGTCGAACGTGAGCGCTGGGACCAGTGGCTCGACCCGACCCGTCCGGGCGATCTGGAGCTGCTGACCCCGGCGGCGCCCGGCCGGCTGGAGGCCTACCCGGTCTCGACGCTGGTGAGCAACGTACGCAACAACGGCCGCGAGCTCGTCGAGCCGCTGCCGATCGAGGAAGCCTGGGGATGACATGGGTGGAACCACGACGCAGATGATCGACACGCCCTACGGACAGGGGCGGCTCTACACCCGCCGGGCGCGGCGACCACAGGCGACCCTGCTGCTCTCCCACGGCGCCGGCAACGGCATCGACACCCACGACCTGATGGCGCTCAACGACGCGCTGCCGGCCCAGGGCATCACCGTGGTCCGCTTCGAGCAGCCCTGGCGGGTCAAGGGGAAGCCGGTGGCCACCCCGCCCAAGTCCCTCGACGCGGCGCTGACCCTGGCCGCCAACTGGATGCGGGTGCGCACCCCGCTGGTGGTCGGAGGCCGTTCTGCCGGGGCCCGCTCGGCGGTCCGTACGGCGCGCGGCTTCGGCGCCGCGGGGGCGCTCTGCCTGGCCTTCCCGCTGCACCCGATCGCCAAGCCGGGCATCTCGCGTGCCTACGAGCTGCTGGAATCCAGGGTGCCGACGCTGGTGCTGCAAGGCACCCGGGACAGGTTCGGCAAGCCGGAGGAGTTCCCGGAGGGGATCGAGGTCACCCCGATCCCGGGTGCCGACCATTCCCTCGTCGTCGGCAAGCGTGGCCCCATCACGCAGGCCGACGCCGACGCGATCCTGGTCGAGTCCACGCTGGAGTGGCTGGTCCGCGAGGTCATCGCCTAGACAGATCCATGGCGGGCCGTGCGTGGTGCCGCTAGGGTTTACAACGTGGTAAACACCCCTCGCCTGCGCAGCCGAGACTGGTTCGACAACCCGGACAATCCCGCGATGACGGCGCTCTACATCGAGCGCTACATGAACTGGGGCGTGACGCGCGAGGAGCTCCAGTCGGGCAAGCCGGTGATCGGCATCGCGCAGACCGGCTCGGACCTGTCGCCCTGCAACCGGCACCACCTCGGGCTCGCGCAGCGCGTACGCGACGGGATCCGGGAGATGGGTGGGATCGCGTTCGAGTTCCCGGTGCATCCGATCCACGAGATGGGGAAGCGACCGACGGCGGCGCTGGACCGCAACCTCGCCTACCTCGGTCTGGTGGAGGTCCTCTACGGGTATCCCCTCGACGGGGTGGTGCTGACCACAGGGTGCGACAAGACCACGCCGGCGTGCGTGATGGCGGCGGCCACGGTGAACATCCCGGCGATCGTGCTCTCGGGCGGGCCGATGCTCAACGGCTGGCTCAAGGGCGAGCGCATCGGCTCGGGCACGATCATCTGGAAGGCGCGCGAGATGCTCGCGGCGGGGGAGATCGACGAGGCGGAGTTCACCGAGCTGATCGCTTCCTCTGCGCCCTCGCCCGGCCACTGCAACACCATGGGCACCGCCGCGACGATGAACAGCCTCGCCGAGACCCTCGGGATGAGCCTGCCCGGCTCGGCCGCGATCCCAGCTCCGCACCGTGACCGCGGTCGGGTGGCCTACCTGACGGGCAGGCGCATCGTCGAGATGGTGCACGAGGACCTGAAGCCCTCCGACGTCCTGACGAGGGATGCGTTCGAGAACGCGATCGTCGTGAACTCGGCGATCGGAGGCTCCACCAACGCTCCGATCCACATCAACGCGATCGCCAGGCACATCGGGGTCGACCTCGGCATCGAGGAGTGGGAGACGATCGGGCATCGGATTCCGCTCCTGGTCGACATGCAGCCCGCCGGCAGGTTCCTGGGCGAGGAGTTCCACCGCGCGGGCGGGGTGCCGGCCGTCGTCCACGAGCTGATGCGTCACGGGCTGATCCACGAGGATGCGCTCACGGTCAACGGACGGACCATCGGCGAGAACTGCCGCGACACGGCGAGCGAGGACGCCGAGGTGATCCGCGGCTTCGACGACCCGCTCGTGGAGCAGGCCGGCTTCATCGTGATGACGGGGAACCTGTTCGACAGCGCGATCATGAAGACCAGCGTGATCTCGGACGAGTTCCGGGAGCGCTACCTCTCGGACCCCGAGCACCCGAACGTGTTCGAGGGTCGCGCGATCGTCTTCGAAGGGCCCGAGGACTACCACGCCCGCATCGACGACCCCTCGCTCCAGATCGACGAGGGGTGCATCCTGTTCATCCGAGGTGTCGGCCCGATCGGCTATCCCGGCTCGGCCGAGGTCGTCAACATGCAGCCTCCCGCCGCACTCATCGAGCGGGGTGTGCACTCGCTCCCGTGCGTGGGCGACGGTCGCCAGTCCGGCACGTCGGGGTCGCCCTCGATCCTCAACGCCTCGCCCGAGGCCGCAGCCGGAGGAGGCCTGGCGCTGCTGCGTACCGGCGATCGTGTCCGGATCGACCTCAACGCAGGACGGGCGGACATGCTGGTCTCGGACGAGGAGCTGGCCGAGCGGCGCGAGGCGGTCGGCCAGTTTCCGGTGCCGGAGTCGCAGACCCCGTGGCAGGAGATCCAGCGGTCCATGGTCGGCCAGCTCGCCGACGGCATGGTCCTGGAGCCTGCGGTGAAGTATCAGCGCGTGGCGCAGACCAAGGGCACCCCACGTGACAACCACTGAGGAGCAGCCGATGCACCTTGTCCGATACGACAGCGGAAACGGCCCGCAGGTCGGCGTACGCAGGGACGACTCGATCACCCCGGTGAGCGGTGTCGGATCCATGGCGGATCTCCTCGCGATGCCGCACGACGAGCTGCTGGCCACCGTGGAGTCCGCCTCCGCGGCGCCGGTCCCGGTCGCGTCCGTACGTCTGCTCGCTCCGCTGGACGGGAGGGCCGAGCTGTGGTGCGCGGGCGTCACCTATGCCCGCTCGCGCAGTGCCCGGATGGAGGAGAGCGCCGAGCAGTCGGTCTACGACAAGGTCTACTCCGCGCAGCGGCCCGAGCTGTTCCCGAAGGCGCCGGCCTGGCGTCTGGTCACCGACGGCGAACCGGTCGGCATCCGGGCCGACTCCGGCCACGACGTACCCGAGCCGGAGCTGGCCGTCGTGATCAACGCCCACGGCGAGATCATCGGCTACACGGTCTGCAACGACATGAGCTCCCGCTCGATCGAGGGCGAGAACCCGCTCTACCTGCCCCAGGCCAAGGTGTACGCAGGCGCGGCAGCGCTCGCGGCCGGCATCAGGCCCGTGTGGGAGGTCCCTGACGCCACCGCCCTCGCCATCACCTTGGTGGTCCGCCGGGGCGAGCACGAGGTCGTCGCGGCGGAGACGTCGTCCAGCCGGCTCGTGCGTCCGATCCAGCAGCTCGTCGACCACCTGTTCGCCGCCAACGACTTTCCCGACGGTGCGGCGCTGGCCACGGGCACCGGGATCGTCCCCGACATGGGCTTCAGCCTTCAGCCCGGCGACATGGTGGAGATCGAGGTCGCTGAGGTCGGCAGGCTCACCAACCGGGTGGAGGTCGGGAAGGAGCCCTTCGCGTGGCTCAACCGTTGAGTCTCTGAGGGGTCGCGCCGGACTGCCTCGACGTGGCCTTGGCGGGCCCCGAGGCGGTCCCGCCGGACGACTCCCGCACGATGACGTCGAAGGCAGCCTTGTGCAGCCGAGCCGGCCGCGATGACCCTGCACCCCACTCGATGCGCTCGACGAGCATGCTGACCGCCGTCTCCGCGATCTCCGCACGGCCGGGGTCGATGCTGGAGAGCGAGGGGACGGTGAGGTGGCTGATGGTGATGTTGTCGAAGCCGATCACGGCCACATCGTCGGGCACGACGCGCCCCGCTTCACCGAGAGCTCGGAGCGCACCCAGCCCGAGCGAGTCGGTCAGGGTGAAGATGGCGTCGAACTCCAGCCCTGACTCGATGAGCTGCCGCGCCGCGTCGGCGCCGTCCTCCGGATGCCAGGGCGCGACGACCCGCTCGAGTCGGGGATCGTGCTCGATCCCGGCAGCCGCCAGAGCCTCCCGGTAGCCCTGGATACGCAGGTTCGAGGGCCCCATCACCCGGGTTTCGTCCTCGGGATGGGCGCCGATGACGGCGATCCGCCGGCGCCCCAGAGAGATCAGGTGCTCGACGGCTGCGCGGGCCGCGCTGATGTTGTGCATCGTCACGTGGTCGGTGGGTCCGCCGAAGATCCACTCTCCCAGCATGACCAGCGGGAAGTCGACGTACGCCAACAGGTCGCGGTCCTCGGTGCCGAGTCGCTCGGGGCTGAAGAGCAGGCCGTCGGTCTGGGGGAGCCCATGGGTGAGGAGCTCGATCTCGTGCTCGCGGTCGCCTCCGAGCTGCCCGACGATGACGCTCAGTCCGCGCTTGGCCGCAGCCGCGATGACCGCATCGGCCAGCTCGGCGAAGTAGGCCTGCCTCAGCTCCGGGACCGCCAGCCCGATGACGCCGGTGCGGCCGGAGCGCAGGCCGCGCGCGGAATGGTTCGGCCGGTAGCCCAGCTCGGCGATCGCCTTCTGCACGCGGGCACGCGTGTCCGGGTGCACGTTGGGATGGTCGTTCACCACGTTGGACACGGTCTTGGGCGAGACACGGGCAATGGCCGCGACTTCGCGCATCGTCACAGCCATCGTCGCCTCGTGTTCCCTCGTGCCCCCAGGTCAGGGGGCAGCCTACATCGCCATTTCGCGTCGGCCCCCGGCTGCCCTTTCGCACACTCCGTGTGGCGAATGTCACGTTCGGATCTTGACAGGGTCTGAGCGCAGGACAAGGATATGCGCTGATTACCACGTAGTAAATCCGCTGGTGAGAGGCGTGCATCGTCGTAAACCGGTGGTGGTTCGATGCCCCACGCGCGTTGGATACCTCAGCGAAGAGGAGTCTTCAGATGGTCGTTCTCCGGCGGCTGCTGTACTCGCAGAGGGCGGCGCCCTACCTCTTCATCGCGCCGTTCGTGATCACGCTGCTCGCCTTCTGGATGATCCCGCTCGTTCGTACCTTCCTGCTGAGCACTCAGGAGGTGGTGTTCGGGCAGTCCGCCTTCATCGGTCTGGACAACTACCAGCGGCTCTGGGAGGACCGGCTCTTCTGGAAGGCGATGTTCAACAGTGCCCGCTACATGGTGCTGACCATCGCGCTCCTGATCCCGATCCCGCTGGTGCTGGCCGCGCTCATCAACTCCAAGATCGGCAGCCCGCGCGTCAAGGCGTTCTTCAAAGCCTCGATGTTCGTGCCGGCGCTGACCTCCGTCGTCGTCGCCGGGATCATCTTCCGGCTGATGTTCGCCGAGACCGGCACCGGACTGATGAACCAGATCGTCGGGGTGTTCGGCCTCGAGCCGGTCCGGTGGCTTCGCATCGACACCGGCGGACTGATCGCCCTGCTGGCGCTGGCGATGTGGCGCTGGACCGGCGTCAACATCCTCTACTTCCTCGCCGGCATGCAGGCCATCCCGGAGGAGTACTACGAGGCCGCGACCATCGACGGGGCCAGCAGGCTGCAGCAGTTCTTCCACATCACCCTGCCCAACTTGAAGCCGACCATCGTCTACGTCACGACCATCAGCGTGTACGGCGGTCTGGCGATGTTCCTGGAGAGCTTCATGCTCTACCGCGGCAACTCCTCGCCCAACGACCAGGGGCTGACGGTGATCGGCTACCTCTACCGGCGCGGGATCGAGCAGAACGACCTGGGCTTCGCCTCCGCGGTCGGTGTCGTCCTGCTCGTGGTCATCATGACCATCAACCTCACGTTCCTCACGCTCAGCGGAACCTTCAAGAAAGAGAGCGCCCGATGAGCGCCGAGCCGACCGCACGGACCAGGGTCCAGCTGCCGTACTGGCTCCACGGTTCGATCCAGACCACGCTCCTGTTGGTGCTGACCCTTGTCGTGCTCGCTCCGCTGCTGATCATGTTCGTGGCGACGTTCCAGGACGGCAACGACGTCATCCGGCGGGGGCTCTCCTTCGACATCGACCTCGGCTCGCTGTCGCTGGACAACTACGTGATGCTCTTCACCGACTCCGGGCCGTACTTCCGCTGGTTCGCCAACTCGATCCTGCTCACCGTCGCGCAGGTGGCCGGGACGCTGTTGGTCAGCTCGTTCGTGGCGTACGGCTTCGCGGTCTACGACTTCAAGGGCAAGACCGCGCTGTTCATCGCCGTGCTGCTGCTCATGGCCGTGCCGTTCGAGATCATGATGCTCCCGCTGTACGTGCTGGTGAACGACGTCGGCCTGGCCGACTCCTACTCGGTGATCGTGCTGCCGTTCCTGGCCGCTTCGGTGACGATCTTCTACTTCCGGCAGTACTTCCTCGGCATCCCGAAGGATCTGCTCGAGGCGGGCCGCATGGACGGTGCCACGGAGTTCGGCATCTTCTTCAAGATCGTGGTGCCGGTGGCGAAACCGGCGTTCGCGGCGATGGCCATCCTCAACGGGATGATCATCTGGAACAACTTCCTCTGGCCGCTGCTGGTGCTGCGCTCGGAGTCGAAGTTCACCCTCCCGATCGGGCTCAACACCCTGCTGACCCCGCATGAGAACAACTACGAGCTTCTCATCATCGGGTCCATGTTCTCGCTCCTTCCCATCCTGGTGCTGTTCCTGCTCTTCCAGCGGTTCTTCGTCGCAGGGATGACGGCCGGGGCGCTCAAGGGGTGACCCCTTGCACAACCTCACAGATGGAGAGAAACCATGACGACAACGCGGAGAATCACCTCGTTCCTCGCCGCAGGGCTCGCCGCGACGCTCGCGCTGAGCGCCTGCGGCGGCGGCTCCGAGGACGAAGGCGGCCCTGACGCTCAGGGCCGCACCAGCATCGACATGTGGGTGTTCGCCGAGCTGCACGGCACCTACTACGAGGCGATGGCCGAGCAGTGGAACGAGAAGAACCCCGACAAGGAGATCAAGCTCGACGTCACGGTCTTCCCGTACGACGAGATGCACAACAAGCTCCAGCTGGCGGTGAACTCCGGCAAGGGGCTCCCGGACGTCGTGGACATCGAGGTGAACAAGTTCTCCAACTTCGTCACCGAGGACGGGCGTACGCCGCTGGCGGAGCTGTCCGACGCCGCCGAGCCGTACCAGGACGACATCGTGCAGGCCCGGATGGACCTCTACAACCGGGAGGGGAAGCAGCTCGGCTATCCGACCCACGTCGGAGCTCAGGTGGCCTTCTACAACGTCCCGCTGCTGGAGAAGGCCGGGGTCGACTACAAGACCATCGAGACCTGGGACGACTTCAAGGCGGCCGGCGCCAAGTACAACAAGGCGACCGGCAAGGCGTTCGGCATCGCCAGCACCGACACCAACATCATGCAGCCGCTGGTCATGGCGCAGCTCGGCGGCAACCTGTTCGACGAGGACGGCAACGTCACCGTGAACAGCCCGGAGGTCGTCGAGGCGGTCGAGATGCTGCAGGAGATGCAGAAGGCCGGCGCGCTCTCGACCATCCCGGGCGGTAGCCCGGACATCGAGGAGGCCTACGGCCCCATCAACAACGGCGAGTACGCGGCCGTCGTCTACCCGGCCTGGTACACCTCCCGGTTCGTCGACTACATGCCCGACCTTGCCGGCGACGTCGCGATCGCGCCGGCGCCGGTCATCGAGGGCGGTGAGGTCGCCACGATCGGTGGCGGCGGCACCGGCACCGCGGTGATCGACAGCTCCCCGAACAAGGAGTTCGCCATGGAGTGGCTCGCCTTCGCGAAGCTGTCGCCGGAGGCCAACGTCGCCGTCTGGGAGGAGCTCGGCTTCGACCCGGTGAACATGTCGGTGTGGGAGGACAAGGAGGTCACCCACAACCCGGAGAACAAGTACAACAAGTACTTCCGGACCAACCTCTTCGACGTGCTCAACGAGGTCAAGGGCGACATCGGCCACTTCGAGTCCTTCGCGGACCCGAACCTGCCCAAGGTCGATGAGGTGTTCACGACCAGCACGTACAACCAGATCTTCGGGGACGGTGTTCCGGCCAAGCAGGCGCTGGACCAGGCGCAGGCCGATCTGGAGAACCAGCTCAAGTAGACGCTGCCAGGACCAGAGAGGAACCCATGGAGAACGGCAAGCTGACGATCGATCCGGCGTTCACCGTCGCCCCCGTCAACCGGAGGATCTTCGGGTCGTTCGTGGAGCACATGGGGCGCTGCGTCTACGGAGGCATCTTCGAGCCGGGGCACCCGACGGCGGATGGCGACGGCCTGCGAGGTGACGTACTGGACCTCGTACGCGAGCTCGGGGTGACCGCTGTTCGCTACCCCGGCGGCAACTTCGTCTCCGGCTACAAGTGGGAGGACGGAGTGGGGCCGCGCGACCAGCGGCCCACCCGCCTGGACCCGGCGTGGCGGAGCGTCGAGACCAATGCGTTCGGTCTCGACGAGTTCATGACCTGGGCGAGGAAGGCCGCCATCGAGCCCATCATGGCGGTGAACCTGGGGACGCGCGGCCTGCCGGAGGCACTCGAGCTGCTCGAGTACGCCAACCACCCCAGCGGAACCGAGCTGTCCGAGCGTCGCATCGCGCACGGCGCCATCGAGCCGTACGGCATCCGGATGTGGTGTCTGGGCAACGAGATGGACGGCCCCTGGCAGCTGGGCCACAAGACGGCCGAGGAGTACGGCCGCCTGGCCAAGGAGGTGGCCAGCGGCATGCGGCAGTACGACGCCGACCTCGAGCTGGTCGCCTGCGGCAGCTCAGGTCGGTCGATGCCGACCTTCGGCGCGTGGGAGGCGACGGTGCTCGAGCACACCTACGACGTGGTCGACTTCGTCTCGGCACACGCCTACTACGAGCTCGAAGGCGACGACGTCGCGAGCTTCCTCGCCTCGTCGGTCGACATGGACCTCTTCATCCGAGAGGTCGTCGCGACCGCCGACCACATCGGGGCGAAGCTCTCCTCGCCGAAGCGGATCAACATCTCTTTCGACGAGTGGAACGTCTGGTACCTGAAGAAGTTCCAGCAGGAGGGCATGCCGGAGGAGTGGACCTTCGCGCCCCGGCTCAGCGAGGACGCGTACACGGCGCTCGACGCCGTGGTCGTCGGCTCTCTGCTCATCACGCTGCTCAAGCACAGCGACCGGGTGACCGCCGCCTGCCAGGCCCAGCTGGTCAACACCATCGGCTCGATCAGGTGCGAGCCCGGCGGGCCGGCGTGGCGGCAGTCGATCTTCCACCCGTTCGCGCTGACTGCCCGGTTCGCGCAGGGTGAGGTCCTCGAGCCGCGGGTGGTCGCGCCGACGATGGCGACCGCCAAGCACGGCGACGTCTCCGCCCTCGACGCCGTGGCGACCCACGATCCGGAGAACGGCAGTGTGGCGGTGTTCGTCGTCAACCGGCACCCGTCGGAGGCCATGGCCTTCTCCACCGACGTGCGCCACTTCGGCCACGTGGAGCTGGTCGAGGCGGCGGTCCTGGGCGGCGAGGACCTGTTCGCGGTGAACAGCATGGAGGATCCCGACCGGGTGGTGCCGAAGGCGTACGACTCGGCGAAGGTCGTGGGTGGTGCGCTCGAGGCCGAGCTGCCGCCGGCCTCATGGAGCATGTTCGTCCTGCAGACGTCCTGACGCAGCGGTCGGGACGGGTCCGCGGACAGCAGGGAATGTTTGGCGGCCGTCGCGGCGTTCACGCAACATGACCATTCTGCTCGAACGCCCGGTGGCAGATATGTCGCCGATGAGCGCCCCGATGGTCGCACGCGTACCCTGGGACGTGATGAGCGACAACATTGAGACGGATGAGGTCGTCGACCTGGCCACCGAGACCCCCGAGGAGCGCGCGCTGCGCTTCGAGCGGGACGCGCTGCCCTTCCTCGACCAGCTCTACTCGGCGGCGATGCGGATGACCCGCAACCCGTCCGATGCGGAAGACCTGGTGCAGGAGACGTTCGCCAAGGCCTACTCCTCCTTCCATCAGTTCAAGCCCGGCACCAACCTGAAGGCCTGGCTCTACCGCATCCTCACGAACACCTTCATCAACACCTACCGCAAGAAGCAGCGCCAGCCGCAGCAGTCGATGTCCGAGGACGTCGAGGACTGGCAGCTGGCGCGGGCCGAGTCGCACAGCTCGACCGGCCTGAAGTCCGCGGAGATGGAGGCGCTCGAGCACCTGCCCGACTCTCAGGTGAAGGACGCGCTGCAGCGCCTCCCGGAGGAGTTCCGGCTCGCTGTCTACCTCGCCGATGTCGAGGGATTCGCCTACAAGGAGATCGCCGAGATCATGGAAACCCCGATCGGCACCGTGATGTCGCGGCTTCACCGCGGCCGGCGCCAGCTGCGCGATCTTCTCTCGGACTACGTCCGCACCAACGACCTCACCGGCGCTCGTGGAGGTGCGTCATGAGTGCCCACAAACATGACGCGTCACCGACCGACTGCGCGGACTTCCTCGAGCAGATCGTCTTCCTGATCGACAACGAGCTGACCGCGGCGGACGCCGACCAGGTCAAGCACCACCTGCAGACCTGCAACCCCTGCCTGGAGACGTACGACCAGCAGCGCATCGTCAAGGCGGTCGTGGCGCGCTCGTGCACCGAGGTCGCCCCGGGTGACCTGCGCGCGAAGATCATGGTCCAGATCCAGGAGCTCCGCACCAGGTCCTGACGGCCCGCATCATCGGGCCACAGACGCGACGAGAGCCCCAGCCGGATCGGCTGGGGCTCTCACGTCATTTACAGCTGTGGTCAGCTGTTGGGGCGCTTGCCGTGGTTCGCGCCCTTCTTGCGGCGCGCGCGGCGCTTGCGGCCAGTCTTGCCCATGATGATCTCCTCCATTGGGGTACGTAGACCCCGAGGGGCCTCGGCACAGTCTCTCAAACCCAGGTGCGGGAGGGCGAATCTCGACCCGCAGTCAGGTCAGGTAGGTGGCGTTCGACTTCTTCAGGGCAGCGACGACGACCAGCAGCAGGTCGCCGCGGATCTGCGGGATGTCGTTGCTGAGCGCGAGCTGGATGTAGAGGGCCCGCAGGAACGCCTCGGCGTTGCCGGTGAGCAGGAACGGGTCGCGGTCGGGCGTCTCCGGGGTGGCGGTGGCGACGGTGACGATCCGGTTGATCCACGGCTCCATGATGTTGAGCGGGACCAGATTGCGGCGCAGCACGGACATCGTGGCCGCCGCCAGCCGGTCGGGCTCGCCGTGAGCGTAGATGGTGTCCCCCCGGGCGAGCACCCGGTCGGCGACCACGTCGAGGATCACCGTCAGCTCGGGCTTGCCGAGGTGCTCGGAGGCGGCCAGGGTGCCGAGCGCGTCGGCGCCGCGGGCCACCGCGTGCGCCCAGCCACGCTCGGGAACGAAGGCACGCAGGTCGCGCTCGCGCAGCAGCCAGGTGGCGATCCGGTCGCCCCACTCCAGCACCTTCTCCGCGCGCACCAGCGAGCGGGCGTTGTCGCGGGCGATGCACTGGGCCAGGGCCTCGACCGAGGAGGCCCGGCGGAAGACGCCGTTGTTGCCGGAGTCGCCGAGGCCGACCACGAGGCCGGCCGCCATCCCGTCGCCCAGGCCCCCGAGCAGGTCGTCGTAGACACCGCGCTGGATCCAGGTCGACAGGGCCGGCACGGCCAGCCCGCTGCGTACGTCCGGATCCGGGTCGCCGAGCATCCGGGTGAGCTCGATGGTGAGGTCACCCAGCGGCCGGTCGGTGGGTACGGCGAGACCAGTTGAATGGACCTCCCGCCAGTACGCCTCCGACATGGGGAACATCCTGCCAAACCCGGCCACGCGCCGACCACCGACCCGCGCAATGCCCTACCAAGGTCTACATCTACGCTGTCCGCGTGCCCACCCTGAGTGAGCTCGCCCAGAGCCACACCGAACTCGACAGCGATGATGTCGAGTGGCTTCAGCTGCTCATGGCCGACTGGCAGATCCTGGCCGACCTCTCCTTCGCCGACCTGGTGCTGTGGCTTCCGGACAAGTCCGGGAACGGCTTCTGGGCGGCCGGTCAGATGCGTCCCACGACCGGTCCCACGGCCTACGTGGACGACATCGTGGGCATGTTCGTGCCGAAGGGGCGCCACGCCACCCTGGACGACGCCGTCGACGCCGGCAGGCTCGTCCGAGAGGGTGACCCGGAGTGGCGCGACGACCTCCCGGTGCGGGTCGAGACCATCCCCGTACGCCGCGCCGGCCGGATCATCGCGGTGCTGAGCCGCAACACCAACCTCCTCGGCGTACGCACGCCCTCGAAGCTCGAGCTCTCCTACCTGCAGACCGCCGCCGACCTGACCCAGATGGTGGCCAACGGCTACTTCCCGGCGGTGGGTCAGCGCAGCGACCACACCGACACCCCTCGGGTCGGGGACGGGTTCGTGCGGGTGGACGCCGACGGCGTCGTCGACTACGCCAGCCCCAACGCGCTCTCGGTCTTCCGGCGGCTGGGGCTCTCCGGCGACCTCGCCGGCCAGTCCCTGGCCGGGATGACCCGCGCCCTGGTGCCGCCGCGCAAGCGCCCCGACGAGGAGACGCTGAGCGCCGTCCTCGGCGGCCGGGCGCACCGCGACACCGAGATCGACACCGGGGTGATGGCGATCATCATGCGCTCGATCCCGCTGCGGCCACGTGGCGAGGCGATCGGTGCGCTGGTGCTGCTGCGCGACGTCACCGACCTGCGCCGACGTGATCGTGAGCTCGTCACCAAGGACGCGACGATCCGCGAGATCCACCATCGAGTGAAGAACAACCTACAAACCGTGGCCGCGCTGCTCCGGATGCAGTCGCGCCGGGTCGACTCCGGTGTCGCACAAGATGCGCTGAACGAGGCCGTACGGCGTGTCGGATCCATCGCACTGGTCCACGAGATCCTCTCGCAGCAGGCCGTCGAGGAGACCGTCGAGTTCGACGAGATCGCCGACCGGCTCGCCTCCATGGTCGGAGAGGTCACCTCGGTCGGCGTCGCGGTGCGGGTGCGCCGGGAGGGATCCTTCGGGTCGCTGCCCTCGGAGGTGGCCACGCCGATGGCGATGGTCGTCACCGAGCTGCTGCAGAACGCAGTCGAGCACGGCTACCGCGGCAACGGTCCGGGCGATCCCGAGACCGGCAAGATCGTGATGTCCGTACGACAGCAACCCGCCGGGCATCTCCAGGTGACCATCGAGGATGACGGTCATGGACTACCCGACGGGTTCAGTCTCGACACATCGACAAACTTGGGGTTGTCGATCGTGAAGACTCTCGTCGAAGGCGAGCTCGGGGGCCGGCTCTCGTTGGGGCCCCGGCCTGATGGCCATGGGGCGAGAGCTGCGGTCGAGCTGCCGTTGGAGCTCTAGGTGGAACGCTAGGGGTTGATGGCCTCTAGGGCTTGGTCAGACGGCGGTGCGGACACGGGAGCGAGCGTTGCGGCGCTTCAGCGCACGACGCTCGTCCTCGCTCAGTCCACCCCACACGCCGTGGTCCTGACCGGCCTCAAGAGCCCACTGAAGACACTGCTCCCGGACGTCGCAACGCCGGCAGACCTGCTTGGCTTCCTCGATCTGGAGGATGGCCGGACCGGTGTTTCCGATGGGGAAGAACAGTTCCGGGTCTTCATCGAGACAAGCCGAACGGTGGCGCCAATCCATGGCTGGGTAGACCCTCTTTCTGACGTAGGATGGGCAAGGCCCTGGTGGTTCGAGACCCTGCGAGTCGGCACGTGGCGGGGATGTGTGAATGTCTTCACGTGCGTGCTGGTCTCTAGAGTTCCAAGAAATGGACGCCGAAACAACCCCTAACCAGTGTCTGGTTCGTCACCGGACCGTAACACTCAGTCTTCCTGGGGCTAGACAATTCGGTAACGCGGTGAGTTACCCGCAAATCCCGTGGTGTATGCTACTGCGGATTTTCTGAGGCTTGGCGAGGGTTCTAGGCTGCTGAGGTGACCGCGCCGCATCGCCCCTGGACCCTCCTGCTGACCGTGATCGCCGCAGGCGTCGAGACCGCGGCGATGCTGGTGTGGGGAGCGCTGGAGTTCGTACGCATCCCCGATGCCGCCTCGCTCACGACCGCGATCGCGGGCGGACTGTTCTTCCTGCTCTGCGCCGCCGGCATCGGCTGGTGTGCCGCCATGTTCTGGCGACTGGAGTCGTGGGCGCGGGCGCCGCTGGTGCTCGTCCAGCTGATCGTGCTCGGTCTGGCCTGGAACCTCCGCGACGATCTCGCGATCGCGGGCGGGCTGGCGCTGGTCGCGGTCGTCGCCCTCGTCGGTATCTTCGCGCCGCCGAGCATCGCCGCGCTCGAGGAGCGCTAAGAGCGCGACAGGACCGCACGCAACCAGAGGATCAGCGGGACGAGGGTCACCCCGGTTAGCACGGCGAACAAGGCGACGCCACCCTGGGTCGCCACGTCTGAGGTGGGGTCGGCGCGGTGACCGAACCACTGGTCGACCGCGACCCCGATCGCCTCGATCTCCCAGAAGAAGAGTCCGGCTCCACCGAGGAAGAGGCCGGCGGGCCGTCGCTGCCAGAGCAGCACGGCCACGATCGCCAGGGCGGGCAGCCAGACCGCGAGGTCCTGGACATAGATCGGGTTGGTGGTCAGGCCGGTCCCGGCCAGGAAGTCCGGCGGATCCTCTCCCAGATCGGGTACGACGAACCGCAGCCAGGCCAGTGCGTTGAGTGCGACCACGGTCAGGATGAACGCGGCGATGCCACGCGCTGGCAGCCTGCTCCCCGGCGAAAGGACCGGCAGAGGGTCGAGCAACGCGCTGACCAGTGACCACAGCGACAGCCCGAGAAGCGCGACGTAGGCCAGGAACAGCTCGTTGAACGGGGTGGCGTACGCCAGGAGGGTGGCGTTGTAGGTGAGGTAGCCGAGCGCGCCGATGAGCGCGGCCCGCCCCCAGACCGAGCCGGAGATCGAGGTGACCACGCCGACCGCGAGCACCGGGAGCGCCAGGGCGAACATGGTGAGCGCCGTGCCGCGCGCGGAGCCGTTCATCACGGGCGGGCCGTTGAGAACTCCGTCCACGAAGAACGTGGGAACGGCCGCGACCACCACCAATGCAGCAACGGCGACGCAGAGGCGTCGGGTCCTGGGGCTCACCACGGCGGACCGTCCGAGGTCCTCACTCCGTGGCGTTCGCATCGCCATCACGCACCTGTCGCCGGGCCGTCGACGAGGAGGTGGGCTCCTCGACCTCTGCGGAAGCCTCTTCCGTCTGCTGTGCCGGCGTCCACGTCACGACCAGCGCACCAGTCGCGAAGTAGAGCAGCTGCAGGAGATGGAAGTGACGGATCGACGCGATCTCGCCGACGATCCAGAAGCCCATGATCGTTCCAGCAACGATGCTGGCGAGCTGCCAGCCGTCACTGCGTTTCAGCAGGGCAGCGGCGGCGATCAGAGAGCTGCCGCCGACGAGAGCCATCAGGATCACGCCAGGGAAGTAGTTGCTGGGGAAGTCGGTGCCCCGGACCCAGGACGCCTGCTCGGGAATCCAGTCCGTCATGAGGGCGAGGCCCCCAGCCGTCGCGCTCAAGCCGTTGAACAGCAACAGTCCGAGCAGGACCTTGTTGGGGCGCGTCATCGCGCCTTGACCTCTGCTGCGTCTCCACGTCCACGAGGTGTGGTGACCTCACGTTCGGCCGTCTGGGAACGGGGACGCCGGTGTCGGCGCAGCATGGTCCACGCGTCGGTGCGGAACTCCTGGGTGAGGAGGAAGCCGATACCTGCGGCGAGAATGATGTTCGGCACCTCCTCCAGTCCCAGCGGGGCGATCCCGATCAGGAAGAGGATCGCGCCGAGCAGGCCCCAGGTGACGGCTCGACCCCGGCTCAGGATGAGAGCAGCGATGACGGTCTCGAAGCCGAGCATGAAGATGCCGAAGGCCAGCGGGTTCGGCTCGGTCAATGCCGTTCCGACCTCCCGATAGATCGCCCATGGTGCTGCGCCGGCGAAGTCGACATAGCTCTCTGGGTTCGTGAGGATGAGCGCTCCGTGGATACCCAGGGCCATCGCGCCGAAGAAGAGGCCGACGAAGATCCGCGCTGCCTGCGGTTTCCAGACACAGAACGCTGCGACCCCGACGGTGAACGCTCCCCAGATGAAAAATCCCTGCATGGCGACCTCCTACGATCTCTGATCACGCTAGGCAGCGCTTGAGATCTCCACACAGTGCCGAAGGTCGCCGTCGAACAACGCCAAAGTCCTCAGCCGCGCGTCCGACAGGTCGGTACACAGGCCGGCGACCCGCCGGAACCACCCGAGCTCGTTCGGGTACGTCGCTAGTCCTCCTCCAGCGCCTTGCGGAGCTGGGTGAGCGATCGGTTGAGCAGCCGGGAGACCTGCATCTGGGAGACCCCGAGCTCGGCGGCGATCTCGGTCTGGGTCTTGTTGCGGAAGAACTTCAGCATCAGCACCTGCTTCTCATGCGCGGAGAGGCTGTCGAGCACCGGCTTGATCGACTCCCGCACCTCGACGTCGTCCAGGCGCAGGTCGTGGGCGGTCAGCGAGTCGAGCATCGGCGCGGTCTCGTCGCTCTCGGAGTCGAGGGACAGCGCTGCGTACGCGTTGCTGGACTCCAGGCCCTCGACGACGGTCTCCAGGCTGACCCCGAGCCGGGTGGCGAGGTCGCGGGCCGTGGGGGAGCGGCCGAGCTCCTGGGAGAGCTCCGCGGTGGCGTCGCGGAGGTTCTGCTGCAGGTCCCGAAGACGGCGCGGCACGCTGACGGCCCACCGGCTGTCGCGGAAGTAGCGCTTGATCTCGCCGAGGATCGTGGGCACCGCGTACGTCGAGAACTCCACGTCACGGGAGAGGTCGTAGCGGTCCACGGCGTTGAGGAGGCCCACGACGCCGACCTGGACGAGGTCCTCGTGCGGCTCGCCGCGGCCGTAGAACTGGGAGGCGCAGTATTCGACCAGCGCCATGTTGAGGTGGACCAGCTCGTCGCGAGCGGCGGTCCGTTCCGCGTCGGGCAGGTCCGGCCCGGCGAGGGCCCTGAAGAGCTCGCGGGAGCGGGCGCGGGCGTCATCCACCTCGCTGGTGCTCCTGGACCTCGACGACCGAATCGTCTCCTGCGCCATGTCAGCGCGCGGCTCCAAGCGGGGTCGCTCCCGCGACCAGGGAAATCCTGAGCTGATCACCGTCGGGGGTGGCGGTGACCTCCCTGGCCAGCGTGGTGAGTACCTGCCAGGCGAAGCTCTCCTCGTCGATCTCCGCCTCGGCGTCGCAGGTCGTGGTCACGGTGACTCCGATGGTGTCCTCGCCCAGGTCGAAGACGACGTCCAGGTCAGCGGCGTCCGCGGCGCACTCCAGGCAGATCGCCGCCGCCTCGCTGACCGCCATCCGCAGGTCCTCGATGTCCTCGAGCGTGAAGTCGAGGCGCGCGGCGAGCGCGGCGGTGGTCGTACGCAGCACGGAGACGTAAGCGCCTTCTGCGGGAAGGCGCAGCTCGACCTGGGGCATCTGGGTTTATCAGTCCTTCTGTGGGAGTCCCGACGATTATGCAACGAGACCGGCCTCGCCGCGCCGTTAACGCACCACAGCCGCCCCGTGAACGGAGCGGCTGTGGCGTAAGGGCTGAATCGAGAGAGGCTCAGGCCTTCTTCGTCGCCCAGAAGATCTCGGCGATCTCGTCGATCTTGGCCAGGAGCTTGTCGGCGACCTCGAGGTCGAGGGTGCCCTTGGTGCCGGAGGCGCCGGCGAG